>NZ_JBSFRT010000042.1:0-56484 GCF_053589375.1 Rhodococcus sp. NPDC003348
CGGGGGCGTCGCCTACTTTTGCCCCCCCCACCTATATTCCGGTTTCCCACCCCCCCCGTCTCACCGACACTCTTTTCCGTTTTTTGGGTGCCCCCCCCCCCCCCCCCCCAACTCCCCGTCACGCGCTGTCAGCCCTTCCGCAGGATGTAGCGCTGCACCTTGCCGCTCGGGGTCTTCGGCAGCGACGGCACGAAGTGCACGGTGCGCGGGTACGCGTGCGCGGCGAACTTCTTCTTCACCAGCTGCTGCAGGTCGGCCTCGAGCTCGTCGGTGCCCTCCACCCCGTCACGCAGCACGACGAACGCCTCGAGGACCTCGCCGCGCAGCTGGTCGGGCATGCCGACGACGGCGGCCTCGATGACCTGATCGTGCATCACCAGCACCGACTCGACGTCGAACGGGCCGATCCGGTATCCCGCCATGATGATGACGTCGTCGTCGCGGGAGCTGAAGAAGAAGTGCCCGTCGTCGTCGGCGCTGCCCGCGTCGCCGGTGATGTACCAGCGGCCGTCCTCGCTGAACCGCTGCTTCGTCTTCTCCGGGGCGTCGACGTAGCCGGTGAACCACATCATCGGGCTGTGGTGCGTGTCGATCGCGACCCGGCCCGCGGTGCGCGGCGGCGCGACCTCGTCGGCGTCGTCGAGCAGCACCGCGCACGACCAGCCCGGCAGCGCCCGGCCCATCGACCCGGCCGGCACACCCTCGCGCAGTCCGTCCGCCCAGGCGTTGACGATGAACATCCCGTGCTCGGTCTGCCCGTAGTGATCGCGGACCTCGACCCCGAGCGTGGACTGCGACCACGCCACGACGTCGGGGGTAAGCGGCTCGCCCGCCGACGACGCCCGGCGCAACGCCAGCCCGGCCGGGACCGGGTTGGTGTCGGCGCGCAGGCTGCGGTACACGGTCGGCGCGGCGGCGAAGTTGGTGACACCGAACTTCTCGATCACCTGCCAGGTGAGGGGTGCCGAGAACCCGGCGTGCAGCAGCAGGCTTCGCGTGCCCGACGCCAGCGGCCCGAGCAGCGCGTAGTACAGCCCGTAGGCCCAGCCCGGGTCGGCCGCGTTCCAGAACACGTCGTCGGGTCGCACGTCGAGCCCGAACTCCATGTATCCGTGGAACGACGCGAGCGCGCGCACCGGCACCGGCACGCCCTTCGGGGTTCCGGTGGTCCCGGAGGTGAACAGCTGCACGATCGGCCCCTGCGCGCCGACCGCGACCGCGGCACCCTTCGGGTCGTCCCCGCGATGCGCGGCGAGAAGGGCCGCCAGCTTCAGCTGACCGTCGGACTCCGGTTCACCGGCAGCGACGATCACCGTCCACGGCGCGTCGGCGGGAATGTCCTCGCCGGGCGCAAGCTTGTCGAGCTGGTTCCGGTCCGCGACGACGACCTTCGCGCCGGACGAGTCGAGCCGGAACGCGATCGCCGGGGACGCGAACGCGGTGAACAGCGGCACGTGCACCGCGCCACGCCGCCAGATCCCGAGCAGCGCGACGACCAGCTCCGCGGACTTGCCCATCAGGGTGGCGACGCAGTCGCCGGGCTCGACGCCGAGGTCGGCGAGGGCGGCGGCGAACTTCGTCGACTCGGCGCGCAGCTCGCCGTAGGTGAGGTCGCGGGAGGACAGGTCGCCCTCGATCACGGTGAACGCGACATCCTCGGCAGGATGCCGGTCGCAGAGCAGCTCGGCCGCGCAGGCATCGGCGGTGTCGTACTGACCGAGCAGCTCGCGCACCCGCGCATCAGCATCTGCACGACTCGTCGCGGCACTGTTGTCGACCATGGAGGTTCCTTCCCACTTCACTCCGGCATGACGCCGGACACTTCACTCGCCTTATGATCTAGCTCACAAGGTCTCCACACCACCCCCGGAAAGGGGTAGCCGCACCGATGCCGACGCCGACGAGCCCCCGCGACGCGCTCCTCCGTCCCCGCGACGGGGACGCGCTGCGCGCCGAACTGCGACTGACCGCGAGCCTCACCGACGTACCGGTGCTGTTCGGCGGTGAGGTCCACGACGGAAACCTGCTGCTCAGCGAGTTCCTCGGCACCCGAACCAACGGGTTGAAAGGACTCACCGTCCCGTCGTCGTCCGGGCTCGGTGGACGCGTCTCGCACCAGCGCCGGCCGGCGTCGGTGCCCGACTATCGCAGCGCCCTGAACATCACCCACCACTTCGACGGACCAGTCCTCGGCGAGGGCCTGCGGTCGGTGATCGCCGTCCCCGTCGTCGTCGACGGCGTCTCCCGTGCCGTGCTCTACGCCGCGATCCGCGAATCCACCCCGATCGGTGACCGGACCGCGGAACTGCTCACGCTGTCCGGGCGCAGGCTGGCCGCGGAGATCGCGATCCGGGACGAGGTGGACCGGCGGCTGCGACTGCTCGGGACCCGGGAGACCAGTTCCGGTCCCGCGGACGCCGCCGTGTCGGAGGGCATCCGGGACGCGCACGCGGAGCTGCGGAGCCTGGCCCAGGACGTACCGGACAACGCGTTGCGGAGCCGGCTGCGTGTGGTCGCCGACAAGCTCGCCGGACTGCTCGCGGAGGGTGCCGAGCCGTCTGCGGTCACCCTCTCCCCGCGCGAACTCGACGTCCTCGCGCACATCGCCCTCGGCTGCACGAACAATGAAGTCGCGCACCGGCTCTCGCTGGGACCGGAGACCGTCAAGAGCTACCTGCGCAGCGCGATGGGCAAGCTCGACGCGCACTCGCGGCACGAGGCGGTGGTCAGCGCGAGGCGCCTCGGTCTGCTTCCATAGATCCAGTCAGCGCGAGGAGGGGCCATGGCCGCACCGTCGTCCACCACCGGGCACGAACCGACCCTCAAGCGCGTGATGGGCCCGTGGCTGCTGCTGCTGTTCATCGTCGGCGACATCCTCGGTACCGGGATCTACGCACTGACCGGCCAGGTCGCGAACGACGTCGGCGGCGTGGTGTGGCTGCCGTTCCTGGTCGCTTTCGTCGTCGCGATGATCACCGCCTTCAGCTATCTGGAACTGGTCACCAAGTATCCGCAGGCGGCCGGCGCCGCCCTGTACACGCACAAGGCGTTCGGTCTCCAGTTCCTCACGTTCATGGTCACGTTCGCGGTGATGTGCTCGGGTATCACCTCGGCGGCCACCGCGTCCCGGGCGTTCGCGGCGAACTTCGCCGAGGCCTTCGAGCTGGACGTGCGCACCGGCATCGGCATCACCCTGCTCGGCGTGGCGTTCATGCTGGTGGTCGCGGCGGTCAACTTCCGCGGGGTCGGCGAGTCGGTCAAGATCAACGTGGTCCTCACCTGCGTGGAACTGTCCGGACTGCTGATCATCATCTTCATCGGCATGTGGGCGCTCGGAGTCGGCGAGGGCGACTTCTCCCGCGCGATGACGTTCGACACCGGCGACCGCACCGCGCTCGGAGGCGTGATCGCCGCGACGACTCTGGCCTTCTACGCGATGGTCGGATTCGAGGACTCGGTGAACATGGCCGAGGAGTGCAAGGAACCGAGCCGGATCTTCCCGCGCGTGCTCCTGATCGGGCTGCTGTTCACCGGCCTGATCTACGTGCTGGTGTCCGTGACCGCGATCGCACTGGTGCCTGCCGACGAACTGGGCGAGGGCGACACCCCGTTACTCAAGGTCGTGCAGGCCGGCGCCCCCGGCTTCCCGCTCGGGATCTTCGCGTTCATCACGATGTTCGCGGTCGCGAACACCGCACTGATCAACATGCTGATGGCCAGCCGCCTCCTCTACGGCATGAGCCGCCAGCACGTGCTGCCGCCGCAACTGGGCCGGGTGCACCGCACCCGCCGCACGCCGTACATCGCGATCGCGTTCACCACCCTGCTGGCACTGGGGCTGATCACGTTCGTCGGCGAGGTGCCGCAGCTCGGCGGCACCACGGCGCTGCTACTGCTGTGCGTCTTCACCATCGTGAACGTCGCGGTGCTGGTCCTACGCCGGGACCCGGTGGAGCACAAGCATTTCCGCGCACCCACTGCCCTGCCGGTCGTCGGGGCGCTGAGCTGCGCATTCCTCGCCACTCCGTTCACCGACCGCAACCCCGAGCAGTACGCGATCGCCGGGGTGCTGCTCGCGATCGGTGTGGTGCTGTGGTTCGTCAACCACCTGGTGAACACGAAACTCGGGGTCAAGGGCGAACTGCATCCCGAGTACCTCGGGGACGCCCCGCAGGATCCCACGAATCCGCAGGGCCCCAGCAACTGACTTCTAGAACGCGTTCCAACTTTCTGGCATACTCCGCGATGCCCGACGCCGTCACCGATCCGAGGTGTGCCATGCTCGCCGACCCCACCACCCTGCTCGCGCTCGCGCACGCCTCCCCCGCCGCGGTCGCCGCCCACGACAAGGCCGCGTGGCTGGGCCTGTTCGCCCGCCAGCACGTCGTCGAGGACCCGGTCGGCGGGCGGCCCGTCCTCGGCGGCCTGTACGACAAGCGCAGCCTCCGCCGCGGCGGCGAACCCCTCGCCCGGTTCTGGGACACCTTCATCGCCCCCAACGACATTCGGTTCCACATCGACCGCGACGACATCGTCGACGGCCTGACCGTGGTCCGCGACGTCACCATCGAGACCCGTCTCGGCGGAGGCGTTGCCGCGAAGGCCCCGATGCACCTGCTGTACGAGACCACCCTCGATGACGGCGAACCGCGGATCCGTCGGATCGCCGCGCACTGGGCGGTCGCACCGATGTTCGCGCAGGTCGCGGGGGTCGATCCGGCGAAACTCAAGGTCGGCATGTCGATGGGCGCGCGGATGCTGCGGCACCAGGGCCTGGGCGGATCCCTCGCCTTCGGCGCCGCGGTCCGCAGCGTCGGAGAACGCGGCAAGCAGTCCGTGCGGCGACTCGTCGAGTCCGCCGGACGCGGAGACGCCGACGCCCGGGCGGTCCTCGGCGGACGTACCGTGACCGACCTGACCAAGGTCATCGCCGCGGGGGACGCCGTCACCGCCTCCTGCACCGCCGACGGCTCCCCGGCCCTGCTGTGCTGCTATCTCGATCGCAGGTCCCTCCGCGTGATCCGGGCCGTCGTCTACTCCTGACGCGCGCCCTGGACCGCAGCAGGCCAGTGTTCGCGATCTGGCTGTCGACCACATCGCACCTGCCGGGCAGCCTGGGGGCGTGGTGATTTCGACGGCGGCGGCGTTGGGTATGGCGTTGACGGCACTGGGAATGGTCCTCACCCCGGGGCCGAACATGATGTACCTGGTGTCTCGCAGCATCAGCCAGGGCCGCACGGCCGGTCTGATCTCGTTGTCCGGCACGGCGACGGGATTCGTGATCTACATGGCGATGGCGAACCTGGGTCTGGCGGTGGTCTTCCTCGCGGTTCCGTGGCTGTACACGGGATTCAAGGCGGCCGGCGCGGGCTACCTGGCCTACCTCGCCTGGCAGGCGCTCAAACCCGGCGGACGAGGCCTGTTCGAACCGGCGTCACTGTCCCGCGACTCGACCGGCAGGCTCTTCGGGATGGGGTTGGTCACCAACCTGCTCAATCCGAAGGCGGCGATCATCTATCTCGCGCTGATCCCGCAGTTCGTCGACCCGGGCCGCGGGCACCCCGTGGCACAGGGATTCGCGCTGGGCGGCGTGCAGATCGCGGTCAGCGTCGCCGTGAACGCGGCGATCGTGATCGCGGCGGGCTCGGTCGCCGCACTGATCGCCGCGCGCCCCGCGTGGGCGACATGGCAGCGCCGAGTCACCGGAACCCTCCTCGGCGCGGTGGCCCTGCTGCTCGCCCGGGAGGTACCGGCTCGGGCACGAGCGTGACGGGTGCGGGTCAGTAGCCTTCCGGCAGCGCCGCGAACATGTCGTTGGTGACGGCGACCGCGTTGTCGGAACTGCCGCCGCGGACCACGAGGGTGGCGAAGGCGATGTCCCCGCGATAGCCGACGAACCAGGCGTGCGAGCCGCCGTCGACCTCGGCCTCACCGGTCTTGCCGTACACGTCGCCCTCGCCGGCGATCCGGGTCGCGGTACCGGAGGTGACCACCTCGCGCATCATGCCGCGCAGACCGCTGACCATCTCCGGGGTGATCGCCGTGCGGTCGCCGTCGACGGTGGTCTCGTCACCGAGGATCAGGTGCGGCACCGGCGTCGAACCGTTCGCGACGGTCGCGGCGGCCAACGCCATGCCGAACGGGCTGACGACGACCTTGCCCTGCCCGAAGCCGTCCTCGGTGCGCTGCACGAGATCCTCGGCCGGGGGCACCGACCCCGAGTCCGTCGGCAGGCCGGGCACCTCGTAGTCGACCCCGATACCGAACTGTGCCGCCGCCTTCGTCAACGCGTCCGGCTCCATCTCGCTGGCCAGTTTCGCGAAGGTGGTGTTGCAGGACCGGGCGAACGCGGTGCTCATCGAGACGGTGCCGAGCGCGAACTCGTTGTAGTTCGGCACCGACCGCTCGCCGATCGTGATCCGGCCCGGACAGCCGACCATGGTGCCGGGCTGCGCGAGACCGTTGTCGATGGCGGCGCCCGCGGTGACGATCTTGAACGTCGACCCGGGCGGGTACATGCCGGTGGACGCGACCGGGCCGTCGCGGTCGGCGGCCTTGTTCTGCGCGACGGCGAGGATCGCGCCCGTCGACGGCTGGATCACCACCATCATCGCCTGGTCGGTGCGGGCATTGACGGCGTTCTGCGCGGCCACCTGGATCGGCCGGTCCAGGCTCACCGAGAACGACGGCGCCGGTTGCGGTTTCGTGTCCGTGAGCACGTCGGTGTCGACACCGTTCTGGTTGACGGTGACCACACTCCACCCCGCGGTTCCGTCCACCTCGTCGATGACCCGCTTCTTGACCTGGCCGATCAGGTCGGGCGCGAAGTCGCGGTCGGTGGACACCAGGTCGGCCTCCTCGTCGACCGTGACGCCCGGCAGTTCGGCGAGCGAGGCGGCGACCGTCTCGTAGTCCTCCTGGCGCAGGCTCGCGACCAGATAGGTGCCCTTGACGGTCGATGCCGACTCGGCGATGGACTGCGCCGTCAGCGACTTGTCGAACGGCGCAAGGATCTTCGCGAGCGCGGCCGCGACGGACCCCAGGTTGCCCGCCTTGCGTGCGTCCAGCTTGATCCGCTCGATCGTGCCGGGCACCAGGACGTCGGTGCCGGAGCGTTCGTTGACCCGCGCCCGCGGCGCCGGCGTGGCCCGCAACGACATGGTGTGGGTGTCACCGAGTTTCGGGTGCAGGTCGGTCGAACTCCAGCGCACCGCCCAGTCCCCGTCCTTGCGTCCCATCTGCAGATCACCGGAGTAGGTCCACACGCGCTCCTTCGGCAGGTGCCACTCGTAGGTGTAGCCGACGGTCGCGGTGTCGCCGGTGACGCGGACCGAACCCAGCGTCGCGGTCATCGACTCGGCCTGCAGGTTCTCCCACGCCGAGTCGAGCGCCCGCTGCGCGACGTCCGGGCGGTCGGACAGGGCAGCCGCGGCCTCGGTGTCCCGCTCCGCGAGCGCGGAGACGAATTCCTGCGCGGCCGGCTCGGGTCCGTCGGGTTTCGGGGTGCAGGCGGCGAGGCCCACGGTCAACGCCCCCGTCACGGCGAGAGCGAGCGGGGTGCGGACACGGCGGGCGACACGAGAGTTCATCGACGCCCATAGTAGGTGTGCCGCCGACACATTCGGCCGATCGACCACGCGTGAGATTCACCCCAGCCGGAGCACGGCACCCGACGGCTGCCGCGTCAGTCGAGGAGGACGGTCGAGAAGGTCGCGACCTGGGTGAAGCCGACCCGCTCGTATGCCCGCCGAGCCGGCACGTTGAAGCTGTTCACGTAGAGACTGGCGGTGCGCCCACCCCGGACCACGGCGGCCGCGACGGCCGCGGTTCCGGCGGCGCCGAGCCCGCGGGATCGGTGGTCGGGATGCACCCACACGCCCTGGATCTGGCCGACCTGCCGAGACGCGGAGCCGATCTCCGCCTTGTACAACACCTGGCCGTCCTCGAATCGGGCGAACGCACGGCCCGCGGCGATCAGCCCGGCGACCCGGCGCCGGTAGCCGCGACCGCCGTCCCCGGCGCGCGGATCCACCCCGACCTCCTCGATGAACATCTCGACGGCGGCGCAGAGGTAGGTGTCGAGTTCGTCCATCCGGACGAGCCGGACGTCGGGATCGGGTTCGACGAGCGGCCGGGCCGCCAACGCGAGCAGCGGCTGCTCGGCGCGGACCTCCCGCGCCGGACCCCAGTCGGATTCGAGCATCTCCCACAGCGGCATGGTCAGCTCGGCACGCCCCACGAGGGAGGAACACATCCGCGGGAACCGGCACGCCCGATCCGCGAACGCGCGCAGGTCGCCGATGCTGCCACGCAGTGGGACCAGGTTCGCCCCGGAGAAGCACAGCGACTCGTCGGGGCCGCCACGACTCCACAACTCCCCGTTGATCGACCGCGGCTCGACCCCGAGGTCCTGCACCCGCGCGGCGACCATGCAGGTGGCGACGGGGTCGGCGTCGAGGACCCGCAGCACGTCAGCGCGGTCCCGTGCGCCGAGTTGCCTGGCGCCGAGGAGTTTGAGCACCCCGTCACCCCCGGGTCTCGTCGAAGAAAGCGGACAGTCACGCCGTTCCTCACGGTGGGCGTGCCGACAGGATACGGTGCGCGATCAGCTCACGGTGACGACAGGCGATCCCGATTCGGAATCGTTGCCCATCTCCTCCGCGATGCGCATCGCCTCCTCGATCAGCGTCTCCACGATCTGCGCCTCGGGGACGGTCTTGATGACCTGGCCCTTGACGAAGATCTGGCCCTTGCCGTTGCCGGACGCGACACCGAGGTCCGCCTCGCGCGCCTCGCCGGGACCGTTGACGACGCAGCCCATCACCGCAACCCGCAGCGGCACCTCCATGCCCTCGAGCCCGGCGGTCACCTCGTTCGCCAGCGTGTACACGTCGACCTGTGCGCGTCCGCACGACGGGCACGAGACGATCTCCAGCTTGCGCGGGCGCAGATTCAGCGACTGCAGGATCTGCGTGCCGACCTTGATCTCCTCGGCCGGTGGCGCGGACAGCGACACTCGGATGGTGTCGCCGATGCCCTCGCTGAGCAGCGCACCGAACGCGACGGCGGACTTGATGGTGCCCTGGAACGCCGGACCGGCCTCGGTGACGCCCAGGTGCAGCGGATAGTCGCACTGCGCGGCCAGCTGCCGGTACGCCTCCACCATCACGACCGGGTCGTTGTGCTTGACGGAGATCTTGATGTCGCCGAAGCCGTGCTCCTCGAACAGGCCCGCCTCCCACAGCGCCGACTCGACGAGGGCCTCCGGGGTGGCCTTGCCGTACTTCTGCATGAGCCGTGGGTCGAGGGATCCGGCGTTGACGCCGATCCGGATCGGGATGCCCGCGTCCCCGGCCGCCTTCGCGACCTCCTTGACGCGGCCGTCGAACTCCTTGATGTTGCCGGGGTTGACCCGCACCGCGGCACAGCCGGCGTCGATGGCGGCGAAGATGTAGCGCGGCTGGAAGTGGATGTCCGCGATGACGGGAATCTTGCTCTTGCGTGCGATCTCGGCGAGCGCGTCGGCATCCTCCTGCCGCGGGCACGCGACCCGGACGATGTCGCATCCGGACGCCGTGAGCTCGGCGATCTGCTGCAGGGTCGCGTTCACGTCGTGCGTCCTGGTGGTGCACATCGACTGCACCGACACCGGATGATCGCTGCCGACACCGACGTTGCCGACCATCAACTGCCGGGTCTTGCGGCGGGGAGCGAGGACGGCGGGAACATCGGGCATGCCCAAACCGACGGGGCTGGTCACGGTTGCCTTCTTTCTTTGCGGTACCAGGAAAGTCTAGGTCGTGTCTCCCGATCCTTGCCGGGGGCGCCGTGAGGGGATCGGAAGGCACGTCCTCCGGGCTAGAAAATCTTGATCGGATTGACGATGTCGGCGGTCAGGGTCAGCAGCATGAACGCGCCGCCGATGACGATCACCACATAGGTGAGCGGCATCAGCTTCGTGTAGTCGACCGGCCCGCCCGCAGGCAGTCCGCGACGGATGCGCAGCGTGTTGCGGATCTTCTCGTACACCGCGACGGCCATGTGGCCGCCGTCGAGGGGCAGCAGCGGCAGCAGGTTGAAGACGCCGAGGAAGAAGTTCAGGCTGATGAGCAGCAGAATGAACATCTCCCACAGGCCACGCTCGGCCGCCTGACCGCCGATCACCGACGCCCCGACGACGCTGACCGGGGTGTCCTGGGCGCGTTCTCCACCGGTGACCGCGGTCCACAGGTCGCCGACCTTGCTCGGCAACTCGGCGAGGCCCTTGACCGACTCGACCATCAGGTCCCCGGTGAACGCCACCGAGGCCGGGATCGCGGCCGCGACGTTGTACTTGACGGGCTCGTAGTAGTCCGGGGACACACCGATCGCGCCGACGGTCGTGGTGGTCACCGTTCCGTCGGCGTTCGTGACCATCCGCTGGACCTGGTCGGGCACCACGGTCACCGTCATCGACCGGCCGTCGCGCTCGATCGTGAAGTCGACCGGGCCGGTCTGCTTCCGGGTCTGGGTCTGGAACTGGCTCCACGTCTCGACCGGCACCCCGCCGATCGCGGTGACCAGGTCGCCCTCACGCAGGCCCGCCGCCTCGGCCGGGCCGGTGCCGGAGCACTTCGCCAGCGTCTGCGCGTCGATCTGGTCCGAGGTGCAGCTCATCGCGCCGAGCTGCGTCTCCGGCGGCTGGTTCATGTTCGGCAGGCCCCACCCGACCGCGAGCACCACGACCAGAGCCAGACCGAGCAGGAAGTTCATCGCGATGCCGCCGGACATGACGACCAGACGCTTCCACGTCTTCTGCTTGTACATGGCCCGGTCGACCTCGTCGGGGGCGAGTTCGTCGTGCACGGTCATGCCCGCGATGTCACAGAACCCGCCCGCGGGGATGGCCTTGAGCCCGTACTCGGTCTCGCCGCGCCGGAAGGAGAAGATCTTCGGACCGAAGCCGATGTAGTAGCGACGGACCTTCATGCCGAGCTTGCGCGCGGTCCACATGTGGCCCGCCTCGTGCAGCGCGATCGAGACCGTGATGCCGAGCGCGAACAGCACCACACCGATAATCAACATGCGGCCGCGGCCTCCCCGATCAACACCGTTTCGTCCTAGCCCTTCCGCTCGACGAGCTCGTGTGCCCGGGCCCGGGCCCAGGAGTCAGCCGCGAGCACGTCGTCCACGGTAGCCGGTGCCGCCGACCACTGGCCGCCACCGGCGAGAACACGCTCCACGGTCCGCACGATCGACGGGAACGTCGCGGCACCGTCGAGGAAGTACTGCGCGGCGACCTCGTTCGCGGCGTTGTAGACCGCGGTCATGCAGCCGCCGGCCTTCCCCGCCGCCCGGGCCAGGTCGACGGCCGGGAAGACGGCGTTGTCGAGAGGTTCGAAGGTCCACGTCGCGGCGGTGGTGAAGTCGCAGGCGGCGGCCGCGCCGGGCACCCGGTCGGGCCAGCCGAGGGCGAGGGCGATCGGCAGCCTCATGTCCGGCGGGCTGGCCTGCGCGAGGGTCGAGCCGTCGGTGAACGTGACCATCGAGTGCACGATCGACTGCGGATGCACGGTGACGTCGATGCGGTCGTAGTCGATGCCGAACAGCAGGTGCGTCTCGATCAGCTCGAGACCCTTGTTCACCAGGGACGCCGAGTTGAGGGTGTTCATCGGGCCCATCGACCACGTCGGGTGGGCGCCGGCCTGCTCCGGGGTCACGGACTCGAGCGCCTCCGCGGTCCAGCCGCGGAACGGCCCGCCCGACGCGGTGAGCACCAGCCGGTCCACCTCCTCGGCGCGCCCGCCACGCAGGCACTGCGCGAGCGCCGAGTGCTCGGAGTCGACGGGCACGATCTGACCGGGCGCGGCGGCGGCGGTCACCAGGGGCCCGCCGGCGACGAGGGACTCCTTGTTCGCCAGCGCCAACCGGGCGCCGGACTCGAGCGCGGCGAGTGTCGGTTCCAGTCCGAGCGAGCCGACGAGCGCGTTGAGCACCACGTCCGCCTCGGTGGTCCGGACGAGCTCGGTCACCGCACCGGGGCCCGACAGCACACCCGGCAGGTCCAGCCGGGCCGCCGCGGCCGGGTCGGCGACCGCGACCCGCGTCACTCCGGTCGCCCGGATCTGTTCGGCGAGCAGGTCGACGTTGCCGCCGCCCGCCGCCAGACCGACGACGGTGAACTTGCCGGGGTTCGCGGCGACGACCTCGAGGGCCTGGGTGCCGATGGAGCCGGTGCTGCCGAGCAGGAGCACCCGAACGGGAGAAGTGTCAGACACGCCGTCCATTCTTCCCGATGGCGCCTGAGAGCAACCTGACAGGCCGACGGTCACCGGGACCGGGCGGTGTGGGCCGTCGGCCACTGCGCGTTGGCGGCACCGGTGACGCGGATCGTCATCGGTTCTCCCCGAGCCGCGCGACCTCCGACTCGTAATGACCCTTCATCGCGAGGTAGTCGTCGAACTGCGGCCGCGATCCACCCGTGCGGGCGGCGACAAGCAGATCGAGGTAGTACTCCCAGCCGGGTCCGGTGTCGACGGCCACCGCGACCGACGCCTCGTCGAGATGCTGGATCAGGCTCAGGAGGGTTCCGTCCGGTTCCGCGACCAACTGCACCTCCATCAGCCACGACCCGAACTCGTCCGACGAGGACACGACGTATCGGGTCGGCGCCTCGCAGGCCTCGACGGTCATGTCCATCCACGGTTCGCCCTCCTCGAAGAGCATCTGCACACGAATGGTGTTGCCCGGAGCCCCGGTTCCGGTCCACGGACCGAACCAGGCTGCCGTGCGGTCGGATTCGGTGACGGCGGCCCACACCTCCTCGATCGGGTCGGGAAACCGGCGGTCGATGACGAGGTCCGCACCGCTGTCGCGGCGAACGACTCGTCCGGTCGGTGTGACGGTCACGCGAAACACCCCTCCCACATGCCCACCCCGCTCGCTACGACGGCGGGTCGTATGCCACGATATGCGAGCAATATGCACACCCGCACGAGCAGGAGGATCGGCCGTGGCCGCCAGCGAGCCCATCGTCACCAGCAAAGTCGACACCGCCGAGGTGCCCTCTGCGGAATGGGGCTGGAGCGGTGAGGCGCCGCGACTGTTCCGCTTCCTGGGCTGGTTCTTCGCGCTGTTCCTGCTCCTGTACACGATCGGCAACCACGAGGGCAAGGTCGAGGACCTGTGGCTGGTCGGCCTCTCCGCCGCCATGATCGTCATGCTGGTGCTCGACATCGTTCGTCGCCGCAAGCCGCGGTAACCACACACCTACGACGACGGCCGCGCCGCTCCCCCGGAGCCGCGCGGCCGTCGTCGTTTCGCCGTGTCCCCGGCAGGTCTCGTCAGTTCTCCGCAGCGAGCTGACCGCACGCGGCGGCGATCTCCTGGCCGCGGGTGTCGCGGACGGTGCACGAGACGCCCTGTGCGATGACGCGGCGCACGAACTCGCGCTCGACGTCCTTCGGCGCCGCGTCCCACTCGCTGCCCGGGGTCGGGTTCAGCGGGATCAGGTTCACGTGCACCAGCGAGCCGAGCGCCTTGTGCAGCTTCTTGCCGAGCATGTCGGCGCGCCACGGCTGGTCGTTGACGTCCTTGATCAGCGCGTACTCGATCGACACCCGGCGCCCGGTCTTGTCGGCGTAGTAGCGGGCGGCGTCGAGCACCTCCGCCACGGACCACCGGTTGTTCACCGGAACCAGGGTGTCGCGCAGTTCGTCGTCCGGGGTGTGCAGCGACACCGCCAGCGTCACCGACAAACCCTCGTCGGCGAGCTTGCGGATCGCCGGCGCAAGCCCGACCGTCGAGACGGTGACCGACCGCTGCGACAGCCCGAGCCCCTCGGGCGCGGGCGACGTGATGCGGCGCACCGCAGCGACCACGCGCTTGTAGTTCGCCAGCGGTTCGCCCATGCCCATGAAGACGACGTTCGACAGCCGGCCCTCACCGCCGGCCACCTCGCCGTCGCGCATCGCGGCGGCGGCCGCCCGGACCTGGTCGACGATCTCCGCGGTCGACAGGTTCCGGTTCAGTCCACCCTGCCCGGTCGCGCAGAACGGGCAGGCCATGCCGCAGCCTGCCTGGCTGGAGATGCACAGCGTCGCGCGGTCCGGGTAGCGCATCAGCACCGACTCGAGCAGCGTCCCGTCGTTCGCCTTCCACAGCGTCTTGCGGGTGGTGCCGTCGTCGCAGGCGACGTGCTTGACCGGGGTCAGCAACGTCGGGAACAGCGCGTCACCGACCTTCTCCCGCACGGCGGCGGGCAGGTCGGTCATCTTGTCGGGGTCCGCCTCGAGCCGGCCGTAGTACTGACGGGCCAGCTGGTCGGCACGGAAACCGGGCAGGCCGAGTTCCTTGACGGCCGCCTTCCGGCCCTCCGCATCGAGGTCGGCGAGGTGCGTCGGCGGCATGCCGCGACGCGGGGCGTTGAACACGAGGGGCAGGGAAACGGCCATAGTGTTGCCCAGTGTCCCACCGACCACCGGCGACATGCGAATTTCGCCGGCGGGATGCGCGTGCAATCACACATACGGTGCGTGATGATCACAGCATGTCCACCACTGAGGGGCCCAACCCCGACGCCTCCGATTCGACCGGGCGACCGGACCGGCCTGCCGCCCCGGTTCCCTCCCCGCCAGATCAGCCGAGCGTCCCGGCGCCGACCCCCTCACCCGAAGTCGAGGCCGTCCGGCGGCACACCAGCCTCGGTCACACCAAGGCGGCCGCCACCTGGACCGGACTGGTCATCGGCGTGCTGGTTCTGATCCTGCTGCTGGTGTTCATCCTGCAGAACCTGGACTCGGTGACGCTCAACCTCTTCCTGTGGGAGTTCTCGCTGCCGCTCGGGGTGAGCCTGCTGCTCGCCGCCATCGCGGGTGCGCTGATCATGGCGTTGGCGGGCGGGGTGCGGATCGTGCAGATCCGGCGCCTGGCCAAGCGGGCCACCACCGCGGACTGACCGGTGGCACCCACGGCCGCCGACCTGCGTCGCGAACGGAGCGTCCTGCGGGTGTCGATGGCGGTGACCTGCACCCTCGCGGTGCTCGCGGTGGCGTGGGGCATCGCGTCGAACTCGCAGGTGATCCTCCTCGACGGCGCCTACGCCGCGCTGGGCGCCGCCCTGACATGGCTGTCGCTGGCCGCGTCCCGGATCGTCGCGGGCGGGCCGACCGCGCGCTTCCCGTTCGGCCGCGAGGCCCTCACCCCGGTGGTCGTGGTGGTCCAGGGTCTCGCGCTGCTCCTCACGCTCGGCTACGCCGCGATGGAGGCGGTCCGGGTGATCGTCGACGGCGGATCCGAGGTCGCCGGCGGGTCGCTGCTGGTGTACGGCCTGATCGGCACCATCGCGGCGACGGCGACGTACCTGTACGTTCGCCGGGCCGCGACCGCGTCGGATCTGCTGGCGGCGGAGGCGACCCAGTGGGCATCCTCGGCGGTGTTCAGCGCCGTCGTCGCGGTCGGCGGCGTCGTCGTGTGGGTGCTCGGCCGGACCGAGTACTCGTCGGCCGACCGCTACGTCGACTCGGCGCTGGTGCTCATCAGCTGCGCGGTGCTGCTCCCCCAACCGTGGACCCTGATCCGCGGCGGCATGCTCGAACTGCTCGAGAGCGCCCCGGGACCGCAGATCCAGGAGCCGATCCACCGGGCGGTGGAGCAGGTCCGCGACAAGTTCGATCTACCCGCGCCGGACATCGCGATCGGCAAGGTCGGTCGCAAGGTGTACGTCGAGGTGGTGTTCCTGGTCTCGGGCACGGCCTGGGACCTGGCGACCGAGGACGAGGTCCGCAGGCAGGTCGCCCGCCGTCTGCGGGAACTGCCCTACGACCTGTGGGCGACGGTGGAGCTGACCACCGACCCGGAGCTGGTCTGAGTCAACGCAGGACCAGGCCCTGCGGCGCCCGCCGGGTGTGGACGCGGTACCCGACCTCGAGTGACATCCCCGAGGTCTGCGCGAACGCCCGGTCCGCGGTCCGCTCGGTGAACTCGATACCGAGGACGGCCCGCAGCGCGCGCCGGTCCTCGAACTCCCACCGCGTCGCCACCCGCGTCAGGTCGAAGCCCTGCGCGGCGAAGAACGCCTCCACCGCCGCCGGGTCGTAGTGCGGCAGGTCCGCGCGCATCCAGTCGCCGTAGCCGGGCGCCCTCGCATCCAGGTCCACGACGACAAGCACCCCGCCGGGCCGCAGCACGCGCATCGCCTCGGTGATCCCGGGGCCGCAGCCGGGACCGAAGAAGTACGCGGTCCGGGCGTGCACGACGTCGACGCTGCGGTCCGGCACCGGCAGCGTCTCCGCGCTGCCGGCAAGCACCCGCACGCCGGGCAACCGCGCGGTGCGCTCACGGGCGGCGTCGACCAGCGGCGGATGCGGTTCGACCCCGGTCACGCTGCGCGCGTCCGCCGCGAACACCGGCAGGTGGAAACCGGTGCCGCACCCGACGTCGAGGACGTCGCGGTCGGTCCAGTCGGCGACGCGGGCCAGCGTCTCGAAGATCGCGCCGTCCACGTCCTGGGCGCGGTTCTCCACCTCGTAGATCCGCGGCCAGTGCCAGATGTTCGGGCTGGGGATCGGGACGCCCGGGGGCGGTCGGCGAGTCATGGGTTCGGCGGGCGTCAGAGCAGGGCGGTGAGCACCAGCCAGGTCACGAACGCCGATGGCAGCAGCGAGTCGAGCCTGTCCATGATGCCGCCGTGCCCGGGCAGCAGGGTGCCCATGTCCTTGATCCCGAGGTCGCGTTTGACCTGGGACTCGATCAGGTCGCCGAGGGTTCCGGTGATCACCAGCACGACACCGAGCAGGACGCCGATGAACGGGTTGGCGTCCAGGATCAGGGTGACCGTCGCCAGCGACCCGAGGACCGCGAAGACCAGGGACCCGCCGAGACCCTCCCAGGACTTCTTCGGGCTGATCGCGGGCACCATCGGGTGCTTACCGAACAGCACCCCGGCCGTGTAGCCGCCGACATCCGAGCAGACGACACCGATCATGAACACGAACACCCACTTGTTTCCGCCCTCGTGGGTGACCATCAGAGTCGCGAACGACGCGAGCAACGGCAGCCACGCCGCAACGAACACGGTGATCGCCATGTCCCGCAGATAGTTTCGCGGCGCCGATTGCAGGCCCTGCGCCAGCAGCCGCCACACCATGCACACCAGCGCGGTGCCGGCGAATCCCGCCAGCACCCCGGTGGTGCCGTACGGCCACCCCAGCCAGATGATCGCCTGACCGCCGAGGATCAACGGGATCAACGGGACGAGGACGTCGCTCTCCCGCAGCCGCGACGCCACCTCCCAGGTCGCGATCGCGATCGCCGCGGCGACGATCCCGAACCACACCTTCGGCACGAAGAACAGCGACACGATCACCAGCGCGCCGAGGCCCACCCCGACCGCGATCGCGGCGGGCAGGTTTCGACCCGCCTTGGAGGTGACAGCGGCGGTTGTCCCGTTCGCACGGGAGCCATCCGTCCCATCGTGGCGCTCCGCGCCGGTGGGACTGTCGGTGGACACCGCCTAGACCTCCATCAATTCGGCTTCCTTGTGCTTGACCAGCTCGTCGATGTGCGCCACGTACTTGGCCGTGGTCTTGTCGAGCTCCTTCTCCGCGCGCGCGACCTCGTCCTCGCCGGCCTCGCCGTCCTTCTGGATGCGGTTCAGCTCGTCCATCGCCTTGCGGCGCACGTTGCGGATCGCGACCTTCGCGTCCTCCCCCTTGGCCTTCGACTGCTTGACCAGCTCGCGTCGCCGCTCCTCGGTCAGCTGCGGAACCGAGACGCGGATCAGGGTGCCGTCGTCGGTCGGGTTGACACCCAGGTCCGAGTTGCGGATCGCGTTCTGGATCGGCCCGAGCTGGGACGCCTCGTACGGCTTGATCACGAGGAGCCGCGCCTCCGGCACCGTGATCGACGCGACCTGCGAGATCGGGGTCATCGCGCCGTAGTACTCGATCGCGATGCGGTTGAACATGCCCGGGTTGGCACGGCCGGTTCGGATACCGCCGAGGTCGTCCTTCGCCGACGCGACGGTCTTCTCCATCTTCTCCTCGGCATCGAAGAGCGCTTCATCGATCACGGTGTTCCTCCAGGCTCGCGGGGATGGCGGTGCTGCCTGCCGTCGTGCTGTTCACGACGGCAGTGGTCACGACTTCACTGGTCACGATTTCACCAGGGTCCCGATCTTCTCACCGGACACCGCGCGGGCGATGTTGCCCTCGGTGAGCAGGTTGAAGACCATGATCGGCATCCGGTTGTCCATGCAGAGGCTGAACGCGGTCGCGTCGGCGACCTTCAGACCCTGCTCGATGACCTCGCGGTGACTGATCTCGGTGTACATGGTGGCGGTCGGGTCGACGCGCGGGTCGGCGGTGTAGACACCGTCGACGGCCTTGGCCATCAGGACCACCTCGGCGCCGATCTCGAGGGCGCGCTGGGCGGCGGTGGTATCGGTGGAGAAGTACGGCATGCCCATGCCGGCGCCGAAGATGACCACGCGCCCCTTCTCCAGGTGGCGGCGGGCCCGCAGCGGCAGGTACGGCTCGGCGACCTGCCCCATCGTGATGGCGGTCTGCACGCGGGTGTCGATGCCTTCCTTCTCCAGGAAGTCCTGCAGCGCAAGGCAGTTCATCACGGTGCCGAGCATGCCCATGTAGTCGGACCGGGCCCGGTCCATGCCGCGCTGCTGCAGTTCGGCGCCGCGGAAGAAGTTGCCGCCGCCGATCACGACCGCGACCTGCACCCCGGACTCGACCACGGCCTTGATCTGCCGGGCCACTGTCTGCACGACGTCCGGATCGAGACCGACCTCGCCACCACCGAACATTTCGCCGCCCAGTTTGAGCAGGACGCGCTTGAAGCCGTCGCGTCGGGGCGTGGTGTCGGTTGGGGCGGATTCGGTCATGGCTCTCTTTCGTCTCGGGCCGCTTGGATGGTGCGACCAGCATGAATCGGCCACCCTCGGCGGTACAGCCACAGATGACCCCTTCATCCTGCCTTATCCGGGCCCGCAGACCACCTTCGGGGCCGTAGGCTCGCGCGGCGCACCGCGTGGGCGCGAGGACAACGAGGAGTCCCCGGACTCCGGAACGAAGGAGTGCCATGATTCTGGACCGTTTCCGGGTGACCGATCAGGTGGCGGTGGTGACCGGTGCCGGGCGGGGCGTCGGCGCGGCGTCCGCGGTGGCGCTCGCCGAGGCCGGCGCGGACGTCGTACTCGCAGCGCGCACCACCGAACAGCTGGAGGAGGTCGCGGACCGGGTGCGTGCGGCCGGTCGCCGGGCCCACGTGGTCGCCGCCGACCTCGCCGATCTGGACGCCGTCGCCGGGCTCGCCGGTGCGGCCGTCGAGGCGTTCGGGCGTCTGGACATCGTCGTCAACAATGTCGGCGGCGCGCTGCCGACGCCGCTGCTGCAGACGAAGCCCCGACAGCTGGAGGAGGCGTTCCATTTCAACGTCTCGACCGCGCACGCCCTGGTCCGGGCCGCGGTGCCGCACATCCTCGAGACGGCGGGCGGCGGCGCGATCGTCAACGTGTCCTCGGTGGTCGGCAGGGTCGGCGGACGCGGGTATGCCGCCTACGGGACCGCGAAGGCCGCCGTCGCGCACTACACCCGCCTGGCCGCGGCCGATCTGTCCCCGCGGATCCGCGTCAACTGCGTCAGTCTCGGGTCGGTCCTCACGTCGGCACTGGACGTGGTCGCGCAGAACGAGTCGATCAAATCCGCGATGGAGGCGGCCACCCCTCTGCACCGGATCGGCGAACCGGAGGACGCGTCCGCCGCGGTGCTGTACCTCTGCTCGCCGGCGGGGTCGTATCTGACCGGCAAGGTCCTCGAGGTCGACGGCGGCCTGCAGACCCCGAACCTGGACTTCGGCCTCCCCGACCTGTGAGCAGCGCTGCTGCCCGTGCGCAAAACGGCCCCGCCACCACAATTGGTGACGGGGCCGCTCGCAGCTACTGCCTGGCGACTAGCTGGCGCCGACCTCGAACCGCGCGAAGCGGACCAGGGTCACGCCGGCCTCGTCGAGCAGGGCCTTGACGGTCTTCTTGCTGTCGGTGACCGAGGACTGCTCGGTGAGCACGACATCCTTGAAGAAGCCGTTGACGCGGCCTTCGACGATCTTCGGGAGAGCGGCCTCCGGCTTGCCCTCCTCCTTCGCGGTCTGCTCGGCGATGCGACGCTCGTTCTCGACGACGTCCGCGGGGACCTCGTCACGGGTCAGGTACTTCGCCTTGAGCGCGGCGACCTGCATGGCGGCGGCACGGGCGGCCTCGGCCGCCGCGTCACCCTCGCCGGTGTACTCGATCAGCACGCCGACGGCCGGCGGCAGGTCGGAGGCACGCTTGTGCAGGTAGGTCGCGACCGGGCCGTCGAAGGAGACGACGCGACGCAGCTCGAGCTTCTCGCCGATCTTGGCGGACAGCTCCTGAACCAGCGCCTCGACGGTCTTGCCGTCGACCTCGACCGCCTTGAGGGCGTCCAGGTCGGCCGGCTTCGCGGCGGCGGCAGCGGCGATGATCGTGTCGGCCAGCGCCTGGAACTCGGCGTTCTTGGCGACGAAGTCGGTCTCGGCGTTGAGCTCGATCATGACGCCGTCCTTGGCGATGACCAGGCCCTCGGCGGTGGAACGCTCGGCACGCTTGCCGACGTCCTTCGCGCCCTTGATGCGCAGCAGCTCGACGGCCTTGTCGAAGTCACCGTCGGTCTCGGTCAGCGCGTTCTTGCAGTCCATCATTCCGGAGCCGGTGAGCTCACGGAGCCGCTTCACATCAGCGGCGGTGTAGTTCGCCATCGGGGGCGAGCCTCCTCGAGTGAGTTTCGGTGGTGGGGAGCGAAACGGCCCCGACCCGGTGGTGCATGCGAGGGGTCGGGGCCGGATCGACTAGGCCTGCGGGGCCTCGGCGTCGGTCGCGGGAGCGGCCTCGGCGGCGGGCGCGGCCTCGGCGTCAGCAGCCGGAGCGGCCTGGGAGAGCAGTTCCTGCTCCCACTCGGCGAGCGGCTCGGCGCCGGCCTCGGGCTTGCTGTCGTCGGCGGCGTTGCGGCCGGCGCGGGACTGCAGGCCCTCGGCGACGGCGGAGGCGACAACCTTGGTCAGCAGCGCGGCGGAGCGGATGGCGTCGTCGTTGCCCGGGATCGGGTAGTCGACGAGGTCGGGGTCGCAGTTGGTGTCCAGGATCGCGATGACCGGGATGTTCAGCTTGCGCGCCTCGGAGACCGCCAGGTGCTCCTTGTTGGTGTCGACGACCCAGATGGCCGACGGAACCTTGGCCATGTCCCGGATACCACCGAGGGTGCGGTCCAGCTTGGTCATCTCACGCGTGAGCATGAGGATTTCCTTCTTGGTGCGACCCTCGAAGCCGCCGGTCTGCTCCATGGCCTCGAGGTCCTTCAGGCGCAGCAGGCGCTTGTGGACGGTAGTGAAGTTGGTGAGCATGCCGCCGAGCCAGCGCTGGTTCACGTACGGCATGCCGACGCGGGTGGCCTCTTCGGCGATGGACTCCTGCGCCTGCTTCTTGGTGCCGACGAACAGGATGGTGCCGCCGTGGGCGACGGTCTCCTTGACGAACTCGTACGCCTTGTCGATGTACGTGAGGGTCTGCTGCAGGTCGATGATGTAGATGCCGTTGCGGTCCGTGAGGATGAATCGCTTCATCTTCGGGTTCCAGCGACGGGTCTGGTGCCCGAAGTGGGTACCACTGTCGAGCATCTGCTTCATGGTCACGACAGCCATGGCTGTGTACCTCTTTCATTGCCGGTTGTCGCAGGTGGTCGGGTGACCCCTGCCCTGGCGCCCACCAACCCTCGGACCTGCACGAATGCAGGACCAGCCGAGGGCCGTTGTTCGTTGCGCGGGCGCGCGAAGTCGGACTGCGCGAACACAGACCGCGTGTCGAGTGTACGGGGTCCACGGCGCCCGACCTAACCGGTCCCTCTGCCTGTGGAGTTCGGCGCGAGAGGATCCACAGATCGACTCGGCGGGCTCCCCGCACGCCGCTCGGCGGCCGAGAGTGGTCGGCATGCGACTGCCCGTGGTGCTCGGACTGTGCGGACTGATGATGCTCGGCGGCGGTCCTCCCGCCGACGCGGCGGGTTTCGGGTGGCCGTTGCGCCCCCGGCCCACCGTGGTCACCGGGTTCGACCCGCCCGCCCACGACTGGCTGCCCGGACACCGCGGGGTGGACCTGCGCGGCGCACCCGGACAAACGGTGCTCACCGCGGGCGACGGCGTGGTGGTGTTCGCCGGTCCGGTGGCGGGAAAACCGGTCGTCTCGGTCGACCACCCGAACGGCTTGCGCACCACTTACGAACCCGTGACGGCCGGCGTCCGCGTCGGTCAGCGGGTGACGCGGGGAACCGAGATCGGGGTCCTGGTCACCGGGCATTCCGGATGCCCGGACACCTGCCTGCACTGGGGCGTGCGCCGTGGCCGGGAGGAGTACCTCGATCCGCTGGCCCTGGTGCGATCTGGCCCGGTGCGGCTGAAGCCGCTGCGGGGCCGGCGCGTCATGCCCGCTCGCACCGCCGCCGGGCGGGGCGTCATGCCCGCGGGTGGGCCTGGTCGTGCACCGCGCGCAGCCGGGCGACGGACACGTGTGTGTAGAGCTGGGTGGTCGCCAGGCTGTTGTGCCCGAGCAGTTCCTGCACGACGCGCAGGTCGGCGCCGCCCTCGAGCAGGTGGGTCGCGGCGGAGTGCCGCAACCCGTGCGGCCCCAGGCTGGGCGCGCCCGGCACCGCTTCGAGCACCTCGTGCACGACCGTCCGGGCCTGGCGTTGGTCGAGCCGACGGCCGCGCTTGCCGAGGAGCAGAGCGTTCCCGGACTGCGAGTTCGCCAGTGCGGGCCGCCCGACTCGCAGCCAGGCGTCGAGGGCCTCGGCGGCCGGGCCACCGAACGGCACCGACCGCTGCTTGTCGCCCTTGCCGACCACCCGGACCACCCGCCGGTCGTGGTCCACGTCGTCGAGGTCGAGTCCGCACAGTTCCCCGACCCGGATCCCGCTCGCGTACAGCATCTCCACGATCAACCGGTCCCGCACCGCCACCGGGTCATGCTGCGCGGCACCGGATTCGGCAGCCCGCATCGCCTCTTCCGCCTGTCCCTGCCGCAGCACCGCCGGCAGGGTGCGGTGCGTCTTCGGGGACGCCAGCCGCACCCCTGGGTCGCGGGGAATGCGGCGGGTACGGGTCAGCCACGCGGTGAAGGTCCGCGCGGACGCGGTGCGCCGGGCGAGGGTGGTGCGGGCGACACCGGCGGCGGCCTGCCCGGACAGCCAGCCCCGCAGCGTGGCCAGGTCCAGGTCCTCGAGCCGGGCCTCCGGATCGGCGGCGACGACGTGGGTCAGCAGCGAGCGCACGTCCCCGAGATAGGCACGCACGGTGTGTTCGGAACGTCCACGTTCGAGGCGCAGGTGGTCGGCGTAGACGTCGAGGAGTTCGGCCAGGCGCGCGGGCAGCTCGTCGGGCCCGTCACCCTGCGCGTCGGAGGTCATGGTCAAAAAGATTGCCCCGCCACGGGAATAAAGCAAGCACACGCGCCGCTGGGTGTCTCATGTGACCCGTGCGATATCCGTTCCGATGCTGTTGACCCTTGCCCTGCTGTCCGCGATCGCGCCCCTCGCGACCGACATGTACCTGCCGGGGCTGCCGACGCTCGGCGAGGACCTCGCGACGTCCACCTCGACGATCCAGCTGACGCTGACCACCTTCATGGCCGGTCTGGGCGTCGGGCAGTTGATCGTCGGTCCGCTCTCGGACGGCTGGGGGCGCCGCAAACTGCTCCTCGGCGGAACCGTCCTGTTCGCGATCAGCGGCCTTCTGTGCGCACTGGCACCGTCCGCGGGTGTCCTGATCGCCGCCCGGCTCCTGCAGGGGCTCAGCGGCGGCGCGGCAATCGTGTTGGCGCGCGCAGTGATCGCCGACCGCGCGACCGGCGACGCGGCCGCGAAGCTGTTCTCGATCATGATGATCATCGGTGGCGTCGCCCCGGTGGTGGCGCCGATGGCCGGCGGCGCGCTGCTCGGACCTATCGGCTGGCGTGGCATCTTCTGGGTTCTCGCGGGCGCGGGTGTCGTGATGGTGGTCGGCGTGCTCGCGCTGATCCCGGAGACCCTCGCACCGGAGCGCCGTCACGGCGGCGGACTGACGGCGCTGGCCCGCAACGCCCGGTACGTGCTCGGCAACCGGCGGTTCGTCGGCTACGCGCTGACGTTCATGTTCGGGTTCGGTGCGCTCTTCTCGTACATCTCGGCGTCGCCGTTCGTCATGCAGGACGTGCTCGGTCTGAGCTCGGGGCAGTTCTCGGTCGTGTTCGGCGTCAACTCGATCGGCATCGTGCTCGGCAGCATCGTCAACACCCGGCTGATCGGACGGTTCCACGCCCGGCAGATGCTGGCCTTCGGTGTGCTGCTGCTGACCGCCGCCGCGGCGGTCCTGCTCCTGGAGGTGACGGTGGGCGGCACGAACCGGGCCGTGGTGTTGCCGTTGCTGTTCGTGACGACCACCGCGATCGGTTTCATCATGGGCAACGCGACCGCGCTCGGTCAGTCCGAGGTGCGCGAGGCCGCGGGCACCGGATCCGCGGTGATGGGCGCGGGCCAGTTCGGCCTGGGCGCGCTGGTGTCCCCGCTGGCCGGCGGGTCTGCCGCGGGCATGGCGACGAGCATCCTGGTGTGCGCGGCGGTCGCGCTGCTCGCCCTGTTCACCCTCACCCGGCCGAAGGCGGGAGCCGAGCACCCGGTTCCGGTGACGGTGGCGACAGAGTAGTGCGGTGGCTCCCGAACCGGGGTTCGGGAGCCACCCGGGGTCAGCGGCCCTGCTCGGCCGCCACCAGGTCCGACTTCCACACGCGGAAGCCCTCCTCGGTGCGGCCGCGGCGCCAGTACCCGGAGATCGACGCCCACTCGGCGCTCACGCCGCGTTCCTTGCGGATGTAGGGACGGATGCCGTGCATGACGGCGTGCGCCTCACCGTGAACGAACACGTGCGGCCGGCCGGGCCACCAGTCGGCGGCCTTGACCGCAGTGATCAGGAGGGCGTTGTCCCCCGCCAGCTCGTCGCCGACCTCGTTCGCGCCACCACCGCGGTGCACCCAGGTGATCGTCGCGTCGGCGTCGGTGCGCAGCTCCACCTCGTCCTCGGGGCCCGCGACCTCGATGAACACCTGCGCGCGGGCGCCGGCCGGCAGCGCCTCGAGCGCGGCCGCGATCGCGGGCACTGCGGACTCGTCCCCGGCGAGTAGGTGCCAGTCCGCGTCCGCACGCGGGGCGTAGGCGCCACCCGGCCCGCGCAGCCGCAGCCGTTCTCCCGGCTTCGCGCCCGCGGCCCACCGACCGGCGATGCCCTCGTCTCCGTGCACCACGAAATCGATTGCGATCTCCCGCTTCTCGTCGTCAACCCGGCGCACCGTGTAGGTCCGCAACACCGGATCCTCGTCGGCGCCGAAGACGAGCTTCACGTAGGCGTCGGTGTAGCCGTTGGGCACGAACTCCTCGAACCCCGGCCCACCGAGGTGAACCCGGACCAGGTGCGGGGTGAGCTGTTCGGTGCGCTGCACGGTCAGCGTCACGGTCGGTCGCGTCATGCTTCAAGCCTCCACTTATTAGGTTCACCTAACTGTACGCGTCCGGGTCGTGGCGCCGCGAGGGCGAGGATTCGGTCCGACCGATCGACCACGGCTGGCATACTCCTTCGGTCGCAGCCGCTTCCATCGGAGGATCATGAATCTCGCACGTCGCATCGCGCCCGCCGTCCTGCTCGTCGCCGCCGCTGTTCTGACCGGCTGCTCGTCCACCTCCGAGGCCGACGCGGCCGCGGACTCCACCTGCGTTGACGCCTCGCAGCCCAACGCGACCGCCGAGGAGCTCGTCGACGTGCTTCGCCCGCAGCCGGTCGGGGAGCCCGACGACACCTACCGGCAACTGACGGCCATGTTCGACGAGTCCCGTACAGCGCAGATCGAGCGGATGCAGGCCAGCAGCGTGTTCGTCGCCGTGCCCGAGGGTGGCGACGCCGAGTTCGCGAAAGCCGTGTGCGGCCAGTCCCGTTGGGACGACCACACGTCGGCCGATGGCACGTCGACGCCCGGGCTCCGCACGCAGCGGGCCGCCATCGTGTCCACGGGCCACACCTTCTGCGACACCTACGAGCAGCTGCGCCCCTCGGCCGTCTCCACCGACGCCTGGTCGGACTGGAACGGCTACGTGGAGATGATGTCGCGCGGCGACGACAGCGAGGGCACCCGCCAGCTCGCCGACGCAGCCCTCGAGCACCTCTGCCCGCAGTTCGGGGCCTGACGTCTGACGTCCCGAACCGTGACGGCCCGGTCCGCGAGACACCGTCCCGCGACATCCCGGCCGGGCCGTCACGGTTGAGCGTCCCCGAGGACGCACACGGTGCCGCGAACAACGCCAGGGCCGCCACGATGATCGCGCGGAGGCGCGGCGCGTTCCGCGGAGAAGGCGTCGCGCGCTCCGAACATCGTTTGCCGGATGCGATCAGAGTGCTTCGAGAACGCTGACGTAGTTCGCGACCGCCAGCCCTCCCATGTTGTGGACGACGCCGCGGCGGGCGGAGTCGAGCTGCATGTCGCCTGCGGTTCCGCTCAGTTGCATGGCGGCGAGGACGTGCTGGGAGACGCCGGTGGCGCCGACGGGGTGGCCTTTGGACTTCAGTCCGCCCGACAAGTTCACCGGTAGGCGCCCGCCCGGGAGCACCGTTCCGTCGTCGATCACGCGTCGGCCCTCGCCCCGCTCGGCCAGCCCCATCACCTCGTACATGACGAGTTCGGCGATGGTGAAGCAGTCGTGAACCTCGGCGAAGTCGAGGTCGTCGAGACCCGCACCGGCCATGTCGAGTGCCCGCCGCCACGCGGTGACGCTGCCTGCGAACTCGACGGGATCCCGCTTGGCCTGCGGCAGGAAGTCGTTCGCGTGCCCGAAACCGGTGACGCGGACCGGTGAATGCGCCGACCGGGTGGGTGCGGTGGTCAGGACGAGGGCCGCGGCGCCGTCCGAGATCGGCGAGCAGTCCGTGCGGCGCAGCGGGCCCGCGACGATCGGGTTCCGGTCGGATACCGTTGCGCAGAACTCGAAGCCGAGGTCCTTGCGCAGCTGCGCGTACGGGTTGAGGACGCCGTTGCGGTGGTTCTTCGCGGCGATGTGGGCGAGGGTGTCGTCGACCGGGCCGTACCGGTCGGTGTAGGCGGTTGCGACGCGGGCGAACAGCCCGGCGAATCCCGTCGTCGACTCCGTGCCGGCGGCTTCGTAGTCGGCGCCGAGAAGCGCGGCCCCGACGACATCAGCACCGGCGTGGGTCATCTTCTCCGCGCCGATGACGAGCACCGTTCGGGCGGTCCCCGCGAGCAGGGCCCGAATTCCCTGGTGCACGGCCGCACTTCCCGAACCACAGGCATTCTCGACGCGGGTGGCCGGCACACCGGCGAGATCATCGGAGAGCTGCAACGCCAGCGACGACGCGAATCCCAACGGGTGCATGCCGGAATTGAACTGACCGAGATAGACCTCGTCGACCTGGCCGGGCTCGACGCCGGCGTCGTCGAGCGCCTCCCGTGCGACGGAGACGATCAGCGATTCCAGCGTCTCGTCGGCGAGCTTCCCGAACCGGGTGTGACCCCATCCCGCGATGAGGACGTCGGTGCCGAAGCGATCACGCAGGGTCATGCGACCAGCTCCTCGTCGAGTCGGACGGTGAACGGCGCGCCGGTGCTCTCGCGGACCTCGTCGAGCGTGACATCGGGAGCGAGCCGGCGAAGGACCAGACCTGCGTCCTCGACGTCGAAGACGCATCGGTCGCTGATGATGCGATCGACGACGCCCACCCCGGTCAGGGGCAGCGTGCACGTCTCGACGATCTTGGGGGCGCCGTCCTTGGCGACGTGCTCGGTCAGGACGATGACGCGCGGGGTGCCGGCGACGAGGTCCATCGCTCCGCCCATGCCTTTGACGAGTTTGCCGGGGATGCTCCAGTTTGCCAGGTCCCCTGATGCGGATACCTGCATCGCTCCGAGGATCGCGACCGCGACGTGACCCCCGCGGATCATCCCGAAGGATTCGGCCGAGTCGAAGATGCTGCCGCCGGGCACTATCGTCACGGTCTGCTTTCCGGCGTTGATGAGGTCGGCGTCCTCGTCACCGTCGTAGGGGAACGGTCCCATGCCGAGCAGGCCGTTCTCGCTCTGCAGGATCACCCGGCGTCCCTCGGGCAGATTGTTGGCGACCAGCGTGGGGATGCCGATCCCCAGGTTGACGTACGAGCCGTCGTTCAGTTCGGAGGCCGCGAGCGCGGCCATCTCGTCTCGGGTCCACGGCATGATGCCGCTCCTTTCGGGGTGGGAGTGCGATCAGAAGGACACGTCGGCGCGGCGCGGTCGCACCGTGCGCTGTTCGATGTCCTTGATTCGCTCGGATGCACGCACGACGCGCTGGACGTAGACGCCGGGCGTTGTCACCGCGTCGGGGGCGAGGTCACCGACTGCGACGATCCGCTCCGCTTCGGCGACCGTGACGCGGCCCGCCGCCGCGACCACGGGATTGAAGTTGCGGGCGGTGTAGCGGTAGGCGAGGTTGCCGTCGGTGTCGGAGATGTGCGCGCGCACCAGCGAGAGATCGGCGACGATCCCGCGTTCGAGAACGTAGGTGCGCCCGTCGAACTCGGCGTGCGGTTTCCCGGCCGCGACCTCGGTGCCCACACCGGTGGCGGTGTAGAACGCCGGGATGCCGGCACCGCCGGCGCGCAGGCGCTCGGCGAGGGTGCCCTGAGGATTGAACTCGACCTCGACAGTGCCGGACAGGTACTGCTCGGCGAACAGGGCGTTCTCGCCCACATAGGACGCGACGACCTTGCGCACCTGCCCGTGTTCGAGCAGGAGGCCGAGCCCTTTGCCGTCGACACCCATGTTGTTGGACACGACGGTCAGATCCTTCACGCCGGAGGCAACCACGGCATCGATGAGGTCCACGGGGACACCACTGAGTCCGAATCCTCCGACTGCGATGGTCATTCCGTCGAACAACAGATCGGACAGGGCCGCGGCAGGGGTTTCGTGCAGAACAGACATGCGGGATTCTCTCCTCGGTGACGGCTCGGCGAACGAACCGTCATCACTGGTGGGGTTGGGTGGGTGACGCCGCGCCGGCTGACGTGAGCGGCATGAGCTGGTCCGTCCACCGGGGACCCAGGCATGTGCCGCACAGAGCCGCGACGGCGCTGAGATACGAGAGGGTCAGAGGGCCGATCGGCTCGATGGAGTGCCGGAGTACGCCCATCGCGCCGATTGCCTTTCCCGCGTACATCAGCGGGACGAACAGGTAGTTTCCGGGACTCTCCGCACCACAGGCTTCGCTCGTGCCGGGAAAGGTCCGCGTGCGCAGTCGCAGCACCTGCACGGGAGCCGCCGTCGTCACCGCCTGGGTGGAGGCGAACCGGCCGTCGGCGACAGTGAGTTCCCGTGCCATGTCCTCCCATGCCGTGGTGAACCCGCTGTGCGCGATCAGGCGCAGCACGTCACCGTCGAGCAGGTGCAGGCCGACCGCGTCCACCGTGCCTTCGGTGACCAGACCGGAGACGATGCGTTCGGCGGCCGACCCGACGTCGGTGGTCGCGGCGAGTTCGGCGCATTTCGCGGCGAGTCGCTGCATCATCGGCAACTCCCCCTCGACGACGTCGGACTCGCGGTCCCCCGCCTCGATGACCGAACCCGCGAACATGTAGCCGTGGCCGCGCACCGATCGGACGAACCGCGGCGACGACGCCTTCTCGCCCAATGCCTTACGCAGCCGGGTGACGTAGATGCGGAGCATGTTGACGTCGGCGTCGGCCCAACCCCACACCCGGTGCAGGATCCGGTTGACCGGAACGTTCTGTCCGGCACTCTCCATCAGGCACACCAGCAGACGAAACTCTGTGGAGGACAACCGCAGCGGCGTGCGGTCGAGCGTGACCTCCTTGCGCCACAGGTCGACACTCAGCCCGCCGCTGGTGAGGAAGCGGGCGCCGGATTCCGAGCCCTCGGCGGTCCGGCGCACCAGAGCCAACAGCCGGGCTCCGAGTTCGTCGTCGCGCAGGTCGGGGCTCAACACGGTGTCGGCGCCGGTGACCAGGGCCGACACCGTCGTGGATGGCGACAGGTTGTCGAGCATCACGATGGGACCCTTGTAACCGTTACGAATCGCGGTGACGTCCTCAAGGCAGACGGGTGTCTCACCACCGGCCACGACGACGAGTGCGGGCTTGTTCACCGTGATGGCCCACACCGCCTCCGTGCGGTCCGTGACCAGCAGGTACGGCCAGCCCAGCTTCTCCGCGGACCGCTGCGCCGCCTGCACGGAAGGATGGTCCGCAGCCGCCCCGACGATCGCGAGACGCTGTCGGGGAATCGGGAACACGGCGGGCGGTCCGGAGCGAGGGCGGCGCGAGGTGGGCCCGACTGGGGGCTCGAGCTGACGGACCATCGTCCCTCCTTGCAGGTTCCATAGCAGATTAGACGGAAGCGATCGGTGCACCGGACTTCGAGCCGCCCGCTTCCCCGGACTCCTGTCGACAGTTGCGCGGGATACCTGTCGGCGGGAGTCCGGGGAACCGATCAGCGCGGCGCCGGGGCCGACTCGACGATGTCCTCGAGGGATCGACCGGTGGTCTTCGGTCCGAAGATCCACACCAGGACGGCGGTGATCACGAACAGCACCGCCGACAGTGCGAGCACGGTCGAGCCACCGAAGGCCTCGAGAATCGTCAGGCCGAGGAACGGCATCATCAGAGCGAACAGGCGCCCGCTGCCGTAGCACAGGCCGATCGCCGTCGAACGCAGGCGAGTGGGGAACACCTCGGAGGCATACATGTTCACGCAGCTGGAGTGGATGTTGGACGCGTAGCCCATCGCGAAACCCGCCGCCATGATGACCGCATCGCCGGCGCCGTAGCCGAAGACCAGACCGGCACCAGCGGTCGCCAACGCGGTGACGACGGCGAGGGTACGTCGTTCCACCTTCTCCGCGACGATCGCGGCAGTGAGGGCACCGAACGGGTAGCCGACCGCGATCACCGCGGTGTACAGGAGTGATTTCGTGATGTCGTAGCCCTTGTCCACCAGCAGCACCGGGGCCAGCGAGCTGAACCCGTAGTACGCCAGCACACCGATCGTCCACAGCGCGCCGACCGCGATCATCGAGTTGCGGATGCCACCACGGAACAGGTCCGACACCTTGGCCTTCTTCTCCTCGACCACCGCTTCCGGCGGCAGCACCGAGTAGTCGGGGTCCGGCAGCTCCGCGCCGGTCCGGGCCCGCACCTCGTCCTCGATCTTGCGCAGCTCGGCGTCCGCCTCCTCGGTGCGTCCGACGGAGACCAGCCAGCGCGGCGACTCGGGCAGGTTGCGTCGCATCCACAGCAGCACGATGATGCCGCTGGCACCGATGATCAGCAGCCAGCGCCAGCCGTCGATCAGGAACTCGCTGCTCGCGAGCGGTGCGCCGACGAGCGCCACGAGCGGGTACGCGACGAAAGCGAGGGTGAAGGCGTAGCCGATGTAGCGCCCGCGACGGTGCCGCGGGATGAACTCGCCCAGGTAGGTCGGGATGAGCGCAGCCTCGGCGCCCGCACCGATGCCCGCGACGAAGCGGCACACGATCAGGAACCACACGTTCGGAGAGAATGCCGCGATCAGCGAAAACACAAGATAGATACCAAGATTGATCAGGAACATCTTCTTGCGGCCGACGCGGTCGGCGAGGCGCCCGAGGGTCACTGCTCCCACGAACATGCCGAGAAAGACCGAGCCGATCAGGCTCGCCTTCTCATATGTGCCCAGGTCCCAGATCGGTCCGAGGACCGCGGCGAGAACGCCGCCGAGGAACACCTCGAAGTATTCGTAGAAAGCACCGATGCCCACCAGGGCAGTCAGTTTCCAGTGCCAGCTTCCAACCGGGAGTCGCTCCAGACGAGCCGCGGTGGAGCGCGCGTCGATGCGGGGCCCTGTGGACCGGGCCCCAGCGGTGCCGGAATGCAAGGTCATGGGAGGAGCCTCTCCATCAGTTCTGCGCGGTCAGAGCGGCGAATGCCTGCTCCAGGATGGCCAACGGTTCGGCGACGCCTGATACCGAACGAAATGCGACGTGACCGTCCGGGCGCACGAGGATCGCACCCTGATCGCCAACGCCACGAACGGCATGCCAGCGGTCCCCGACCGGACGAATCGCGGCGTGGCGGCCGACGGTCACGACATCGAGCGGGATGCCACGCTGTTCGGCGATCTTCCCCGCGGCCTCGGCCCACTCGCTGCCTGCGGTGTCGACGAGAAGCAGGGCGCGGCCGGGCTCGACCAGGTCGAGCGTGGACCGGTGGTCGTCGCCGTCGACGAGCCATGCGTGTGGGAGCCGATGACCGGGCCGAGTGGTCGGGACGTAATCGAGACCTGCGGGGTCACGCGGCGGTGCGGTGGTGCCGTCGCCGAGCACTGCTCCCCCGTCGTAGACGACACCCAGGTCGAGGTCGTGCGCCTGGAATTCGCGACGCAGCGACGTGGTCGCCTCCGCGACCAGGCTGCGGCGGGTCTCTCCGCGGCGGCCGTCGGAGAACAGGTCGGTGAGAACCTGCCGGTTCTTGTCCTGGTCACCGGCGACGAGCCCGACTGCGGAAGGCAGGATCGCGTGCGCGCGGAAGGTCATCATCGCCCAGTCGATGTTCTGCTGCGCGACAGGCAGCCGCTCCGCCTCGTAGGAGTCGAGCAGATCGAGGTCCGCCCAGCCTCGCAGGACGGCGGCGAGCTTCCACGCGATGTTGTGGGCGTCGCCGATGCCGGAGTTCAGGCCCAGACCGGACGTCGGCGGGTGCTTGTGCGCGGCGTCTCCGGCCAGCAGGATCCGTCCCTCGCGGTAGCGCTCGGCGTGGACACCCTCGATGATCCAGTGGTTGACGCTGATGACGTTCAGCTCCAGCTCGGGGATGCCGAGCAGCTCGCGGATACGCGGCTCGACAGTCGTGGTGTCGAACTTCGCGCCCTCCTCGACCGGCATCGAGAAGTGGACCGCCCACTCCTCGGACTTCGCACCCCACTGGTGCGGGCCGCGCGGGCCGAGATTTCCGTTGGACCACAGGCCCTTCGCGTTGACATTGGCGAACCACGTCTGGAAGGTGCCGTCGTCGGGCACCCACGGCGAGAGGTCGGCGGCGAAGTAGACGGTGACCATGTCGAGCACGTTCTTCTCGCCGAGCATCTCGATGCCGAGCGCGGGTCCGACGGTCTTGCCGCCGTCAGCGGCGAGCAGGAACTTTGCACGGACCTCGGTGCGCTCCTCGGTACCGCGGTCGACAATCACTGCGGTGACGCCGTCCGCGTCCTGGGAGAACGACTCGACCTGGGTGTTGAACAGGACCTTTCCCGGGTTGCGCCGCTCGGCGTGCTCACGCAGGACCGGCTCGAGCCAGATCTGGGGAAGGTCGGTGCACACAACGGGGCTGTCGGTCTCGTAGCGATGCCGCAGCGATCCGCCGCCGAAGGCGTCGATGGAGAATATGGTGCGCCGATCGAGGTCGCCGTCGCCACCGAGGGACGTCGCGAACCGGACCCTCGACATCTTGTCGAGGGGGGAACCCTTCTCGAACACACTGTCCGCGATGCCGTGCTGGCGGAAGATCTCCATCGTCCGCTGACTGAGCAGGTGCGCCTTCGGCAGGTGCGAGGTGGACGGGTGCCGCTCGACCAGGAGTGAGTCCACCCCGAGGTCGGCGAGAAGGCTGGACGCGGTCAGTCCGCAGCCGCCGCCTCCGACGATCAGCACCTCGACATCGGTCTTTTTCACTGGTGGAGCTCCTTCGAGAGAAATTTGTTCGGGGAGGGGGCGCACTGCGGGCGGCGCGAAAGAAGGTCGAGCGCTCAGGGGGTGGTCGAGCGCTTGCGAATCAAAGTGTGACATGGAAAACATTTCAAAAACATTTCAGTAATCGGAGCGCTCACGACGGTGCGGCAGCACCCAGGAAGCTGACCCCGCCGCGCAAGGAGCGTCGAAAGCCGCAGGTAGGGCCATTGCCAAGCAATTTGGAGGGGACGCGATCCGCCCGCGCCTCGGGACCTCGCACCGAGGGCGAGCACTTGAGAAGTTCGGTGCCTGCGACCCACTGTGGGTTCGACGAACGGCGGATCCCGCCGAACTCGGTCCCCGATCCGTGATCGGGCTCGACCATGGATCGCAAAGGAGTGAGAGTGGTTCACTACCGCACCATCGGAGAGGTGTCTCGGCATCGCCACACCGTGTTCCGGGACGCGGACGGCGCCCTGCGCTACGAGGAGCTGATGGGAGAAGAGGGGTTCTCCTCGGACTCCTCATTGCTCTACCACCGGCACATCCCGGCCGCGATCGTCGGCGCCCGCTCCTGGGAGTTGCCGGATCACTCCCTCGTACCCAATCAGCCGTTGCTGCCCCGGCACCTACGCCTGCACGACCTGACCGGCGCGGCCGGAACCGACGCCGTGCGCAGCCGGCGGCTACTCCTCGGCAACGACGACGTGCGCGTGTACTACGTTGCTGCCGACAGTGATTCACCGCTGTACCGCAACGCGATCGGCGACGAATGCGTCTATGTCGAGTCCGGCTCGGCGGTCGTCGAAACCGTCTTCGGCGCACTCGAGGTCGCCGCGGAGGAGTACGTGGTGATCCCCCGCGCCACCACACACCGGTGGCGGGTGACGGGACCCGAACCCCTGCGCCTGTTCGCGGTCGAGGCCAACAGCCACATCGGTCCGCCGCGGCGCTACCTGTCCTCGACCGGTCAGCTGCTCGAGCACTCCCCCTATTGCGAACGGGACCTGCGCGGCCCGGCCGAACCGCTCCTCGTGGACGGCACGGACGTCGAGGTGTACATCAAGCATCGCGGCGCAACGGGCATCACCGGCAGCGTGCACATCGTTCCCCAGCACCCCTTCGACGTGGTCGGCTGGGACGGCTGCCTCTACCCGTTCGTCTTCGCTCTCGAGGACTTCATGCCGATCACCGGCAAGCTGCACCAGCCACCGCCGGTGCACCAGGTGTTCGAGGGACACAACTTCGTCATCTGTAACTTTCTGCCCCGCAAGGTCGATTACCATCCGCTGTCCGTCCCGGTGCCCTACTACCACTCGAACGTGGACTCCGACGAGGTCATGTTCTACGTCGGCGGTGACTACGAAGCGCGCAAGGGGTCGGGCATCGGCATCGGTTCGATCTCCCTGCATCCGGGGGGCCACGCGCACGGCCCCCAGCCCGGCGCGATCGAGGCCAGCCTGGGCAAGGACCACTTCGACGAGACCGGCATCATGGTCGACACGTTCCGGCCGTTGCTGCTCGGCGAGGCCGCTCTCGCGTCCGAAGACGTCGGGTACGCGTCGTCGTGGTCGGGAGGACGGTGGATGACCGATGACTGACACCGATCGACTTCCCGCGGTCTTCGACGCGTTCTTCGACGATGCCGCCGTCTTCCCGCCGGGTCGCGCACCGCTCGACCGGGCGGTGCGCGAGCACCTGGCGCGGCGAGACACCGCGCTCGGAGCCTCGGTCGGCCCGCTGCTGCTGACCCCGGACCACCTTGACGAGGCGGCCCGACTGGCCGAGGTGGCCGACGAGCCGCTGCGCGTCGGAGTCGTCGTCGCGCCCGCCGGCCTGGACGACGCCATGGGTGCGATCGAGCGCGCCGGTCGGGCGATCGCGGTGACCGGTCTGGAACTCAAGACGTCCGACAAGGACATCGAACGGACGGTGACGGCGGCGGCCGCGCTCACCGACCGGTTCGGCGTCCACGTGGAGCTGTCCATGGACCGGATCCGCAGCGGGGCCGTGTCCCTGCTGGCGGGCGGGCCGGTTCGGCTCAAGGCCCGCACCGGTGGCCTCGTGCCGGAGGCGTTTCCGACCGCCGATGACCTCGCCTCGATGATCGAGGCCGCGGTCGGCACCGGAACCTCGTTCAAGCTCACCGCCGGACTGCACCGAGCCGTCCGGTACACGGACGAGTACACCGGGTTCGCCCACCACGGCTTCCTCAACATCGCCGTGGCCACCGCCGCCGCACTGGCCGGAGCCGACCACGCGACCCTCTCCGAGATCCTCGAGGAACGCGACGGCGTCACCCTCGCGGGACGGTTCGATGTCTCGGACACCGCGTGGCGCGCACGGTTCGAGTCCTTCGGTACCTGCAGCATCGCCGAACCGATCGAGACGCTCGCCGAACTCGGCCTGGCGCCCGCCCCCACCGCGCGGGCCACCCCAATTCTCAAGGAGCACCCATGACCGACGTCCACACCGACAGCATTGCCGCACGCCATTCCACCGAGGGCTACGGCATCGCGCACCTGCCGTACGGCTCGTTCTCGACACCCGACGCGGCACCGAAACTCGGTGTCCGGATCGGTGACCACGTCGTCGCCGTCGCCGACGCCCTGTCCGACGCATCGGACCTCCGCGACGTCGTCGACACCGCAAACCTCGACCGACTCTTGGCATCCGACCGCACCGTCTGGGATCGGCTGCGCGCCGAACTGCAGGACGTGCTCTCCTCGGAATCCGATGCAGCGCGGATCGGCGGCGCCCTGCACTCGATCGTCGACGTGACGCTGCACATGCCGTTCACCGTCGCCGACTACGTCGACTTCTACGGCAACGAACATCACGCCACCAATCTGGGACACATCTTCCGCCCCGAAATGCCCCCTCTGCTGCCGAATTGGAAGCATCTCCCCGTCGGATACCACGGTCGCGCGGGCACGATCGTCGTCAGCGGCACCGAAGTGCGCCGCCCGCACGGGCTGCGTCCGGAAGCGGACGGCATCCCCACCTACGGCCCGTCCCGCCGACTCGACATCGAAGCCGAGATGGGCTTCGTGCTCGGCGGTCCCGTTCCCGGCGGCCGGGTCTCTGTGAACGAAGCGGATGACCACATCTTCGGTCTGACCCTCACCAACGACTGGTCGGCCCGCGACATCCAGGCCTACGAGTACGTTCCGCTCGGCCCCAACCTCGGCAAGTCGTTCGCGACCAGCATTTCGCCGTGGGTGACTCCGCTCGCGGCGCTCGACTCGGCTCGGGTCGCTCCCCCCACACGCGACGTGCCGCTGTCGGAGTACCTGGACGACGCCGCGGCGGCACCGTGGTCGTTCGAAGTCGAGTTCGAGGTGGTACTCAACGGACAGGTCGTCTCCCGCCCACCGTTCGCATCGACCTACTGGACGGCGGCGCAGATGCTCGCGCACATGACCGTCAATGGTGCTGGACTCCGTGCCGGCGACTTCTTCGCCGGTGGCACCATCTCCGGGCCGGGCAAGGATCAGCGCGGCTCGTTCCTCGAATTGTGCTGGGGTGGAGCAGAGCCCCTGACGCTGTCGGACGGTTCCGACTTCACATTCCTCCGGGACGGAGACGAGGTTGCGCTTCGCGCGACCGCACGCGCCAACGACGGTTCGGTGCTGCGATTCGGCGACTGCTCGGGTCGGATCACCGAGTTCGGCACCGGCCCCGACGCGAAGTAGGTCGTTGCGCTGCGGGTCGTCGCGGAGGCGGCGACCCGCGGCGCAACGCACGACCCGGGGCATGTCACCTATCGCGTGGACCGCGCTGATCCCGGAACCAATCCGGGATCAGCGCCACCCCACGCGGTCCAGCAGGCCGGCCGGCACGCGGTCCGCGAGCAGTGCCGCCAGCGCCGAGGTTTCGTCCGGCGTGAGGTAACTCGGATTCGCCGTTCGCGGCACCCGAAACTGCTCGCACCCCTGCAGTGCGGGCGTCTGCCGCAGCACCTCGCGGGGAACGTACGTCGGGCCGGCCAACCGGACCGCATCGAACTCGACACCCAGGCACGGCCGCGACGCCTTCTCCCGGTCGACCGCGTGTTGGGCGTCGAAGCCGTCCGGCCAGTCGAGCGCGCCGTCACTGGTGATCCTCCCGACCTCGTAGATGCCCGGGTTCTTCGGCCCGGTGATCCACAGCGCAATCAGGTCTCCCCGCTCCACGAGGCCGGAGCGCCGGGAGGCGGCGCTCAGACTCCAACTGCTCTGGTGCACTTCCGGTTCCGGCCCGTCGCCGATACTGCCGAAGTAGTCCGACACGGCCGGGTTGCCCTTCACGATCCAGCACCCGACGTCCGCTCGTGTGATCGCCATATCCGTTCCCTTCCCTTCGATTCGTGCACTCGTGGCTTTCGGCGCTCATCCCCGCCGGAACCAGCCCGTCTCGTCCTGCCCGACCAGACCCTCGAGTTCGAGCGTGGGCAGTGCCCCCCGGACCGCCGCGAGCGGCTGCCCCGACGACTCGGACAGCTCGCGCACCCCGACCGCGCCCGACGCGGGCAGCGCCTCGTACACCCGGGATTCGGTGACGGACAGCGCATCGAGGCGTCGCGCCGGGCCGGACTCGTTCTCCCCTGCCTCTATCGGTCCCGCGGCCGCAACGACCTCCGCGGCCCGCGTGACGAGTTGAGCGGCACCGTCGCGGATCATCCGGTGACATCCCACGGATGCCGCGGACGTCACCGGTCCCGGAACCGCCAGCACCGGACGGCCGAGCCGCGCCGCCCACGCCGCCGTGTTCCGGGCACCGCTGCGTGCCCCCGCCTCGACGACGAGAACCGCGTCGGACAGTCCCGCGACCAACCGGTTGCGGGCCAGGAACCGGTGCCGCGCAGGGGTGGTCCCGAGGGGATACTCGCTGACCACCAACCCGGTGGCGGCGATCTCCTTGAGCATCCGGGCGTGCCCGGCCGGGTACGCCCGGTCCACGCCGCACGCGAGGACCGCGACGGTGGGTCCGCCTGCGGCCAGCGCGGCCCGGTGCGCGACCCCGTCGACGCCGTACGCCGCGCCGGAGACGATCGTCCACCCGGAACCGGACAGGTCCTCGACGAACTGCGTCGTCACATACTCGCCGTACCCACTCGCCGCGCGGGTGCCGACCACGGCGACGGCGCGGTCGGTGAGGTCGGCCGCCGATCCTTCGCCGAGCGCCCACAGCGCGAGCGGCGGCGCGGCCTCCCGGTCCCGGACCGCATCGATCCCGTCGAACGCCAGCAGTTTCCATACCGGCCAGTCCTCGTCGTCCGGCGTCAGGAGGCGGCCTCCCAGTCGTTCGAGGTGTTCGAGGTCGCGCTCGGCGGTGTCGAGATGCCTTCGTGCCTCGGTGCGGGTACGCAGCACCTCGGGCAGATCGGCCTCCCGGACCGCGCGGGCCGCGTCCTCCGGTCCGACGGCCGCGACGAGTTCGGCCAGCGGCGCGCACGGGCCGAGCGCCACCTGCGACAGGTACGCCCAGGCGAGGGTCCGCGCGCTCACGCGGCCCACCGGTCCCTGTAGCCCAGGGCCAGTCCGACCTGGTCCTCACCAGGGACGGTCAACCCCGCCAGATCTCCCAGCGTCCACGCAACTCGAAGCGCGCGGTCGGCGCCTCGAGCGGTGATCTCACCGGCCCGCAGTGCCCGCTCCATCCCGGCGAGCGCGCCCCGGCCGAGCCGGAACCTCTGCCGCAGAGCCGGTCCCGGGACCTCGGCGTTGGTGCGCCACCCGAATTCACGCCAGCGCTCGACCGCCGCCGCGCGGGCCTGCTCGACCCGCGCACGCACCGCGGCGGTGCCCTCCCCCGCGTCGCCGTTGAGCGCGCCGACCGAGAGCGCGAACATCTGCACCCGAAGGTCGACCCGGTCCATCAACGGACCCGACAGCTTGCCGAGGTAGCGGCGGCGGGCGGTCGGAGCGCAGATGCAGTCCTCGGCGCGCGGGGGCGCGCACGGACAGGGGTTGGCGGCGAGGATCAGTTGGAAGCGGGCCGGATATCGTGCGACGCCGTCGCGGCGGGCGATGCGCACCTCACCGTCTTCGAGCGGGGTCCGCAGCGCCTCGAGTGATTTCACCCCGAGCTCGGCGCATTCGTCGAGGAACAGCACACCCCGATGCGCCCGGCTCACCGCCCCCGGTCGCGCCATCCCCGACCCGCCGCCGACGAGCGCGCTGATCGAGCACGTGTGGTGCGGTGCCACGAACGGCGGCTCGGTGATCAGCGGCTGGTCGGCCGTGAGCAGTCCCGCCACCGAGTGGATCGCCGTCACCTCCAGCGACTCCTCCTCGCTCAACGCGGGCAGGATCCCCGGAAGTCGCTGCGCCAGCATCGTCTTCCCGGTCCCGGGCGGCCCCGTCAAAATCAGGTGATGCGCGCCGGCCGCGGCGACCTCCAGCGCCAGCCGGGCCTCCTCCTGCCCGGCGACGTCACTCAGATCCGGCACCACCCGTACCGGATCACGGTCGATCGCACCCGGTTTCGCGAGCACCAGCTCACCGCGCAGCCACTCGACCACCTCGCGCAGGTCACGCGCGCCGAGAACATCGACGCCGTCGACGAGTCCGGCCTCGGCAAGCGCGACATACGGCACCACCACCGTCGACCATCCGGCCTGCTTCGCGGCGAGCACCGCGGGCAGGATGCCCCGCACCGTCCGCAGCCGCCCGTCGAGCGCCAACTCCCCCAGCAGGACGCTCTTCTCGAGATCCCCGACCGGCACCACCCCGGCCGCCGCCAGCACCGCACACGCCAGCGCCAGATCGTAGGCACTGCCACCCTTCGGCAGCGTCGCCGGCGACAACGCCAGGATGATCCGCGAATCCGGCCACTTCTCACCGGAATTGGTCACTGCGGCCCGCACCCGGTCCCGCGACTCCTGCAACGCGGTGTCCGGCAACCCGACCAGATGCGTCCCCGGCAGACCCCGACCGAGATCGGCCTCGATCTCGACCAGCTCCCCCTCGACACCCCGCACCGCGACCGAGTGCGCCCGCCCCAGCGCCATCAGAACACCGCCTCGAGATGGGTCAGCTCCGGCGCGCATCCCGGCGTCGCCAGCACCGAGATCACGTCGAACCGCACCCGCGCCCACCCCCGGGCCTGCTCCCGCAGCCACAGCCCCGCCAACCGCCGAATCCGCGCCTGCTTCGAATACGTCACCGCCTCCGCCGGCGTCCCGAAACCGCGCCCGGTGCGGGTCTTGACCTCCACGAACACCACCGCACCGCCTTCCTCGGCGATCACGTCCAGTTCGCCGTACCGGCACCGCCAGTTGCGGTCCAGCACCACCATCCCCCGCCCGACCAGATGCTCGACCGCCAGCTCCTCGCCGAACGCCCCCAACTCCACATTGCGTGCCATGCCACGACCCTGCACCCCACCACCACCCGAAGTGCCTGAGCCACCAGCGGGTTTCGGCGGGCCTGTGGATGGAATCAGGGGCTGTGGACAAGGACCACGCCGTGCCGAATCGGTCAGGTCCTCCGGACCGCGACCCGCGTCGGGATCGCGATGGCGAGCGCTCCCAGCAACACCGTCGCGGCGATGATCCCGCCGTACACGGCCGGGGAGATCGCCGGGATCGGCTGCCCGGAGATCCCGATGCTCACGCCCACCAGCGGCGGCAGCGCGATGAGGGTGCCGACCACCGCGGCGATCACGACGACGATCACCGACTCGGCCCGCATCATCGCCCGCACCTGCCGCCGACTCGACCCGACCAGCCGAAGCAGTGTGAACTCGCGTCCTCGCTCCACGGTCGACATCACCAGCGTGTTCACGACGGCCACGGCGAGGTAGCAGAGCAGGACGGCGAGTCCGATCAGGCTGGTCCACGACTGCGCATCCCGTTCCTGCTCGCCTGCGGCGCCGAGTGCTGCGCGGTCGACTGCCACGAACCCGGCCGCGGTCAGCGCCTGCCCGACCTCGGCCTGCCTGCCGGGTTCGGTGCGGACGAGGATCGAGTCGTTGAGCCCGCTGGTGGTGTGCGCCCGGACGATGGTGCCGGCCATCGTGACGTCACCGAATCCGAGCCCCCGGCCATAGGTGGCGACCACCGTCGCGGCGACCGGGGTGCCGTCGCCGAAGTGCAGGTCGACGGTCTCCCCGATGCGGGCTCCGATCGTCTGCGCGGCATCGGTGCTCAGCGCCACGGCGTCCGGGGCGGCGAGCCCGTCGAGGCTGCCGTCGACCACCTTCAAGTCCATGGTGTCCGCTGTCGCGGCGGGGTCGACGCCCTGCAGCGCGTACCGCTCCGTGACCGACTCCTCCCCCACCCCGTGCGGGATCAACACCTGGCTTCGGGTGATCGGGTTCGCGGCCGACACTCCCGGCAGCGCGGCGACCGCGGCGCCGACGCCGGGTGAGAGGCCGGAACCGGGGGCGGTGACGAGGAAGTCGGCGGTGACGCCGTCCCTCGCCTGATGGTTCGCCTCCGCCGCGACGGTCGTCTGGGCGAACACCTGCACGCACCCGAGCCCGATCGCGAGCGCCAGCGGGGTGATCGCGGACGCGAGCCGACGGGCATTGCTGCCGGTGTTCGCGGCGGCGAGGAACAGTGCGGGCCGGCCCGACCGGCGCAGCGGTCCCCCGACGAGCGACACCGCCCCCGCGACAAGTCGTGGCCCCAGCAGTCCGACCGCGATCATCAGCAGCACAGCCGAACTCGCGGCGCCGGCGACGGCCGCCGGGCCGTGCACGACCACCGGCGTCATCGACGTGGCGAGGCCGAGTGCCGCGAGGACGAGCCCGGTGATCACCCGACCACGGCCGAGCGCGGCCGGGGTGGCCGACGCCTCCCGCAGCGCGTCCACAGGGTCGATCCGTGCGGGTCGGCGGGCGGCGACGGCCGCGGCGACCCGCGCGGTCAGCACGCTCAGGACGACGGCCGCGACGGCGGGAAGCGGGCCGTACGCCAGGTCGAAGTCGGCGGGCAGCATCCCGACGGCGGCGAACCGGAACCGCAGGAGCCCGGCGAGCAGATACCCGGGCACCGTGCCCAGAGCGGCCGCGACGGCGCCGACCAGCAGCACCTCGTGGCCGACGAGCCGGTGGATCTGCCGGGAGGTGGCGCCGACCGCGCGCAGCAGCGCGAAGTCGCGCCTGCGCCCGGCGATGGTCAGCGACAGGGTGGTGGCCACGACGAACATCGCGATCAGCACCACGGTGCCCGCGAAGGACGTTCCGATCATGACGAGTTCGCTTCGCGCGGCTCCGGAGTCGAGGAACTCGACGTCGCCTCGGGCGGCGCCGGTGCGGACCTCGAGTTCGGGCGCGGCCCGGTGAATCTCGTCCACCAGGACCCGAAGGGACGTGCCGTCGGCCGCATCGATCGCGATCGCGTCCACGGTGTCCGGGTGCGGTGACAATTCCGCGGCACGCGAGTCGGTGACGAAGACGTGCGCCGCCCGGTCCGGGGTGTCGCCGTCCCGCACGGAGGCGACGCCGACGACGATGTATTCCGCTCCGATGCCGCCGTGTGCCAGCGGAATCCGGTCACCGAGCCGGGCGGGCTGCCGGTCGTCGACGACCACCTCGCCCGCGCTCCCGGGGGCCCGGCCCTGCCGGATCTCGTACGGGGTGATCGCCGCCGCGGACCAGCCGTGCGCCTGCACCGGCCGCCCCGCCCAGGACAGCGGGACGGTCGTGTCGGCCACCGCCCGGCCGACGCCGGGCAGCGCCGCGAGTTCCCCGACCACACCGGCGGGCAACGTCGCCCGCTCGGGCAGCGCCTGATCGATGTCCGCCGGGACGGCCAGGCGCTGTGACACGCCGACGATGACGTCCGCACCGGCGTAGCGCTGCGGCGCCACCCCGCCGCGGATGCCCGACTCGATCAGCACCCCGAGTCCGGTGACGAGCATCGCGGCGCACAGGACCGCGACGAACATGCCGACGAAGCCGCCGCGGTGTTCGCGAACACCGGCCCTCGCGAGTGCCCTCATCGTCACCACTCCCCGAGGTGGGTCATGTGGTCGGCGACCTGCTGCGGCGTCGGCCGGTCCAGGTGACCGACGAAGACGCCGTCCGCGAGGAACACCACCCGGTCTGCGTGCGCGGCGGCAACGGGATCGTGGGTGACCATGACAACGGTCTGGTCGAGGTCCGTGGCGGTCCGCCGCAGCAGGTCGAGCACCTGGCGGCCGGTCCGCGAATCGAGTGCTCCGGTCGGCTCGTCCGCGAACACCGCGTCGGGACGTGTGACGAGGGCGCGGGCGATGGCCACCCGCTGCTGCTGACCACCGGACATCTCCGCGGGCCTGCGCCCACGGAGCTCGGCCAGTCCGACAGCGTCCACCACGAAGTCCAGCCAGGCCGGATCGACGGACCGGCCCGCCAGCAACAACGGCAGGGTGATGTTCTGCTCTACCGTCAGCGCGGGCAGCAGGTTGTAGGCCTGGAACACGAAGCCCACGTGGTCGCGGCGGAACCTGGTGAGCGCCTTCGGCTTCAACCGCGAGATGTCGGTGCCACCGAGCCACACCGATCCGCTCGTCGGGCGGTCGAGGCCGGCCGCGCAGTGCAGGAAGGTGCTCTTCCCGGATCCGGACGGCCCCATCACCGCGGTGAACGAGCCCCGCGCGAGATGCAGGTCCACTCCGCGCAAGGCGGTGACGCCCGCCGCGCCGGAGCCGTACGTCTTGGTCACCGAGTCGAGCCGGAGAGCGGTCCCGGACGGGACCCGGACCGGGGTCACTGCTGATGTCTGCATGACTCCCAACGCTATTGACGCTGCTGCATCCTGCCGATCCACCGTGGTACCCGATCAATGGTGTAGCTGGCTGTACCGTCCGGCCCAGCCCGGTGCGGCATGCTGGGGTCCATGTCGATGACCGGGATCCTGCGCAGGTGGTGGCGGGCGACCCGTTTCCTGGTCATCGAGGGGCTGGCCGGATTCGTGTCCCTGGCGCTGCTCCCCGTCGGCGTGCTGCTCGTCGTGTTCACCGTGATCGGTCCCGGCTGGCTGGCGGCACCGCACGCGGTGCGACTGCTGCGGTGGTGGGCAGGGTTGGCCCGGCTTCGTATCGGTCGGTTCGTCGGCGAGACGGTGCCGCAGCGGTATCCCCCGATCCCGGGCGAGCCCACGTTCGCCGACGCACGACGGTTGCTGACGGCACCGTCCACGCGGCGGGACGCGTGGTGGGTGGTCCTGCACGGCGTCCTCGCGCCGATTGCCGGTGCGCTGGCCGTTGGTCTCCCCCTCGGCGTCCTGAACTCGCTGCTCGTCCCGGCCTACTGGTCGACGATGCCGCCCGAGGAGCCGGTGACCAACCCGTTCCCGGTGACGTCCTGGTGGACCGCGGCGGCGATGCCCGTGGTCGCGGCGCTCTACGCGGGGCTGGCCCTGTGGCTGGTCCCGGCGATGGCTCGCGGCCTGTCCGCGCTCACCCGCAGGCTCCTGGCGCCGGCACGCGAATCGGAGTTGGCGGCGCGGGTGAGCGAGCTGACCGAGAGCCGGGCGGCCGCGCTGGACGCGCATGCCGCCGAACTGCGGCGCATCGAACGGGATCTGCACGACGGCGCCCAGAATCGACTCGTCGGTGTGGTGATGATGCTCGGTCTCGCCGAACGCTCCCTGACCACGAATCCGGCGCAGGCACTGCCGCAGCTGGCGCGGGCGCAGGAGGCCGCCGCCGATGCGCTCGCGAGCCTGCGGACCGTGGTGCACGACATCTACCCCCCGATCCTCGACGAACTGGGCCTCGACGGCGCCCTGTCGGCGCTGGCCGGGCGCTGCGCGGTGCCGTGCGTGCTCGACGTGGACGAGCTCGCGCGGGTACCTGCCGCCGTCGAGTCCGCGGCATACTTCGTGGTCGCGGAGGCCCTGACCAATGTGGTCAAGCACAGCGGCGCGGCCCGGGTCGCGGTGACCGTGCGGACCGAAGCGGCGGAGGCAGGACACGTCCTCACGATCGGGGTCGTCGACGACGGCGGCGGCGACGCGCGAGAACGGGACGGCGGTGGCCTCGCCGGGATCCGTCGCCGGACACGGGCATTCGAGGGAAGAGTGGAACTGGACAGCCCGGTCGGTGGACCGACGACATTGAGAGTGGAGTTGCCGTGCGCATAGCGATCGCCGAGGACGATGCCCTGCTGCGGGAGGGCCTGGCCCTGCTGCTGCGCAGCGAGGGGTTCGATGTCGTTGCCGCGGTGGACAATCCCGACTCGTTCCTCGAGACCCTCGACTCGGTGGACGCGGCGGTGCTCGACGTCCGAATGCCGCCGACGTTCACCAACGAAGGACTGCAGGCGGCGGCCGAGGCGCGGCGGCGCCGGCCGGGATTCCCGGTTCTGGTGCTCTCGGCGTACGTGGAGGACCGGTACGCGAGCGGGCTCCTCGCGGACGGCGCGAGCGGTCTCGGCTATCTCCTCAAGGAACGCGTCGGCCGGGTGGCCGAGTTCACCGACGCTCTGCGCCGCGTCGCCGAGGGCGGGACGGTGATGGACCCCGAGGTGATCTCGCAGCTTATGAGCCGGCGCCGCGCCGACGACCCGATCCGGTCCCTCACCCCACGCGAGTCCGAGGTCCTGGGTCTGATGGCCGAGGGCCTGGACAACACGTCGATCGCCGCGCGACTGGTGGTCAGTGACACCGCGGTGAGCAAACACATCGGCAACATCTTCGCCAAGCTGGGACTGTCGGCGTCGGATGCGGGTCACCGGCGGGTCCTCGCGGTGCTCGCCTACCTCCGCGCCTGACGACCGAGACGCAACAGCGATCTCCTGTCGGACCCCGTCGCTACCTTCGCGGGAAGCGTCCGAAGAAACCGGACGGGACCTCGAGGAGCTTCGTGAGCGACAGGACGACCGCCGACGCCCGGGACGACGAGTCCGCCTTCGCGCCACCCGCCTCGTGGATTCCCGTGAAGTATCCGCGGCGGGGCGGCTTCGCGGCCGACGTCGCCCCCGTCGACCCCGACGCGGGCACGGTCCTCGACCACGAGATCGAGTCCAACGAACAGCATCTGCAATGGGCCGCCTGGGATCTGGTGAAAGATCCCAATCCCAACGCGCTCGCCGCCGCCGCGCGCCGCTACCAGGCCGGCGAGTACTCGCCGGTCGGTGCGGCCGCACTGATGGTCCTGCTCACGCGATTCACGACGCCCGAGACGGGCGCACTCGTCGTGGACGGGTGGGCGGCGAGGCACGGAGTGCCGTTCGCGGTCGAGGCACTGCTGGAGGCATCCGACATGCGGCAGGTCAGCACCCGGGTGCCGGTGCCGGAGAACGCCGACTTCGTCTTCGTGACCTTCGTGGTGGGGGGCATCGGATCGAATCGCGAGTCGTCGGCGGAAGTCGGCCCGCCGAGCCACGTGATGCGCGACGTGCTCACGCAGACCGGCGACCTGAACGAGCAGGTGCGCCACACCGTCCGCGAACACATGCTCGACCGCATGCGCGCACTACTGGCCGCCGCGTCGGACGACGACTACGCCGCGGCGCGCGACGCGGCATCGGGGCTGCGCACGAACACGATCCGGTGCCTCACCGCGACGTACCTCTTCCCGACCGAACGGGACTGGTCGAACGAGCTGATCATGGGGATGGACGAGGTCCCGTACCACTGGCGCACCCATCTCGTGGTGTCGTCGAACACGACCGCCGAACTCGGGCGGGTGATCGGCCGGAACGGGCGCCACGCGTGGCTCGACGACGAAGCGGTTCTGGCGGGCGTGGTCGACGGTGTCGGCGCCGACGTCGCGACGGCACTGACCACCGCCTTCGACACGGAATTCCCCTACCGCAGCGTTCGGGACGACGAGATCCGGCTGCGCATCCTGCACGCACTGTCGTCGATCCCCACCGAGGACGCGTTCGCCGCACTGGTCGACCGGGCGCAGCTGAAGAACGCACTTCCCGCGGTGCTGCACGCGATGGAACACTACCCGCGCCGTGCCTTCGGGATCCTGGCCCGATCCGGTTCGGGGTTGTTCGACCGCCACGTCCGGGAACAACCTGCCCTGGCCGCCGAGCTGGCGGACACCCTCCCCACGTGGGCCCGGCGCCGGGTCGAGGACCTGACGACGACGGTGCCCGAGGCAACCGATCTTCCCGCGATCCTGGTCAGCCCGCCGTGGTCGAAGAGGCGAAAGCCGACCCCGCCGACCGTACTGGACGGGCTCGTCGCCCCCGCTGTTCGCCGAATCGATTGGCTACCGGGCGAACTCGAAGAGCTGCGGAATACTCCGCACGACTACTGGTACACCACGTGGGAGCAGTACCGGCAGTACGTCCGCGAGACGACCGCGCAGGGTGTGAACGAGTGGGACGCCTGGTTGATCTTCCTGATCGCCCCGGACGAGATTGCCCGACCGCTGCTCACGGACTGGGCGGGAACGTCGCTCAAGGACCCGCTTCGCGTCGTGGCCCGCTACGAACTCGACGCCCTACCGCTGATGCTGCAGTTCGCCCGCGCGCATCCCGGCGCCGCGGCCCCGTACCTGATGCCGTACGTCGATATCGACGTTGCGCGGCTGCATGCGACGATGTTCGCCACCCGCAAGAATCTCCGCAGACCGGCACTGTCGTGGCTCGTGCGACACGCCGCGGACGCGGTGACGTTGCTGGTTCCGGATGCGGTGGGACCGGTAGGGACGCAACGCGATCACGCCACGGCCGCCCTGCGAGCGCTGGCCCGCGCCACCGCCCGGGAGACGGTGGTCGACGGCGCCGAGCGGTACGGAACCGACGCCGCGAAGATCGTGGGAGACCTGGTCGATCTCGACCCGCTCGAGGCGCTACCCAAGAGAATCCCCAAGATTCCCGCGTGGGCGGACATCGAGTCGCTGCCGCCGATTCTGACGACCGATCGATCCGCGGCGCTCCCCACCTCCGCCGTGTCGACCCTGCTGACGATGTGCGCGATCGGGACCGCGGACGCCCCGTACGCCGGACTCGACGTCGTCGCCGCGTTCTGTGATCGCACATCGCTGGCCGCGGCCGCATGGGAACTGTTCGAACGCTGGTGGGGAGCCGGCGCCCCGGCGAAGGACAACTGGGTGATCCTCGCCCTTGGCTGGCTGGGCGACGATTCGACCGTCGCCAGGCTGGCACCACTCATCCGGCGGTGGCCGGGCGAGAACGGCACCGCCCGAGCTCAACTCGGGCTCGATGCGCTCGCCGCACGCGGGTCGGCGCGGGCGTTGACCGAACTCGATCGCATCTCGCGGAAGATGAAGTTCAAGTCGTTGAAGAACGGCGCCCGGCAACGCGTCGCGGACGTGGCCCAGGATCTCGGACTCGACCCCGAGCAACTGGCGGACCGCACCGTGCCCGATCTCGATCTCACGCCCGAGGGAACGATGACGTTCGACTTCGGATCGCGCACGTTCGCCGTGGGTTTCACCGAGGCACTGGTGCCGTTCGTCCTCGACGAGGCCGGCACGAAGACGGCCGGACTCCCCAAGGCGAGCGCCGGGGACGACCCGGCATTGGCCGAGGAAGCGAAGAAGCGGTTCTCGGAACTGAAACGTGAGGCGAAAACTGTCGCCGCGGAGCAGATCAAGCGGTTCAACCGGTCGATGGTCACCGGGCGCCGCTGGAGCGGAGACGAATTCACCGACTTCGTTCTCGGTCATCCCGTGCTCGTGCACATGGCACGCCGCCTGCTGTGGGCCTCGTTCGACGAGAACTCCCGTCCCGTGGTCGTGTTCCGGGTCGCGGAGGACAACACGCTCGCCGACGTCGAGGACCGCGCGGTCGCCCTGCCGGACGGCCCGATCGGGCTCGTGCACCCCGCCCACATACCCGACACCGTGGGCGCCTGGTCCGACGTCTTCGCCGCTCACGACATTGCGCAACCGTTTCCCCAACTCGGCCGTACCGTCCACCACCCCCTGCCCGGTGACACCGACGGGAGCGGACTGTCGCGATTCACCGGGGTGACCGCGACACCGAGTCAGGCCCTGCGGCTGACGTATCGCGGATGGGAACCCGTGTGGGAGAACCCCGCGTCCTGGGGTCAGGGGCTGCTGTATCGGCTCAGCGACGAGGTGTCGGTGTTGCTCGGACTGGAACCGGGGATGGGAACGGGCAGCCCGTACGACGGGTATCCCGACCAGAAGCTCGTCTCGGTGAACCTTCGCGGAGGGACCCTGGACGACGTCGACAGGGCGACCGTCTCGGAGCTCATCGCGGATCTGGCGGGTTTCGCGTCCTGACGCACCGTGTCCGACCTCACGCCGGCGCACCGGTGCCGCACCGCGAGGTTCGCGGGAGGGCACCGCTGTCGCACCCTCCGGCTACTCTCGACCGGGTGAGTTCGGAGAAGATGCTGGTCCGGATCGGCGGGCTGTTACGGCAGGCGGAGTCGACCGACAACCCGCACGAGGCGCAGGCGTTCATGGAGGCCGCGCAGCGGCTCGCGACCGCCACCGCCGTTGACCTGGCCGTGGCGCGCGCGCACACCGCGTCCCGCGAACGCCGCGCCACCCCGGTGCAGCGGGCGATCTCGATCGGCGAACCGGGACGCAAGGGACTGCGCACCTACGTGCAGTTGTTCGTGGCGATCGCCGCGGCCAACGACGTGCAGTGCGACGTCGCCCACAATTCCACGCAGGTGTTCGCGTACGGGTTCGACACCGACATCGAGGCCTGTCAGACGCTGTACGCCTCGCTGCTCATGCAGATGGTCCGGGCGTCGGACGCGTACATCCGGTCCGGGGCGCACCGCCCCGTCGCCGGGGTGACCGCCCGGCTGAACTTCCAGCTCGCCTTCGCGGCGCGGATCGGCGAACGCCTCGCCACCGCCAAACGCGAGGCCGAAGCGGAGGCCGTGCGGACCGACACCGGCAACACCGATCCGACCGGTACCGCACTCGTGTTGCGGGACAAGCAGATCGAGCTGCGCGACTTCTACTCGCAGACGTCGAAGGCGCGTGGCACCTGGCGGGGCGCGCAGGCGAGCGTCGCCCGCTCCGACAAGGCCCGCCGGGCCGGGGACCGGGCCGGCCGGGACGCCCGGCTGGGGGCGAATCCGGAACTGCCCGGTGCACGGAAGCGGCTCGCGTGAGTGTCCGCGACAGCCAACGCTCGCTGGTGTACGACGCGGAATCGGTGGTGCGCGGGATCTTCGACCGCGCCGACCGGGGCACCGGGCGGCAGCTCGAACTGTTCGGCTCGCACCTGACCCTGCCGGTCGAGCGTCGCTTCGCGTCGGTGGAGTCGGTGCAGGACTACGCGGACCGGGTGCTGGCCCTGAACTGGGTCCGTGCCCGCTGGCCGCGGTCCGCGGTGCCGGTGACGGTGCGGACGCGCGCCGGCGCGAAGGCGGCGCACTACGAACCCGGTACCGCCACCCTCGCCGTGCCGGTCGTGGGCGGCCGATCCCGCTGGGCACTGCGGGAACTGGTCGTCCTGCACGAGCTGGCGCACCACCTCGAACCGGACGGCGCCGATCTGGCGCCGCACGGCCCGGAGTTCGTCGACCGCTACCTGGTGCTCGTCGAGGAGATCCTCGGCGGCGAGACCGCTTTCGTACTGCGCACCGTCTTCGTCGAGAACGGAGTCCGGCTGGCCTGACCCGACCGCGTGATCCCGGGCCGCGCGGAGCTCAGGATCCGAACGGGCCGTTGTCGGGCAGCCGCAGGTCGGACTTCTCGAGTTCCTCGATGTTGACGTCCTTGTAGGTGATCACCCGCACGTGCTTGACGAACCGGGCGGGCCGGTACATGTCCCACACCCAGGCGTCGGCCATCCGTACCTCGAAGTAGATCTCCCCGTCCGCGTTGTGCGGCACCAATTCGACGGAGTTCGCGAGGTAGAACCGCCGTTCGGTCTCGACGACGTAGGCGAACTGGCCGACGATGTCCTTGTACTCACGGTAGAGCGAGAGCTCCATCTCCGTTTCGTACTTCTCGAGATCTTCGGCGCTCATCGGTTTCGTTGTCCTCCTGCTGTTCGCTGGTCCAGGCAGCCCGGTGTCCGGACCTGACGCCCCATCATCCCGCACCGACCGCGGCGGTGTACATCGCACCCGTCCCGACGCCTGCGGCGGCCCGCACGTTCGCGTACGACATGCGGTGTTCGCGGCTCGGTCCGAGGGCGCTCAGCGCCGCGGTGTGAACGGGTGTGCTGTACCCCTTGTGCCCGGCGAAGCCGTACCCGGGCAGGTCCTCGTCCAGCGCGACCATGGTGCGGTCCCGGGACACCTTGGCCAGGATGCTGGCCGCCGCGATGCACGCGGCGGACGCGTCACCGCCGATCACCGGCAGCGACGGCGCGGCCAGTCCGGGCACCCGGAATCCGTCCGTCAGAACGTAACCCGGCGGTGAGGACAGGCCGGCAACGGCGCGGCGCATGCCCTCGATGTTGGCGACGTGCACGCCCAGCGCGTCGACCTCGGCGGCGGGGATCTCGACGATGCACCACGCTCGGGCAAGGCGCTGGATCACCGGGAACAATTCCTCCCGGACCCGCTCGGTCAGTTTCTTCGAGTCGTCGAGCCCGGCGAGTGCACGATGCGGCTTCGGACCGAGGACGCAGGCGGCCACCACCAACGGTCCCGCGCACGCCCCCCGGCCCGCCTCGTCAACCCCGGCGACCGGGCCGAGACCCGTCCGGATCAGCGCAGACTCCATCGTCCGCAGCCCGGATGCTCTGCGGATGACGGTGCGCGGTGGCCAACTGGTCAATTCTTCTGTGTCAGTTCGTCTCGGGATCAGTTCGTCTGGGGGTTGGGCGAGGAGATCGTGCCCCACCGCGACGGCGGCAACACGATCGCGACGGCCTTGCCGATCACGTTGTCGATCGGCACGGTTCCGTTGTACTCGTCCCCGACGTGGTAGCGCGAGTCCGCCGAGTTGCTGCGGTTGTCGCCCATCACCCACACGTTGCCCTCCGGCACGGTGTACGGGCCGAAGCAGCGGCCGGACTTGATCGGGGTGTCGCACGTCTGGATGCCGGGAGTGAACGGGAAGTCGCTGACCACGTACGGCTCGTCGAGTGGCTTGCCGTCGACCAGGACGCGGCCCTGCTCGTCGCAGCACTCCACCTTCTGGCCTCCGGTCGCGATGACCCGCTTGACGAGGTCGTTCTCGTCCGGCGGCACCAGACCGACCAACGAGCCGAACTCCTGGACGCCGCGGATCACCACGTTGTCGGACCGGGTGGACGACCATTCGCCGTTCCACGAATCGGGACCCTTGAACACGATGACGTCGCCGGGATCGGGGTCCCCGAAGCGGTAGCTGATCTTCTCGACCAGGATCCGGTCGCCGGTGCAGCCGGCGCAGCCGTGCAGGGTGGGTTCCATCGACTCGGAGGGGATCAGGTACACCCTCGCGATGAACGTCTGCAACACGAAGCTCAGCAGCAACGCGACGACGATGAGGATGGGGAGTTCCCGCCAGAACGAGCGGGGCTTCTTCTTGGGCCGCTCCGACGCACTGTCGGGGCCATCGGCGCCGCTGCCCGGCGCCGTCGATTCCTGCGGGGTATCTACCACTGGAACAGGTTAGCGTCTGCGCACTTCCGATTGCTGCTACTGGCCCAGCAGCACGAGGGCTACGTGGTCACGGCTTCCCGTCGCACTTCGACCCCCCACGCGTCGACCTTCGCTCGAAAGCGGAAAGCCCGGCCCAGAAATTCCGGGCCGGGCCAACACTGTGAGCCAGAGCTCAGTGCGCTTGCGCGCGAACGCTCAGCGCTTTTCCTTGATCTTCGCGGCCTTGCCACGCAGATCGCGCAGGTAGTACAGCTTGGCGCGACGCACGTCACCGCGGGTGAGCACGTCGATCGAGGCGATGTTGGGGCTGTGCACCGGGAAGGTGCGCTCGACACCGACGCCGAAGGACACCTTGCGGACGGTGAAGGTCTCGCGGATGCCGCCGCCCTGACGCCGGATCACGACGCCCTTGAAGACCTGCACGCGCTCCTTCGAGCCCTCGATGACCTTGACGTGCACGTTCAAGGTGTCGCCGGGACGGAACTCCGGAATGTCGCTACGGAGTGACTGGGCGTCCAGGAAGTCCAGTGTGTTCATCGGTTGATCCATCCTTGCGTTTCTTCGCACGAGCAGAGGACCCGAGCGGCACCGCGGATCCGCGATGCTCGGCTGGTTCGTACTCCGATTCAATGAGTGCGCCTGTGCAGGCAACCCGTCAATTGTGCCAGACGGGCTGTTCCCAGGCGAAATCACCCGTCAGACGCCGTCCCGGCCGCCGTGCCCGACGGGCGGCGCGGCCCGCACGGTCCGCTCCAACTCCTGCTCGGTCGCCGTCACCGCGTGCTCGACGCTCGGTTTGCCTGCGATGAGGTCCTGCACGTAGATCTTCGCGCGGATCATCGGCCGCCGGTACCGCTTCTCCCGTGCAATAGCCCGCGCCATCTTCCTGGGCTTGTCCGTGTACCGCCATCGGGCCCACGGCGCCCCGGGGCGACTCAACCGGATGGCGCCGACCAGCAGCATCGGGAAGAAGAACATGCCGAACAGACCGGTCCAGATCTTGCCCTTCGCGATCACGACCGCCGCGATCGCGAGACTCAGCAGTGACAGCACGGCCAGCACGGCCCGCACCCACAGCTCAGGATTGTCCCGGAAGTCGGACGGGTTGACGATCGCGTCGGGCCGCGCCCCGAGCAGCAGCAGACCGGTGACGGCGACGGCCACGAACACGGCGTCCACCGACGCACGCCCCTGCTCGGCCCAGTACACGTCCTTGAGGTAGAAGATCAGCGCGAACTCGTCGAGCACCAGCGCGGCACCGATGCCGAAGCACGCGGCGAGCACCGCACCGGATGCCTGCGTGCCGTCCTCGTAGATCGCGATCAGCCCGACCCCCGACACGAGCATCGCGACCACCCCGAAGACGACATGGTGGACGTGCTGACCGCCAGGGGTCACGTTGCCCGGCCACCACCGGACCTTCGCACGGATCATGCGGACGCTGAAGCGGATGAAGACGAAACCGGCAATGAAGCCGAGCAGGAAGAACAACAGCGGCAACCGGCCGCGTGCGACGATCTCGTCCTCCAGCCAGTGCCGCATCAGGCCGGCCCTTCGCCCCTGACGATGCACCGGAAGCCGACGTGACAGGTGGAGGTCTCCTCGGTCTCCCCCTGCCGGGCCGCGGGGCGGTAGCGCAGGCAGTAGTTCGGCGCGCACAGGTGCGAGCCACCCTTGATCACCCGCCGCGGATACACCTCGCCGGCCCGCACCTCCGCCGCCTCCACCCGCGGATTGCGCGGAATGCAGCAGGCACTCGCAGGCGCGACGTTGCGTCCCGACGCGCCGTGGTCGGCGGTGTGGAAGTCCGTCGTCCACTCCCACACGTTGCCGGCCATGTCGACCAGGCCGTACCCGTTGGGACGGAACGACCCGATCGGCGAGGTGCCGACGAAACCGTCCTCGGCCAGGTTCTGCCAGGGGAACTCGCCCTGCCAGGTGTTGGCCTGGTACCGGCCGCCGGGCGTGACGTCGTCGCCCCAGGCGTAGGTCTTGCGGTCGAGGCCGCCGCGGGCCGCGAACTCCCACTCCGCCTCGCTGGGCAACTCCTTGCCCGCCCAAGCCGCGTAGGCGAGCGCATCGGCGTAGGCGACGTGGGTGACCGGATGCCGTTCACGCCCACCGACGTTGCTGCCGGGCCCCTCGGGGTGGCGCCAGTCCGCCCCGGGCACCCACGACCACCACTGCCGGAAGTCGTCGAGCGAGACCCTCCCCGGCGGCGGGGTGAACACCAGCGAACCGGGCACCAGGTCGCCCGGGTCGGCGTCCGGGTAGTCGGCGGGGTCGGGCGCGGTCTCGGCGACGGTGACGTGCCCGGTGTCCTTCACGAAGCGGCGGAACTCGGCCACCGTCACCGGGTGGGTGTCCATCCAGAACCCGTCGACCTGCACCTGGTGCACGGGACGTTCCTCCGGATAGAAATCCTCCGACCCCATCCAGAACACGCCACCGGGAACCCACGACATGTCCTTGCGCGCCCCGCTGGTCACCATTGCCACAGCATCTCACCCATCACGGATGGTGTCGGTACGAGACCCTCCGCCGAAGATCTGGGCATGGGTACTGCAATCGGTGACATCCTCCCCCTCGCGCTCGGCGTCGCGATCAGCCCGATCCCGATCATCGCGGCGATCCTCATGCTCCTGACCCCGAAGGCGGGCACCACTGCCACCAGTTTCACCGCCGGCTGGGTCCTGGGTATCGCGGTCGGTTACGCGGTGCTCGTGGTGATCGCGAGCGCCGTCGGACTGAGCTCGTCCTCGGACGGCAACGCCACCACGGCGACGATCAAGATCGTGCTGGGTGTGCTGCTGCTCCTGCTCGCCGCAAAGCAGTGGAAGGACCGCCCCGCGCCCGGTGAGGACCCGAAGATGCCGGCCTGGCTCGCCGCGATCGACAAGGTCACGCCCGGCAAGGCACTCGGACTCGGTGTCGTGCTCTCCGTGGTGAACCCGAAGAACCTGCTGATGATCGTCGGCGCGGCGGTGGCCGTCGCGCAGCTCGGCGTCAGCGGCTCGGTGCTGACCGTGGCCGGGATCGTGTTCACCGTCATCGCGGCGAGCACGGTGGCGGTGCCGGTGATCGCATACTTCGCGGCGCGTGAGCGGGTAACCGGCTGGCTGAACAACCTGAAGGTGTGGCTGACTGCGAACAACGCCGCCGTGATGGCGACGCTGCTGCTGGTCATCGGTGTCGTGATGATCGGCAAGGGCATCGGCGGGTACTAGCGGCCACGCCGCCGCGTGCGCACTTGTGGTGGCTCCCGCCACC
>NZ_JBSFRT010000043.1:0-56430 GCF_053589375.1 Rhodococcus sp. NPDC003348
CTTTCGTTCGGTTCAACCGAACGAAAGTGCCCTTCAGCCGTTTCGGGGGGTGCATGATCGTCGGCGTGCGTGAGATCACCCTCGACCTCGAAGCGGTTCGGCTGCGCGCCCTGACGTGGGGCCCCGACACCGGGCGGCTGGCGGTGCTGCTGCACGGTTTCCCGGACACCGCCCACACCTGGCGACACCTGGGTCCGGCCCTTGCCGACGAGGGTTGGCGGGTGGTGGCCCCGTTCACCCGTGGTTACGCGCCCTCGGCGGTGCCGGCCGACCGCAGCGGGCACATCGCCGCACTGATGGACGACGCCGTCGCCATCCACACGCAGCTGGACGGCGGGACGGATGCGGTGCTGGTCGGGCACGACTGGGGCGCGATCGTCGCGAACGCCCTCGCCGCCCACACCGACAACCCGTTCGCCGCGACCGTCGCGCTCGCGGTGCCGCCGTTCGCGACGCTGCGGACACCCGCAGCGCTCCGTGTGCTGCCGAGGCAGTTGCGCAACAGCTGGTACATCCCGTTCAACCAGCTGCCCTTCCTGCCGGAGCGCTACGCAGAGCCGCTGGTGCGCCGGTTGTGGGCGGACTGGTCACCCGGATACGACGCGAGCGACGACCTGCCCGCGGTGCTGGCGGCGATCGCCGATCCGGCGCACGGCCGCGCGGTGATCGGTTACTACCGAAACATGGCGCGTCCCTTCCCACGGGTGCCGGCGCGTTACCGGCGCTGGACGGGGGCGGAGATGCGGCTTCCGACGACGCCGACGCTCTACCTGCACGGTGATCGTGACGGGTGCCTCGATCCGCGGCTGGCCGCGCTGGTGCCGCCGGGCCTGCCGCGGGGGAGTGAATTTCACCTGATCGCCGATGCGGGCCACTTCCTTCAGTTGGAGCGGCCCGCGGAGGTCAACGGCCGCATCCTGAAGTTCCTCAGCGCGAACTGACGACGGTCCGGCGACGTAGGCGTCCGGTGCCCGGCACCGACGCCCACACCGCCAGTGCGAGAACGCCGTCCACCACCAGGGCCAGCGCCGCGACGAGGATCGCGCCGACCACCACCCGCGGGTAGTCGCGGAGTGCGAGGCCGTCGAAGATGTAGCGTCCCAGTCCGCCCAGGTTCACGTAGGCGGCGATGGTGGCGGTCGCGATGATCTGCAACGTCGCGCTCCGGATGCCGCCGACGATCAGCGGCAAGGCGTTCGGTACCTCGACCTGCCCGAGCACCCTGGTCTCCGTCATACCCATCGCGCGTGCCGCGTCCACGACCACGGGGTCGACGGAGGCGACGCCGGCGTAGGTGCCTGCCAGGATCGCCGGGACACCGAGCAGGACGAGCGCCAGGATCGGGGGGATCAGACCGAGCCCGAGCAGCAGCACCAGGAAGGTGAGCACGCCCAGCGTCGGCAGCGCCCGCAGCGCGTTCACGGCGCCGACGAGAACCGCCTCGCCGCGGCGCAGGTGGCCGATCAGCAGCCCCAGCGGGATCGCGATCACCGCCGACACCACCAGCGCGAGCACGCTGTAGGCGAGGTGTTCGGCGAGCCGGGTGGCGATGCCGGTCGGCCCCGACCAGTTCGCCGGGTCCGCGATGTAGGCGAAGGCGGCGGTGAAGATGTTCATGCCGGACCCTCACCCGCTCGCAGGGCCGCCGCAGCTCGACCCAGGCCCCTGCCGGTTCGGCCCAGGGCTCTGCCGGTTCGGCCCAGGGCTCTGCCGGTTCGAGTCCACGGCGTCAGGAACCGCCCGGCCAGGTACAGCGCGGCGTCGCACAGCAGCGCGAGCACCACGATCGCGATGATGCCGGCGACGATCTGGTCCGGGTAGTCCCGCTGGTATCCCCGGGTGAACAGGACGCCGAGGCCGCCGACACCGATCAACGCGCCCACGGACACCAGCGAGATGTTGGTGACGGCGACCACGCGAATGTTCGCGATCAGCACCGGAAGTGCCAACGGCAGGTCGACGGTCAGCGCGCGGCGCAGCGGTGTGTGTCCCGTTGCGACGGCCGCGTCGACCACCGCTACCGGCACCGAGTCCAGTGCCTCGGGAACGGCCCGCACCAGCAGCGCCGTCGAGTAGATGCTCAGTGCGATCACCACGTTCAGTTCGCTGAGCAGATCCAGACCGAGCAGGGGCGGAAGGAGGACGAACAGGGCCAGCGACGGGATGGTGAACGCGAGCGACGCGACGATCGTCGTCGTCCGGCGCAGCCACGGCACCCGGTGCGCGGCGGCGCCGAGTGGCACCGCCACGATCAGGCCGATGAGCAGTGGCACCAGTGCGAGGTACAGGTGCGTCCGGGCCAGGTCGAGGACGACGGAGAAGTTGTCGATCAGCCACCGCATCAGCGCACCGTGTCCGGCGTCGTCCGGCCTCGCTCCTCGTCGCGCCGCTGCCTGGCGAGCACGGCGATCACCTCCGTGGCATCGATGCCGCCGGCCACCGCGCCGGAATCGTCCACGGCCACACCGATACCCGACGGGGACGAGATCGCGGCATCGAGAGCCTGTCGCAGGTCGCCGCCCCGGGGAAACAGCGATCCGCCGGCGCGGACGCCGGCGAGGTCGGGGGAATCGGTCCACCCGATCGGGGTGCCCGAGTCGCTGACCACGAGCACCCACTCGCCGTCCCCGAACCGCAGCCCCGGAACCTGAATCCGGGTCGCGGTCCGGACCTCGCGAATTGGCACCTCCTCCGCGGTGCGAAACGACAGGCCCCGGTAGCCGCGGTCGCGGCCGACGAACGACGCGACGAAATCCGTTGCCGGGGAAGAGAGTACGGTCTGCGGTTCGGCGTACTGCTGGAGATGTCCGTGCGGGCCGAACACCGCTACCCGGTCACCGAGCGTGACGGCCTCGTCGATGTCGTGGGTGACGAACACGATCGTCTTGCGCAGGTCCGCCTGCAGCCTTCGCATCTCGGCCTGAAGCTCCGCCCGCACCACGGGATCGACGGCGCTGAACGGTTCGTCCATCAGCAGGATCGGTGGGTCCGCTGCCAGTGCGCGCGCCACCCCGACCCGCTGCTGCTGGCCTCCGGACAGTTGCGCGGGGTAGCGGGTCGCCAGCGCCGTGTCGAGGCCCACCCGCTCGAGCACCTCCAGCGCGGCGCGGCGGGCCGCCCGCCGGGACTGCCCACGCAGCACCGGCACGGTCGCGACGTTGTCGACGACGGTGCGGTGCGGCAGCAGGCCCGCGCCCTGGATCACGTACCCGATCCCGAGACGCAACTCGACCGGGTCGGTCTCCGCGACCGGGCGGCCGTCGACCGTGACGGTGCCCGACGTCGGGGTCACCATCGCATTGATCATCCGCATCGACGTGGTCTTGCCGCAGCCCGACGGGCCGACGAACATCGTCAGCAGGTGCGGCTCGATCGCCAGGTTCAGATCCTCGACGGCGACCGTTCCGTCCGGGTACCGCTTGGTGACCGACTCGAAGGTGATCAACGCCGACGCCTACCCGACCGGTTGATCCAGACCCTGCGCGGCCACCCACTGGGAGGCGGCGTCCGCGGGCTCGGTCTTGGAGTCGCCGGACACCTTCTCGTTCAGGGCGACGAGTTCGTCGGTGGTCAGTTTCGCGGACACCGCGTCCAGCACGGCGGTGATCTTGTCGCTCGTACTCTGGGCGTGCAGCAGGGGCACCACGTTCTGCGCGGGGAAGTTGTTCTTCGGGTCGGCCAGGACCACCAAGTCGTTCGCGGCGATCGCCGGGGAGGTGGTGAAGATGTTGGCGGCGACGACCTTTCCGTCGGTGAGGGCCCGGACGGTGGCCGGGCCGCCGCCGTCGGCGATCGGCACGAAGTTGCCGGGAGCGATGTCGAGGCCGTAGTTCTCCCGCAGTCCGGGCAGGCCGACGGCGCGTTCCTGGAATTCGGCGGGCGCCCCGAAGGTCACCTCCGCAGAGTGCGGGGCGAGGTCCGCGATCGAGGTCAGCTGCCAGCGGTCGGCGGTGGCCCGGGTGACGGTGACGGAATCCTTGTTCTCGCCGGGTGCCGGCGTCGCGACCGCCAGGTTCGGGCCCAGCGCGGTGGCCAGGGCGGCGTTCACATCTGCGGCGGAGGTCGCGGTCGCGTCCTTGTCGAGGAACTGCAGCAGGTTTCCGGTGTAGTCGGGGATCACGTCGATCGTCCCGTTCTCGACGGCTGGTACGTACGTCTCCCGGCTGCCGATGCCGAGTTTCGTCGTGACGTCGAAGCCATTGGCCCGCAGTGCTTCCGCGTAGATGTTCGCGACGGTCTCGGATTCGGGGAAGTCCGCCGAGCCGACCACGACGGTGTCCGGGCCGGAGCCGGATCCTCCGGTGTCGAGGGGATCGGAGTTCGAGCACGCCGAGGCGGTGATCACGGTCAGCGCGATGGCGACGCCGAGTGTGAGGCGGGAGCGCAGCGAGAACGCCATGACATCCTTCCGGTCGGTTCCGGTGTCAGCACCCGGCCGCTCGCGATGCTGCCGGCGCTCAGTGTAACGATGGAACCCGCATCCGCACGGTGAGCGAAGGAGCGTGGCGCGCGATGAATCCTCGGTTGGGCAGGACGGTCGCGGCGGCCGCACTGACGGCGGTCGCGCTCGCGGGGTGCTCGTCCGGCAGTTCGCTGACCGCCGATCCGGCCCCGGCGCCGGTCACCGTCGGGTCCGGCGAGTCAGCCGAGTCCCGCGTACTCGCGGAGATCTATGCGGGGGTCCTGCGCGGTACCGGATCGCCCGTGCAGACCCGGCTCGGCCTCGCCGAGGGGGAGGATCTGAGTGCACTGGACTCCGGTGCGGTGACGCTGGTGCCGGAGTACACGGGAAGCCTGCTGCTGCGGTTGCAGCCGGGCGCCACCGCCATCGTCTCCGACGACGTTTTCGAGGAGCTGAACAGGTCACTGCCGCAGGGTCTCTCGGTGTCCGACCACGGACTCGCGGAAGCGCCGGGTGCGGGCGACGCAGGTGAGGAGGGGAGCGACGAGCCGGCGCTCGACATCGTGCCGCTGATGCGCACCGGAGTGCTCACCGAGGCACAGGTGAAGGCGCTCAATGTGGTGGCGGGGGAACTCACGTCGGCCGAGTTGGCCGAGATGGGGGAGAGGGTGCGTCGCGGCGAGCGCAGTCCAGATCAGATAGCTGGCGATTGGCTCTCTGCGCGTTGAGTTTTCCCACCCAGTCGACCGGTGACCGCACCCGCATCGTGTCTGTATGGTCGGGTCCCGAACGGAGCCGAGCACACGGATCAGGTGGGGGGACCATGCCGAGGATTGTCGAGCGACTGACCGGATTGGCCGCAGGTGGGGCCGCAGCCCTGATCGGTCTCACGATGGCTGTGGCACCCGCCTGGGCGCAGGAAAGCACGGACTCGGGCCCGACCTATGCCCCGACGATGCTCATCCTCGATGCATCCGGATCCATGCAGCGTCCCGATCCGGCGGGCACGATGATGGACGCGGCCAAGAACGCCGTCCGCACCTTCGTCGACGCAGCCCCGGCACAGGCCAAGGTGGGGCTGACGGTGTACGGCACCGGGACCGGCAGCGACGACGCAGAGAAGGCCGCCGGCTGTCGTGACGTCCGGGTACTGCACAAGGCGGAAACTCTCGACCGGGCCGCGCTGACCGGCGCGGTCGACGGGATCACGGCGAGTGGCTGGACGCCGATGGGCACCGCGCTGCGCCAGGCCGCGGCCGCCCTCCCGAACTCGGGGCCCCGGTCCGTCGTGCTTGTCTCGGACGGAGAAGACACCTGTGCCCCGCCCGAACCGTGTGAGGTCGCCAGAGAATTGAAAGCGCAGGGCGTCGATCTGGTGATGCACGCGATCGGGTTCGCGGTCGACGACAAGGCCCGTGCCCAGCTCACGTGCATGGCACAGGCCACCGGTGGCACCTACACCGACGCTGCCGACGGCGCGGCGCTGCAGCGGACGCTGCCCAGGGTGACCGCGGCCGCGCTGCGCAACTACAAGGCCACCGGGACTCCGATCGCGGGAACACCCACCCACGACTCCGCACCGGTCGCGACGCCCGGCCAGTACCTGGACACCATCGGCCAGAAGGAGTCGCGCTACTACGCCGTCGACATCCCGGACGGTGCGACCGCCTACTTCAGTGGCACCCTCTCCTTTCCGCGTGTGCCCGGCGTCGAGGCCGTCAAGGATCTGAACGTCCTGTACCTGCGGGTCTACGGCAGCGACGGCCGCGACTGCAACGCGATGGAATTCGAGCAGGCCACGAACTCGAGTGACGGCGCGGCACTGACGGTCGCGGAGGCCTTCGACGGGGCGACGAAGAAGCGCGCGGAGGACGGCAGCGGCGCCGACAAGTGCCGCGGTGGCGGACGCTACTACTTCGTGCCGACCTGGGAGAAGGCCTCGCAGGGGATGCCGGACCGGCTGCCCATCGAACTTCTCGTCGGGATCGAGCCCGCCGCAACCGATCCCGGCCCGGCCGCCGTCGCGTCGCCGACCACCTTCGTCGAACCCACCGGTGCGGGCACCCCGGTGGTGGGCGGCGGATCCTTCACCGTCGCCGCGGACCTCGACGGAAGCGGCCGCTACACCGACACCCTCGCGCCGGGCGAGTTCGTGTTCTACCGGGTCGAGTTGGACTGGGGTCAGGGCCTGGCGTATCACGTGCACTACGACGCCAACGGCGCCGGTGGTTCCAAGAACCTCTCCAACATCCAGACCATCCTGTACGCCCCGACCCGGGAAGAGATCAATCTGGACTTCGCGGGGTACCACGGTGTCGACCAGGTGCTGCCGACTGACGCCCCGGCGGTCACCAGCGTCCCGATCCGCTACGGCAACCGCACATCCGACGACATCGACGCACGCAGTCAAGCCCTGCCGGGGTGGTACTACATCGCGGTCAAACTGGGTTCGACAGCGCAAGAAGGCGACAGCTTGCCGGTGCAGATCCGACTCGATCTGACCGTGAGCGGTACGCCCGAGAGCGGTCCCTCGTATGCGGCCGCGACGACGGACGGGATCTTCGGCGAGAACGCCGCGACCACGACTGCGGCGGCAACGGATCCCGGTGGCCGTGCCGACGACGGCACGGCGACAGGGGCGGCCGGTGACACGGCGGCAGGCGAATCCGACTCGACGTCGTCGAGCACCGGTGTCCTGATCGGGGTCGCCGCCGCAGTGGTCGCGCTGTGCGGTGCCGGTGGCTGGCTCGCGGTGCGCTCGCGCCGCGGATAGCCCGCAGCCTCGATGCGATCGGGTGGTTGTCGCGTGACGGTGACGCGACAACCACCCGGTCGAGGTTCAGGCCGCGGTCGCCATGAGCGCCGCGCGCAGGAACGCGCCCAGTTCGCGGACCGCGTCATCGGCCTCCCTGAGGATCGAGGCCTGCAGATGCGCGACGTGCCACAGTGTCGGGTACTCGCGGTACTCCACCGTGACACCCGACGAGCGGAGCTTGTCGACCAACTCGACGACCTGCGGGTAGAGCACCTCGCTGGTGCCGATGTGCACGATCGTCGGCGGCAGGCCGGACAGGTCGCCGAGCAGCGGTGCGTAACCCGGGTCGCTGCGGTCGCCGCCGCCCAGGTATGCGTCCGCGGCCTTGAACGACCACCCGGTGTTGATCACCAGGTCGCGGTCGAACGGAGTGTTGCGGGCGCCGGGGTCCACCCACGGAGCGATCAGGGCCAGTGCCGCCGGCTTCACGCTGTACCGGTCGATCAGTCGGCGGGCGGTGGCCAGGGACAGTCCGCCGCCCGCCGAATCGCCTGCGACGGCAAGCTGATCCGGGGTGAACCCGTACTCGCCCACCAGTTCCAGGTACGCGGCGACTGCGTCCTCGAGGCCCGCCGGATACGGGTGCTCCGGCGCCAGCCGGTAGTCCAGCACGTACACGGCGGCACCGGTCTCGCGGGCCAGGTGAGCGGCCACGGAGCGGTGGGTGTCCAGCGAGCCCAGCGTGAAGCCGCCGCCGTGCAGGTAAAGGATGGCGGTGCGCCGTTCCGTGGCGCCGACGGTGACCCGTTCGGCGCGCCGGCCCGCGAGGGTGAGCTCCCGGACGACGGTGTCACGGGGTAGCCGCTGCAGGACCGAGCCGGCGTCGATGATTCGGCGTGCCACCGGCGCCGGAAGTGAGGAGTGCAGGGCCAGCCGGTAGAAGGGACCGATGGTGGCGGCGACGAGCGGCCGCGGCAGGTACATCGTCAGTCCGCCTTCGGCTTCGGCACGACGCGCCCGGCGATCTCGGCGACGATCCGCTGGTAGCCGGACCCGACCAGCCGCACCCACCCGTCGAGGAGCTTGGCGTCGGCACCGATCAGCACCCGCGCCTTGCCCTTTCGGACGCCGCTGACGATGGTCGACGCGGCGTCCTCGGGGGAGGTGCGTGCCAGCTTCTTGTCGAAGAACTCCGAGAACGAGGCGAGGTCCTCGCCGGGACCGGCGGTCGCGTTGCGCGCGATCGCGGTCTTGATACCGCCCGGGTGCACGCACGTCACCTTCACCGGGTGCTTGGCGATGAGCATCTCCTGGCGCAGCGACTCGGTGAAGCCGCGTACTGCGAACTTCGCGGAGTTGTAGGCACTCTGGCCGGGCATCGACAGCAGGCCGAACAGGCTGGACACGTTGATCACGTGGCCGTCGCCGGAGGTGATGAGGTGCGGCAGGAACGCCTTGGTGCCGTTGACGACTCCCCAGAAGTCGACGTCCATGATCCGTTCGATGTCCTTGAACTCGGACCGCTCGAAGTCGCCGTGGTAGGCGATGCCGGCATTGTTGTAGACCTGGTTGACCTTGCCGAAGTGAGCGGCGACCGCGTCCGCGTACTCGAGCACCGCCTCGCGCTGGGTGACGTCGAGGTGGTCGGACCTGACCTCCGCGCCGAGCGCCTTCGCATCGCGCACGGTCTCGGCGAGACCGACGCTGTTCTGGTCGGACAGCGCGAGTTTGGCACCCTGGCGGGCCAGGTTCAGTGCGAGCGCGCGCCCGATCCCCGATCCGGCGCCGGTGATGACGACGACCTTGCCTGCGAATTCGCTCACTGAACCGTCACCTTCTCGTTGTCGTTCCTGCTGTCGCTGTCGGGAGTGGTGGCCGGGTCGCCCACGGCCGGTGCGGGGAGGTCGGCGACGTTGACGCTGTCGTATGCGTCGAGATCGAATCGCCGCGTGAGGCCCCGGAATTCGAACGTGAAGCCGGGCCACAGGGTGGTGTTGTTGCCGTGCTTGTCGAGGTACCAGCTGGCGCAGCCGCCGTTGTTCCAGACGCTGTTGCGGAGCTTGCCCTGCACCTCGCGGTTGTACCGGTCCTGGGCTTCCTGCCGTACCTCGATGGTGCCGATGTCGTTGCGCTCGATCACGTTGACGGCGTCGACCACGTAGTTCAGCTGGGACTCGATCATGTACACCATCGACGAGTGGCCGAGACCGGTGTTCGGGCCGACCAGGAAGAACATGTTGGGGTAGTTCGCGATCGACGACCCCTTGTAGCCCTGCTGGCCGTGGGTGTCGAAAACCTCGGCGAGCGCACGGCCGTCGCGGCCGAAGATGCCGGCGAACATCGGCGAGTCGGTGACGTGGAAGCCGGTCGCGACGACGATCGCGTCGACGTCCCGGCGTCGCCCGGTGCTGTCGACCACGCCGGTGGCGGTGACCTCGGTGATGCCGTCGGTGACCAGGTCGACGTTCGGCTGCGCGAGGGCCGGGTAGTAGTTGTTCGAGATCAGCATCCGCTTGCAGCCGATCCGGAAGTTCGGAGTGACCTTGCGCCGCAACGCCTTGTCCTTGATCTGCCGGCGCAGGTGCCGCTCCGCCGCGAACTGCAGCGGCTTCATGAACACCGGGGCCTTTGCGAGTCCGACGACCTGCGTCTCCCGCATCAGGTAGATGCCGAGGCGGGACAGCTTCTGGAAGCCGGGGACGTACTTGAACGCGAACCGTTCGGCCGCGGTGTACTCGCGGTCGGCGCGCGGCAGGATCCACGGCGCGGTGCGCTGGTACACGTCCAGCTGCGAAACCTTGGCGGCCAGCTGCGGGACGATCTGGATGGCGGACGCACCGGTGCCGATCACGGCGACCCGCTTGCCGGTCAGGTCGTAGTCGTGGTTCCACTGTGCCGAGTGGAAGATCTCGCCCTCGAAGCCGTCGATGCCCTTGATGTCCGGCAGCGAAGGCTCGCACAGCGCGCCGACGGCGGTGATGACGATCTTCGCGGCGAAGGTACCCCGGGACGACTCGACGATCCAGCGGGACCGGTCGGCGTTCCAGTGCGCGGACCGCACGTCGCAGTTGAACACGTGCTTGTCGAGGACGTTGTACTTGCGGGAGACCGTCTCGATGTAGCGCTTGATCTCCGGCTGCGGGGAGAACGAGCGCGTCCAGTCCGGATTCAGCGCGAACGAGTACGAGTACAGGTGGGACGGCACATCGCACGCGGCACCGGGGTAGGTGTTGTCCCGCCAGGTGCCACCGACGTCGGATCCTCGCTCGAGGACGAGGAAGTTCTTCTTGCCCTCCTGGGACAGTTTCACGGCGGCGCCGAGGCCGGCGAAGCCGCTGCCGATGATCAGGGTGTCGATCTCTCGCGCGGTCGCTCCGGACTGCACCGCAGTACCTGTAACTGGAAGACTCATGTAGTGCAGAATATGGGCTTACTGAGCCGCGGTCAATAGCTTGTTGACCGACGTTCAGTAAGGTGGTGAGTCATGGAGCCGGTCAAACGCACCCGGATGAGTCCGGAGGAGCGACGCGCCCAGTTGCTCGACCTGGGCGCGCGGATGCTGGCCGAGCGGCCCCTCGAACAGATCTCCGTCGAGGAGATCGCCGACCAGGCCGGGGTGTCCCGCGGCCTGCTTTTCCACTACTTCGCGTCCAAGCGCGACTTCCACCTCGCCATCGTCCGGCACACGGGCGCGGACATGCTCGTGCAGACCGAACCCGATCCGGACCTCGAACCGATGGAGATGCTGCGCCGGTCCGTCGCCGCGTACGTCGACTACGTCAGCGACAACCGCAGCACCTACGTCTCGCTGCTGCGGGGCAGCGCGAGCGGGGACGCGGAGATGCGTGAGGAGTTCGAACGCACCCGGGCTGCGATGGCGGACCGCATCGCGACCCACCTGCCGCGCATCGGCATCGAACCGAACGCCCGCATCACCCTCGCCGTCCGCGGCTGGATCGCGTTCGTCGAGGAGGCCACCATCACCTGGCTACGTGAGCCGCAGATCAGCCGCGAGGAACTGATCGACCTGCACGTTCAGGCCTTGCCCGCGGTCGCGCTGGCCCCGGACATTGCGGCCGCGCTGCTGCGGTAGCCACCTCCTCGGTGTCCCGGCTGCGTTCAGGCCGTGGCAGTCACCGGTAGCAGTACGAATCGGACGAGGCGTCGCCGCCCTGGAGACGGACCTGGTGTGCACGAAGACCCCGAAAGTCGTCGCCATGCGGGAAGAATCGCTCGTCGACGGTCATCCCGCCCTGAGGATCGGTGTGCATCAACGCCATCCATGCGCCGACACCATCCGGATAGAACTGGTCGTCCCAGGCGCCGTACAGGGAGTTGGTGACGTAGACCCGCTTGCCGTCCCTGCTGATCTCGACCATCTGCGGACCGCCGGACAGCGGTTCGTCCGGTGCCGCCGGATGCGCTGCGCGGCCGACGATCCCGCCGAGACGGACGGACGCGGTCTCCGTCGGGTGGGCGGGGTCGCGCACGTCGAACTGCTTGAGTTCGCCGGTGCCCCAGCATGATACGTAGAGGAAGTTGTCGTCGACCGACAGGTCGATGTCGGTGACCAGCGGGGGCACCGCGCCGAACGGCTTCAGTGCGGGTGGCAGCTGGTCCGGATCGGCAGGCTCGGCCGGGATCGTGATCACCTTGTCCACCGCCCAGTTGCCGTCCTCGCGGTGCCACCGCCAGACCGAGGCCGACAGGTCCTCGGTCGAAATGACGACACCGACGAATCCCCACGTGGCTTCCGGGTCGTGCGACGGGCGCAGTTCCAGTGGCATCTGGTGCTGCGCGCCGAGGTCGACTCGCTGCCGGTGCTCGCCGGTGGCGAGGTCCCAGAAGTGGAGTGCGTGCCCGTACTCGTTCGCCAGCAGCAGCTCGGGTACGAGCCCGTTCTCGAGCATCGACGGTGTGCCCCATTCGCTGCTGATCAGCGTGTTCCGGCCCAGATGCCACCAGGCGTCGTACGCGAAGTACTGCGGGCCCCGATCGGTTTCCCACTGCCGGAGCACGTCGAACGTGCCGTGATCGAGTAACGCGATCCCGCCGGGGCCGTCCGATCCGTCGGCACCGCCGAGGCACGTGAGGAACACCCCGTCCGGCCCGCAGTGCAGCGTGTGCGGTCGGGAGTAGCCGGCCTTCGCGGCGAGATCGGCTGCGTCCACGACCCTCGTCACGGTGGGGTGACTCGGGTCGGGTTCGGTGTCGAGCACGTACAGCGCGGACGAGCGTATGCCGGGCACGATCAGGTAACGGCGGGCCAGCCCCGCCATGTCGTGACCCTCGTGCTTCAGCGCGCTGCTGCACGCGTTCCAGCCGAAATGGTGCAGCTCGTTGCCCAGCCCGGGCACCTCGGTCCAGCCGATCACCCGGCCGTAGGTGTCAGAGCCGGGGTCGACGTCGACCACGCTCATCGCGTCGGGTTTGTCGGCCGCGCGGTCGAACGCGGCCACGTAGGCCAGTTTCTCCGGTGGTGCTGCGGCCGCGTCCGCCGCGGTCCGATAGAAGGTCGGGTCGATGGCTGGCTGATTCATCTTCAGCCTCCTTCGTCGAGACGATGAGACCCGCACATCAGCCTATGAGAACCCGCCGAGCTACGGAACCGTCGCGACAACTCGACACGGAACGGCCGGCCGGTCGAGTAGTCGACTACGCGCGCCCTGAGCGGGGTAGGGGCGCACGATCGAGGCGGAGCACGGCCGACGACGTCGACCCGCGGCGCTGGGGTTCGTGCTTGGAGGAGTGCGACATCATGCGAACCGGACTCGTGGAAATGGGGGTCCACTCGAGGGGCGCTCCCGACCTGCTGCTCCGTTCCAGTCGGCTGCTCGCCACCGCGGCCGGCGCCGATTCACTGTGGATCCACGATCACCTGATGGGCTTCGTGTCTCCGTCGCTGTGGGCGCCTCGCCACATCGCCGCCGCGCGCGTGGCGCAGAGCGGTGACGCCTTCTTCGAGCCGTGGACGGCGCTGGGTTACCTTGCCGCGCGCAACCGATTGGCGCGGCTGCGACTCGGGGTGGGCGTCACCGACACCGGTCGGCGCAACCCCGCGGTGACCGCCCAGGCGTCCGCCACCCTGCACCTGCTGACCCGGGGCCGGGCAATTCTCGGGATCGGCCCGGGTGAGCGGGAGGGGAACGAACCATACGGGGTCGAGTGGACGAGGCCGGTCGCCCGCTTCGAGGAGGCCGTTGCGACGATCCGGTTGCTGTGGGACTCGGGTGGACGTCCGGTGAGCCGGGATTCGGCCTTCTTCCCGTTGAAGGACGCGGTTTTCGACGTCCCGCCGCACCGCGGTACCCGGCCGCAGATCTGGATCGCCGCCCACGGCTCTCGAATGCTGCGGGCCGCGGGCAGGTACGCCGACGCGTGGTTCCCGGCCTACCCGCAGCGTCCCAAGGATTACGGCGTGAAGCTCACCCGGATCCGGGCCGCCGCATCGGACGCGGGACGCGACCCCGATGCGATCACGGCGGCGGGGTACTTCATGGTCATTCCCGGACGCTCCCGCGCCGAGGTGGACGAGATGGTCGGGTCCGTGGGCGCGAGGGCGCTCTGCCTGTGTGTCTCGGCCGAGGGGTGGGCGCGGCACGGCGCGGAGCACCCGTTGGGTCCAACCTTCACCGGAATCCAGGACCTTCTGCCGCAGACCCTGACCGAGGAGACCGCCCTCGCCTACGCGGACAGGGTGCCGGAATCCCTGTTGCGGGAGAGTTGCTTCGCGGGCACGCCCGCCGAGATTCTCGACCAGGTGGCGGAGTGGCGCGACCACGGGCTGGGCTACCCGGTGCTCATCAACATCGGAGCGATGTGCCATCGCGGACTCCGCGACGGCCTGCTCACCACGTCTCCGTTCCTGAAGGTGATGCGCGGTCTGAAACGCCTGTGACGAGTGCACATGACGGCAGCGGGTTCACAGGTGACGCAGGAACCGATCGGGGCCGTCGAGGAATGACCGCCAGTCGCGCACCACGTCGAGTTCGTCCCACACCGGGTGCTCGATGCCCTCGTCGGTGAGCTCCCAGATGTCGGCGCCCGGGCAGGCGGCGAGGACGGGGGAGTGGGTCGCCATGATCACCTGCGACCCCTCGGCGACCAGGTCAGCGATCACCCCGAGCAGGGCCAGGCTGGACCGGAACGACAGCGCCGCCTCCGGCTCGTCGAGGATCCACAGGCCCACCCCGACCGGCCGCTCCGCCACGTAGTGCAGGAAAGACTGCCCGTGGGACAGCTCGTTGAAGCCCTGGTCGTCGCCGCGGACCCGGTTGGCGTCGGCCCGCGCGAAGAGGGCGTGCATGGATTCGGCGCGCAGGAAGCAGCCGCCGTACGGCCGGGGTCGGGCGCCGACACAGGTCAGGTGCTGCGGCAGGTCGGTGTCCTCGGAGCTGCCGCCGGCGGACCACATCCGGTCCTGGGCGCCGGTGAATCCCCACTGCCACGCACCGGCGACGGCCTCGACGAGCGTCGACTTCCCGACGCCGTTCTCGCCGACGAGCACGGTCACGGGGTTCGTGAATTCGAGCCCACGACTGCACAATTCGGCAATCGCGGGTACATCCAGATACCACGAAGCCGGATCGAATCCATCCCTTGGGGTGAACTCGACCCGGCTCAGTGGCAACATCACGGCTCGCCGTGGGGCAGCGTCACGTCAGGCGATCAGCGGAACGCCTCGTCGATGATCTCCTGCTGCTCGACCGCGTGCACCTTGCTCGAACCCGAGGACGGGGCCGACATGGCGCGGCGAGAGATCCGCTTGATGCCGGTCAGCAGCTCCGGAAGCAGTTCCGGCAGCGCCAGACCGAACAGCGGCCACGCACCCTGGTTCGCCGGCTCCTCCTGGACCCAGCGGAAGTCGGTCGCGTTCGGGTACTGCTTGAGGGTCTCGCGAAGACGACGGGCCGGCAGCGGGTACAGCTGCTCGATCCGGACGATCGCGACGTCGTCGCGGCCTTCCTTCTGCTTGCGCGCCAACAGTTCCCAGTACAGCTTGCCGCTGACCAGGAGCACCCGGGTGACCTTGTTGCGGTCGCCGCCGCCGGTCTCGTAGGTGGGCTCCTCGAACACCGAACGGAACTTGCCGGTGGTGAAGTCCTCGAGCTCGGAGACCGCGGCCTTGTTGCGCAGCATCGACTTCGGGGTGAAGACCACCAGCGGGCGGCGGATGCCGTCCAGGTGGTGGCGGCGCAGCAGGTGGAAGTACGAAGCCGGAGTGGACGGCACCGCGACGGTCATCGAGCCCTCTGCACACAGCTGCAGGAAGCGCTCGATACGACCGGAGGTGTGGTCCGGGCCCTGGCCCTCGTGACCGTGCGGCAGCAGCAGCACGACGTCGGACAGCTGACCCCACTTGGCCTCACCGGACGAGATGAACTCGTCGATGATGGTCTGCGCGCCGTTGACGAAGTCGCCGAACTGCGCCTCCCACAGCACCAGGGCGTCGGGGTTGCCGACCGAGTAGCCGTACTCGAAGCCCAGGCCCGCGTACTCGGTGAGCGCCGAGTCGTAGACCATGTACTTGCCGCCGTTGTCCGCATCCGCGGCGATCTGCGCGATCGGGTTGTACTCGTCGCCGGTCTTGCGGTCGATGAGCACCGAGTGGCGCTGCGTGAACGTGCCGCGCCGTGAGTCCTGGCCTGCCAGGCGCACCAGGGCGCCCTGCTCGACCAGTGAACCGAACGCGAGCAGTTCCGCGTACGCCCAGTCCACCTTGCCCTCGCGGGACATCTCGTGGCGCTTCTCGATGACCGGCTTGACGCGCGGGTGCACCGTGAAGCCCTCGGGGACGTTCAGGAACGCGTCACCGATGCGGGCGAGGGTTTCCTTGTCGACCGAGGTCTGCAGGCGGGCGGGCGGGGTCTGGTCCAGCTCGACCGACTCCGACGGTTCCGGCTTGAACTTCTCCAGCTCGCGAACCTCGTTGAACACCCGCTCCAGCTGGCCCTGGTAGTCACGCAGGGCGTCTTCGGCTTCCTTGAGCGAGATGTCGCCGCGACCGATCAGGGCCTCGGTGTAGCTCTTGCGGACGCTGCGCTTGGTGTCGATCAGGTCGTACATCGCCGGCTGCGTCATCGACGGGTCGTCGCCCTCGTTGTGACCGCGACGGCGGTAGCAGATCATGTCGATGACGACGTCCTTGTTGAACTTCTCGCGGAAGTCCACGGCCAGCTGCGCCACCCAGACGCAGGCCTCGGGGTCGTCGCCGTTCACGTGGAACACCGGCGCCGCGATCATCTTCGCGACGTCCGTGCAGTACTCGGACGAACGCGAGTGCTCCGGGGCGGTGGTGAAGCCGACCTGGTTGTTGACCACGATGTGCACGGTGCCGCCGGTGCGGTAGCCGCGCAGCAGCGACAGGTTCAGGGTCTCCGCGACGACGCCCTGACCGGCGAACGCGGCGTCGCCGTGCAGCATCAGCGGCAGGACGGTGAAGCCCTCCTGGCCCTTGTCGAGGATGTCCTGCTTGGCGCGGACCAGACCCTCGAGGACCGGGTCGACCGCTTCGAGGTGCGACGGGTTCGCGGTGAGGGAGACCTTGATGTCGTTGTCGCCGAACATCTGGATGTACTGGCCCTCGGCGCCGAGGTGGTACTTCACGTCGCCGGAGCCGTGCGCGGCCGCCGGGTTCATGTTGCCCTCGAACTCGGTGAAGATCTTCGAGTACGGCTTGCCGACGATGTTCGCGAGCACGTTCAGGCGGCCGCGGTGCGGCATGCCGATGACGACCTCGTCGAGGCCGTGCTCCGCGGACTGGTCGATGACGGCGTCCATCATCGGGATGACGGACTCGGCGCCCTCGAGCGAGAACCGCTTCTGGCCGACGTACTTCGTCTGCAGGAACGTCTCGAACGCCTCGGCGGCGTTGAGCTTGCTCAGGATGTACTTCTGCTGGGCGACCGTCGGCTTGACGTGCTTGGCCTCGACCCGATCCTGCAGCCACTTCGTCTGCTCGGGGTCGAGCATGTGGGTGTACTCGACGCCGATGTGCCGGCAGTACGCGTCACGCAGGATCGACAGCACGTCCCGGAGCTTCATCCGGTCCTTGCCGTGGAAGCCGCCGACGTTGAACTCGCGGTCCAGGTCCCACAGCGTCAGGTCGTGGGTGGTGACGTCGAGGTCGGGGTGGCTGCGGAACTTGTCCTTGACGAACTGCAGCGGATCGGTGTCGGCCATCAGGTGACCGCGGTGCCGGTACGCGGCGATCAGTTCGAGCACCCGGGTGCTCTTGTCGACCGCGCCCTCGGCCACATCCTGACGCCAGCGGACCGGCTCGTACGGAATGTGCAGCGAGTGGAAGATCTCGTCGTAGAACTTGTCGCTGATCAGCAGGTTGTGGATCGTGCGCAGGAAGTCGCCGGACTCGGCGCCCTGGATGATCCGGTGATCGTAGGTCGAGGTCAGGGTCATCAGCTTGCCGACGCCCATCTCGGCGATCTTCTCGGCGCTCGAGCCCTGGAACTCGGCCGGGTACTCCATCGCGCCTGCGCCGATGATCGCGCCCTGGCCCTGCATCAGGCGGGGGACCGAGTGCACGGTGCCGATGCCGCCGGGGTTGGTCAGCGAGATGGTGACGCCGGAGAAGTCCTCGGCGGTGAGCTTGCCGTCCCGGGCGCGCCGGACGATGTCCTCGTACGCCGAGTAGAACTGCACGAAGTTCATCGTCTCGGTGCCCTTGATGGCGGCGACGACGAGGGAACGGCTGCCGTCCTTGCCGGGCAGGTCGATGGCCAGGCCGAGGTTGGTGCTCGCCGGGGTGACGACGTTCGGCTTCCCGTCGATCTCGGCGAAGTGCCGGTTCATGTTCGGGAACGCCTTGACGGCCTGGATGATCGCGTAGCCCAGCAGGTGGGTGAAGGACACCTTGCCGCCGCGGGTGCGGGCGAGGTGGTTGTTGATGACGATCCGGTTGTCGAACATCAGCTTCGCAGGGATGGCGCGAACGCTGGTGGCGGTCGGGATCTCGAGGGAGGCGGACATGTTCCGCGCCACCGCGGCGGCGGCGCCGCGCAGCACCTTCGACTCGGGCGCGCCGGTCGAGGTGGCGGCCGGAGCAGCGGGCTTGGCGGCCGGAGCAGCGGGCTTGGCGGCCGGGGCGGCGGGCTTGGCCGGAGCAGGGGCGGCAGCGGCGGGGGGAGCAGCGGGGGTGCTCGGCGCAGCCGGGGCGGGCGGCGTCGGAGCGGGCGCGGCCGGAGCCGACGCAGTCGTGACGGTGGCGGTGCCGTTGGTGGCGGTGCCGTTGGTGTAAGTGGAGGAGGTGGTCGCGGGAGCGGTCGCGGGGATCTGCCCGTTCGCGCCCGACGCATCCGGCTTGTAGTCGGTGAGGAACTCGTGCCAGCTCGCGTCCACGGATGAGGGATCATCCTGGAAACGCTGGTACATCTCGTCGACAAGCCACTGGTTCTGTCCGAATTGTGACGTAGAACTGCTGCTCACGGCAGGTGTTCGCCTCGTTTCTCTCTTGGTCCCCGATCGGCGCTTGTACACCCGAGGCTAGTCCTCCCGGGTGACACCCGCGCACCGGGCGTGCGTCGAGTGAGCTGGGTCACTTTGTCGGCAACCAGCTCCCTCAATCGAGGACAGTCTCGGCGGCCCGATTATTCCCCACCTGGCTGCGTGTCGCGTCCCACAGGTCCTGGTACGGACCGCCGGCCCATCGCAGTGCCGCGTGTGGGCCGACTTCCACGATTCGCCCGCCGTCGATCACCACCACCAGATCGGCGCGCGCGGCGGTCGCGAGGCGGTGTGCCACGACGATCGACGTCCGGGTGCGGGTCAGCAGACTGCTCGCCTCGAGGACCGTGCGTTCGGTGGCCGGATCGAGGGTCGCGGTCGCCTCGTCGAGCAGCAGGACGTCCGGGTCGACGAGTTCGGCCCGGGCCAGCGCGACGAGTTGACGCTGTCCGGCGGACAGTCCCTGGCCGCGTTCGCCGATCGGGGTGAACATCCCGCCGGGCAGGCCCGCGATGGTGTCGAGTGCCCCCACTGCACGCGCGGCGGCGGTGACCTGCGCGCGGGTGGCGTCGGGGCGGCCGTACGCGATGTTCGTGGCGACGTCCCCGGAGAAGAGGTGCGCCTCCTGCGGCACCACGCCGAGGCGGCCGCGATACTCGTGCAACGGGTATCGGCGCAGGTCGACGCCGTCGACGCGGACCTGGCCCGCGGTCGGGTCGTAGAAGCGGGCCAGGAGTTTGACCACGGTGGACTTACCGGCGCCGGTGCGACCGACGAGCGCGACGGTGGATCCCGGCTCGATGCGCAGCCTCACATCCTGCAGGGCGTCGGTGTCAGCACCTCGATACCGGAACGTCACAGTGTCGAAATCGACTGCACCCCCGAGGTGCCCGACGATTGGCGTGGTGTCCGCCGGTGCTGCGGTCTCGATCGAGCTCGGGGTGCGCAGCAGATCGCCGATTCGACGCAGCCCGACCTGCGCCTGCTGGTAGCCGTCGAACACCTGGGACAGCTGCTGGATCGGTCCGAACAGCAGCCCCAGGTACAGCACGAACGCCACGAGCACCCCGGACGTCGTCTGCCCGTCCGCGATCCGCATGGATCCGATCAGCACCACCGCGGCCAGTGCCACGTCGGACAGCAGCGTGATCAGCGGGAAGTACACGGAGATCGCAGTCTGTGACCGCATGCGGGCACGGCGGTAGCTGTCCGCGCGTTCGGCGAACCGCTGTGCGGCGAAGTCCTCCCGGCGGTACGCCTGCGCGGCGCGCAATCCGGTGACGTTCTCCTGGAAGTCCGCGTTGACGATCGAGATCCGCTCCCGGGACACCGTGTACGCGGCCGACGACACCTTCCGGAAGATCAGCGTGGCCACCAGCAGCGGCGGGACCGCGGCGAGCGCGACCAGTGCCAGCACCGCGTCCGTGAGCAGCAGCGCCACCGAGATGCCGACCACGGTGAGCACGCTGACGACCGCGGTCGACAGCCCCGTTTGCAGGAACGACGACAGCGCGTCGACGTCGGTTGTCATCCGCGTCATGATCCGGCCGGACAGCTCACGCTCGTAGTAGTCGAGGCCGAGCCGTTGCAGGTGCGCATAGCTGCGGACCCGCAGCCCGTACAGCACCTTTTCTCCGGCTCGTGCGGTGATCACGGTCATCACCGCGACGACCGCCCAGTCCACGGCGACCAGCGCCACTCCGGCCGCGGTCGCCCACCACAGCGCGGACGGATCGCCGGGGGTGACGCCGTGGTCGATCGCGAATCGGACGACCGACGGAAGCAGCACCGCGGCCAGCGAGTCCACGGCCAGGCACAGCACCACCGCCGCGAGGATCCAGCGGACGGGGCGCAGCAGCGTCGCCAACCGGAACCCGGGATCGGGTCGTCGCAGGTCCTCGTCGTCGAGGCCGGGTATCTCGGTGGCGGGTGGCAGTGCGGCGACGGCGTCCCGCAGCGCCGGAGTGGCTGCGATGTCGCCCATCGCGCCCGCCATCGGGCCACCACCGCCCGCCCCGCCGCGGCCGCCGTGCCCGCCGCCCGGCGCACCGGCGGTTGTCGTCGCCCGCGCCGGGACCGCGTCGGAGATCACCGCGTCGAACGCGGAGCCGGGAATCGCCTCGGGCCACAGCTCGTCGTGACCCGGCTCCGGCCGCATGTCCGGAACCGGCGCATCGTCCGGTTCGGCCTCGAGGTCGGGGTCGGCGAGCAGGGTGCGGAAAAGGGCGCAGCGGGCGTCGAGTTCGGCGACCGTTCCGGTGTCGATGACCCGCCCGCCGTCGAGAACCGCCACCCGGTCGGCGAGGGAGAGGGTCGATCGGCGATGCGCCAGGATCAGCGTGGTGCGGTCCCGCCGCTCGCGCAGGGTGTCGAAGATCGCGGCCTCCGTGGCGGCGTCCACCGCGGAGGTCGCGTCGTCGAGGATCAGCAGCCGCGGGTCCACCAGCAGGGCACGCGCCAGAGCCACCCGCTGCCGCTGCCCGCCGGACAGCGTCAGCCCGCGCTCGCCGACGACCGTGTCGTAGCCGTCGGACAGCGCCTCGATGAACTCGTCGGCCTGCGCCATCGTGGCCGCGGCGCGGATCTCCTCGGCGCTCGCGTCGGGCCGGCCGAGCGCGATGTTCGCGGACACGGTGTCCGAGAACAGGAACGGCTCGTCGAAGACCAGCCCGACCGCCTCGCGCAGCTGGTCCGCCCGCAGGGCGGCGAGGTCGAAGGCGGTGCCGTCGACGGTCAATGCCACGGTGCCCGCGCTCGGTGCGTAGAAGCGGGGCAGCAGCAGGGACAACGCCGTCTTTCCGGAGCCTGCGCGGCCCACGACGGCGAGCGTCTCGCCCGGCGCGATGTCGAGGTCGAGGCCGGCCAGTACCGGGCGGTCCGCATCGAACCCGAAGTCGACGCTGCGCAACCGGACGCCCAGTGGGCCGGCGGGCAGGGGTGTCGGGTGCGGCGGGTCGGCGACCCCGGGCTCGGTGTCGATGACCTCGTATACGCGTTCGACGGCGGCCCGCGTCATCTGGGCCATGATCACGACCGACGACAGCAGCCGGGTCACGTTCGACATGGTCGCGACGTAGGTGGCGAACGCCAGGAAGGTGCCGATGGTGATGGTGCCGTTCAGTGCGAGCGCGCCGCCGAGGGCGATCACGCCGACCAGGCCCAGTTGCGGCAGCGCCGCCATCGTCGGGGTGAACCGGGCGTTGATCCGCGCCGCGCGCAGTCGCTCGGCGTACAGGGTGCGGCCCAGGTCCTCGAGTCGTCGGACGGCGCGGGACTCCTGCCCGAAGCCCTTGACCACACGGACCCCGGTCACCGTCTCCTCGACGTGCTGGGCGAGGTCGGCGGCGCGTTGCTGCGCCGACCAGGTGGCGGCGAACAGGGTGGGCCGGATCCGCCACACCACCACCGACACGGCGGGCACGACGAGCAACGCGACGGCGGTGAGCAGCGGCGAGAGCCAGGCCATCACGACGATCGCCAGCAGGAACTGCAGCAGCGCCCCCGCCGACAGCGGCACCATCGCCAGCAGCCCCTGTACGAGTTGCAGGTCGGTGATGGAGCGGGACACCACCTGGCCGGTGCGGATCTGGTCCTGCCCGACACCGTCGAGTCGCTGCAGCGATCCGAGCAGACCGAGCCGCAGGTCGTGCTGGACGTCGAGTGAGAGCCGGCCCGCCAGCATCCGGCGCCCGAACTGGCAGCCGAAGCGGACCACACCGAGGGCCGCGATCGCGGCGGCGACCGCGACGATCACCTCGGTGGCGCCGGAGGAGGCGTCGTCCACCGCGATCCGGGTCAGCAGCGGGAAGGTGATGTCGATGACCGCCGCGATCAGTGTGACCGCGAGCGCGCCGAGTGTGAGTGCGCGGTGACGCCAGCATTCGGCGGTCAGTCGTCGAATCCAGCCGGGGTGAGTCACGGTGGCAGCCATCGCATCTCACCGTAGTACCGGCGCCCGACACGACTGCGGAGCGGTCCGATCGGGCACGACTGCGGAGTGGTTCGGTCAGGCACGGTGGTGCCGCGGTCAGGTGACGTCGCGGCGGCGGGTCGTCCACCAGCCCAGGCCCGCGGCGACGGCGGTCCAGGTGATCAGCGCGATCACCGCGGCGGGCCAGGGCGCGAATCCGTCGACGTCGCCCGCCGGGGAGACGACCGTCGACCAGGTGACGGCGCCGGGCAGCCACTGGCCGATCGAGCCGGCGCCGAGCCCCGACAGGATCGCGATGGTGATCAGCTCGCCGACCGGATACCAGGCGACGAGGGTGATCGCCGCGGCCGTGGGGGACGCGAACAGCAGGCCGAGCCCGGCGCCGATCAGCGACCATGCCACGGTGGCCACCACTCCGGCCGCGAGCATGCCGAGAATCGCGGTGGTGACCGTGAACCGGTCGCCGCCGAAGACCACCATGCACCCGAGTGCGACGAGTTCGACCGCGACGGCGTAGCCGAGGCCGAACAGCGCGGTGACCGCCAGCTTGGCGGCGAGCACCGGGTCCCGGCCGCGGGTGGTGACGAACGTCGGGGTCAGGGTCTGGTGCCGGAACTCGGTGCCGGCGTTGACGGCCCCGAAGATCCCGGCGAACAGGACGGCCCACGCGATCGCGACGACGAGTCCCACCGACACCGCGCCGGTGGACAGGTCCGCGTCCACCGAGTCGAGGCCGTCCGCCATGGCCGCGTAGATCGATCCCGCGAACAGGGCGACGACCAGCGGCGCGAGGGCGAGCGCCCACCAGAACCGCAGGGTGAGCACCTTGCGCAGTTCGGCGGTGACCAGCGCGCTCATTGCGGACCTCCCGGGTGGTGGGGCGCGGGTGGATGTGACCCGGGTGGGTACGGGGCAGGCGGGTAGGGGGCAGGCGGGTACGGGGAGGACGGGCCGGGGAGCTGGGCCGTGTACTGCCCGGAGGTCATCGACAGGAACACCTGCTCGAGGTCGACGTGTTCGGTCGAGGCACCGAAGATTCGCACTCCCGCCGATGCGGCGAGTCCGGCGATCGTGGGCTCGGGGACACCGCGGACGGCGAGCCGGCCGTCCGGCATCACCTGGGCATCGGTGAAGCCCTGAGCGCCGAGGGCGAGCGCGAGTGTGGCGGGGTCGGACGCGGCGACGAACACCCGGGCGCTGTGCCCGGCCCGCAACTCGTCCATTCCGCCCTGGTACACCAGCGCGCCGCGGTTGACGATCACCAGCCGGTCCACCGTCTGCTCCAGTTCCCGGAGGATGTGGCTCGAGACCAGCACGGTCCGCCCGGCAGCCGCGAAGGCTCGCAGGAACTCGCGCAACCAGGCGATGCCCTCGGGATCGAGACCGTTGGCGGGTTCATCGAGGACGAGGATCCGCGGATCGCCGAGCAGGGCTGTCGCCAGCGCGAGGCGCTGGCGCATCCCGAGGGAAAAGGTGGCCACCTTCTGCCGTGCGGCGGGTTCGAGGCCGACCGTCGTCAGCGCTTCGCGGGCCCGGGCGTCGGGGACGCCGATCGCGGCCGCGTAGACGAGCAGGTGGGCGAGCGCGGTGCGTCTGGGGTGCACGCTCAGCGAGTCGAGCACCACCCCGACCGTCCGGGCCGGGTGCGGCAACTCGGTGAACGGGATCCCGGTCACCGTGGAGTACCCGGCGGTCGGGGCGACGAGCCCGAGCAGCATCCGCAGGGTGGTGGTTTTCCCGGACCCGTTCGGGCCGACGAAGCCGGTGATCGAGCCCGCGGGCACCGCGAAACTCAGGTTCGAGACCGCCTCGACCGCCCCGAAGCGTTTCGTCAGGCCCACCGTTTCGAGGGCCGGGCGCAGCGGCGCCGGACTGCCAGCACTCATGACGTGCACCTTAGGCCACCCGGCGCCGCCGAACGGTGATCGTCAGCCGCGCAACCCCAGCGCCGCGGCGAGTTCGGTCAGCGGGGGCAGCGCGTCGCCGGTGGGCGGCAGCGACTGCACACAGACGTGGTCGGCGCCCGCGGCGAGGTGTTCGCTGACCTTGGCGGCCACCTCGTCGGCGGTGCCGTGTGCGACGAGCGCGTCGATGACGGCGTCGCTACCGTCGTCGGCGAGGTCGTCGTCGGTGAAGCCGAGCCGCTTCAGGTTGCTCACGTAGTTGCGCAGTTTCAGGTACGGATTCGCGACCGGGGGCCGGCCGATCGCGCGGGCGGCGGCCGGGTCGGTGCCGAGCACGAACTTCTGCTCCGGGGCGAGGAGGGCGCCGGCGCCGAGGATCTCGCGGGCCTCGCGGGTGTGCTGCGGGGTGGTCAGGTACGGGTGGGCACCGGCGGCGCGGTCCGCGGCCAGGCGCAACATCTTCGGCCCGAGCGCGGCGAGGAGACGCCGGGACGCGGGCACCTCCGCGGCGTCCAGCTCGTCGAGGTAGTCGACGACCGCCTGATAGGGCTTGCGGTACACCTCCCTCGACGCCTCCCGGTGCCCGACGCCGATGCCGAGCAGGAACCGCCCGGGATGCTTGGCCTCGAGGCGGTGGAAGGACTCTGCGACCTCGGCGGAGGGGGCACTCCAGATGTTGGTGATGCCGGTGGCGACGACGAGGGTGGTTGTGGCGTTCAGGACGTCCTCGGCGATCGCCAGGTCGGCCGGTGGGGATCCGCCGAGCCAGAGGGTTCCGTAGCCGAGGCTCTCGAGTTCTCGGACGAATTCGGGGGTCAGGCCGTAGGCGTGTCGCCAGACGCCGAAGCGTCCCAGGTCGGGTGTGGTTGTGGTCACGTGTCATGCCAACAGTCGCTGTCCGGTGTCAATTCCGGACAGCCGTAGCGTGTGGCCAATGGGCGTAGCGGTTGCCGGTGATCGGTTCGTGGTGGCGCGGTCGTTCCTCGCGTTGTCGGTGGCGATGGGATTGGGGCGGTTCGCGTTCACGCCGATCCTGCCGCTGATGACCGACCAGACGGGGCTGCGGCCGGAGTCGGCGGCGACGCTGGCGACGGCGAACTACCTCGGATACCTGGCCGGAGCGGTGGCGGCGATCGCGGTGCACCGGATCGCGCTGTCGGTTCCGGTGCTGCGGTGCGCGCTGGTGGTGCTGGTGGCGACCATCGCGGGGATGGCCGCGACCGAGTCGGTGACGGCGTGGATGGTGCTGCGGTTCGTCGCGGGGGCGGCGAGTGCGGCGGTGTTCGTGTTCACCACCCGCGTCGCACACCAGCGGGTCCGCGCCGCCGGCGACGGTGTCGGCTGGGTGTTCGGTGGTGTCGGCGGTGGAATCGTGGTGTCGGCGTTGGCGGTCCTGGCGCTGGGTGAGGATGCGGACTGGCGGGTCGCGTGGCTGGTGTCGGCGGCGTTGGCGGCCGTGCTCGCCGTCGCGGCATGGACGCTGCCCGGGCAGTCGCGCGAGGCGGTACGCGCGGCGCCCGCGAAACTCGCCACGTCGGGATCTCGCCGAGGGTTCGCGTGGCTGACAGCGGCCTACTTCTGTGAGGGACTGGGCTACATCGTGTCCGCGACCTTCCTGGTCGCCGCGGTCGCGGCCACCGGATCGGAGCACTGGCTCGGATCGGCGGTGTGGGTCGCGGTCGGCGTCGCCGTGGTGCCCTCGTGCGTGCTGTGGATGCGGTTGGCCCGTAGGCACTCTGCGGCGTCGATGATGACGGCGGCGCTGGTGACCCAGGCGGCGGCGGTCGCGGTGTCCGCGGCGATCGGGGCGGCGGCGGTGCAGATGGTCGCGGCGCTGTGCTTCGGCGGCACCATGATCGCCATCGTGATGCTCGCGCTGGGGGAGGGTGCCCGGCTGGCCGGGCCGCGTGCGGCCGCGATCCTGACGTCGGTGTACGGACTCGGGCAGGTGCTCGGGCCCCTGGCCGTCGCGCCCCTGCTCGACGGCGGGTACGGCCGGGCCCTCGCCGTCGCGGCGGCCGTGCTCGCGGTCGGCGCCCTGTGCATGGTGCCCGTCGTACGCGCGGATCGGTCGGTGTAGTCCCTGGTCGGCGCGGTTTCCGGCAACCCCTGGATTTGAATGAAACTTCCGGTTACAGTTACTCGCGTTGCGGGCTGCCGGCCCACCCACCGCTCGTCACCACACAACGGGAGAAGCGATGACACTGTCGACGACTCGGGACGACCTCGGCCAGGACGACTACGACGACATCCTGCGTCGGCTGTCCGAGGCCTCGGTGCACAAGCACTTCGACCCCTACGTCGACATCGCATGGGACTCCCCGGAGTTCGCGGTGACGCCGAACGATCCGCGCTGGATCCTCAACGAGGAGGACGACCCGCTCGGGGCGCACCCCTGGTACCAGGCGCTGCCGGACGAGCGGAAGATCGAGATCGGCATGTGGCGCCAGGCCAACGTGGCCAAGGTCGGCCTGCAGTTCGAGAACATCCTGATCCGTGGCATGACGCAGTACGTCTTCTCGCTGCCGAACGGCTCCGCCGAGTACCGGTACTGCACCCACGAGTGCATCGAAGAGGGCAACCACACCCTGATGTTCCAGGAGATGGTGAACCGGATCGGTGTCGACGCCCCCGGTATGGGCCCGGTCATGCGCGCGATCTCGCCGTTCATCCCGCTCGCCTCCGGGCCGCTGCCCGAACTGTTCTTCGTCGGTGTCCTCGCCGGTGAGGAACCGATCGATCACATCCAGAAGGCGTTCCTGCGGGGCAACGGTGCGCTCCATCCGATCATGAAGGGCGTCATGGCGATTCACGTCGCCGAGGAGGCGCGCCACATCTCCTTCGCGCACCAGTACCTGCGCCGCCGGGTGCCGCAGATGTCGCGGCTGGGCCGGTTCGGTCTCTCGATCGCCATGCCGATCACCATGCGCATCCTCTGCGATGTGATCGTGGTACCGCCGAAGTCGTTCTGGCGCCGGTTCGACATCCCGAAGTCGGTTCGCAAGGAACTGTTCTGGGACACGCCCGCCTCGCGGCAGATGCTGCGCAACTACTTCGGCGACGTCCGGATGCTCGCGCAGGACGCCGGCTTGATGAACCGGATCTCCAAGCTGGTCTGGAAGGCCTGCAAGATCGACGGCGACGTCTCCCGATTCCGCAGCGAACCGGTCCGCCGCGCCGCCTGATCTCTCGAACGGATCGCCGTCATGCCCCACGTCGTCACCCAGTCCTGTTGCAGCGACGCCTCGTGCGTCTACGCCTGCCCGGTCAACTGCATCCACCCCACCCCGGACGAACCGGACTTCCTCACCGCGGAAATGTTGCACGTGGACCCCGCCGCGTGCGTCGACTGCGGAGCCTGTGTGTCGGCGTGCCCGGTCGACGCGATCGTGCCGGAGAGGAAGCTGACCGAGCGACAGCTGCCGTACCTGCAGATCAACGCGGACTACTACAAGGAGCCGCACGAGGACCGGTCGCGGATCGGCGGCAGCGAGACCCGTCCGGCGCTGGCCAAGGTTGTGGCGGCCCCACGGATTCGCGGCGATCGCGGCCCGCTGCGGGTCGCGATCGTGGGGTCGGGGCCCGCGGCGATGTACGCCGCCGACGAGCTGCTCACCCAGCCGGGGGTCGCGGTCGACGTCTTCGACCGACTGCCGGTGCCGCACGGCCTCGTTCGCGCCGGTGTCGCGCCCGACCACCAGAAGACCAAGCAGGTGGCCCGGCTGTACGACACCATCGCCGCGCAGCCTGGCTTCGAGTACTTCCTGAACGTGACGATCGGCGAGCACCTCTCGCACGACGAGCTGCTCGCGCACCATCACGCGGTGATCTACGCGGTGGGCGCGTCCACCGATCGCCGCCTCGGCATCCCCGGCGAGGACCTGCCGGGCAGCACGTCGGCGACCGACTTCGTCGCCTGGTACAACGGGCATCCGGACCACGCCGACGACCGGTTCGACCTCTCGCACCGTCGGGCCGTGATCGTCGGCAACGGCAACGTCGCGCTCGACGTGGCCCGCATCCTGACCATCGCCCCGGACGAGCTCGCGGGCACCGACATCGCGCCGTATGCGCTGGAGGCGTTGCGACACAGCCGGATCGAAGAGGTGGTGGTCGTGGCGCGGCGTGGTTTCGCGCAGTCCGCGTTCACCGTCCCCGAGTTCGCGGGCCTGCTCGACCTGCCCGACGTCGACGTCGTGGTGGACGATCCGGGCCTCGACCCGGTGACCGAAAGCCTGGCCGCCCGGGGTGAACTCGACCACACGGTGGCGCAGAAGCTGCGGCTGCGGGAGCGGCTGTCGAAGCCCGCGGCGGGCCGCAAGCGCATCACGTTCCGCTACCTGCTCGGCCCGACCGAGATCATCGGCGACGGTCGAGTCTCCGGCGTCGCGCTCACCCGCAACGAATTCGTCGCCGACGACGGTGTGCTGCGCGTCGAGGCGACGGACAACACCGAGGTCGTCGAGGCCGGGTTGGTGCTCACCTCGATCGGCTATCGCGGGGTGCCGATCGCGGGGGTGCCCTTCGACGACGCACGGGGAGTCGTACCCAACGACGGTGGCCGGGTGCTGGCCGCGCCGGGCGGGGCGGTCGTGCCGGGGGTGTACGCGACGGGGTGGATCAAGCGCGGCCCCAGCGGCTTCATCGGCACCAACAAGTCGTGTGCGCAGGAGACGGTCCGGCACCTCGTCGAGGATTTCAATGCAGGCGCCCTGCCCGACCCCGGTGGTCGCGACACCGACCTGCGGGCGCTGGTCCGAGCGCGGCGGCCCGCGGTGATCGACCGGGCCGGCTGGCAGGCGATCGATGCGGAGGAGCGTCGTCGCGGCGCCGAGCGCGGCCGGATCCGCGAGAAGATCAGCGACGAGGCGGAACTGGTCGCGATCGCCCGCACCGCCGCCCGGGCCGAGGAAACCCGAGGAGTTCGCGCGGCGCTGCGGCGCAGGGGAATGCTCGTCACCTCCTGAAATCGTTCTCGCCGCGCCGATTCCCGCCGGATGTTCGGCGCACCGGCCCGTCCGGGCGGACAATGCAGGGATCTCCACCGTCGTTTCGATCGGGGGTCCCACGATGAACGCAGTCACCGGACCGGGCGCGGTGCCCGGCGCAGCCCAGCGTTGGTGGGCGCGGGCAGCTTTCGCCGCGCTGGTGGTGGCGGTGGTACTCCCGATCGTCGTCGCGGGATTCTTCGGGACACTCACGCTGCTGGCGACCGCCGTCGGGGCGCTCGCGGTGATGCTGGCGACGGGGTACTGGTTCCTCACCGGCCGCGGTGCGGCGCGGTGGATCGCGTTGGCCGTCGCGCTGCTCACGCCGATCGCGGTACTGGTGTTGTTCGCCACGCAGCGGATGTTGTGGGTCGTGCTGGTCGTCGTCGCCCTGGCGCTTCTGGCCGGCGCCTGTGCGCGCGCCGCGCTCGAGGACGGGCAGTCTCGACCGCCCGTCCCGGAAACCCCCGCGCCGCCGCCGCTGCGGCCGTTCCTAGTGATGAACCCGCACTCCGGTGGCGGCACCGTCGTCGAGCACGACCTCGTGCGCCGGGCCGAGGAACTCGGCGCCGAGGTGGCTCTCCTCGACGGTCCAGAGATCGTCGACGTCGCAGATCTCGCACGGCAGGCGGTGGCGCGGGGTGCGGATCTCCTCGGGGTGGCGGGCGGGGACGGGACCCAGGCCCTCGTCGCCGCCGTCGCCGCCGAACACGACCTGCCGTTCCTGGTGATCAGCGCCGGAACCCGCAATCATTTCGCCCTCGACCTCGGGTTGGACCGCGACGATCCGGTCGCCTGCCTCGGTGCACTCCGGGACGGGGTGGAGCTGCGCATCGACATCGGCCGGATCGGTGACCGGGCGTTCGTCAACAACGCCTCGTTCGGCGTCTACGCGGAAGTGGTGCGCAGCCCCGCGTACCGCGACGACAAGACGGGCACGGTTCTTCGGATGCTGCCGGAGTTGCTCGGCGAGGGCGGAGGGCCGCGGCTGGTGGTGCACGTGGGCAACGCCACCATCGACGGACCCCAGGCGGTGCTGGTCAGCAACGGCACCTACCGCACGAACGACCTGGCCGGGCTCGGTCGCCGCACCGGACTGGACGGGGGCGTTCTCGGGGTGGTGACGGTGTCGGTGTCCAGCGCCCGACAGGCCGTCGGCCTCCTGGGCAGGGTGCACGAGCGGGGAATGACGCAGCACGCGGTCTGTGAGGTGGTGCTCGACGCCGACACCGACGAGATCCCCGTCGGGGTGGACGGGGAATCGCTCACGGTGCGCACACCGGTCCGGTGCACCGTCGCGCCCGGCGCGCTGCGGGTGCGGGTGCCGCGGGACCGGCCGGGGGTGCGACCGCCGAAGAGGACCCTGGACTGGGTCCGCCTGCGGGCGCTGGCGTGGGGTCGCACCCCCGGCCGGTGATCGGCGACTACTGGCCGAGCATCGACTTCATCTGGTCGATCTCGGTCTGCTGACCGGCGATGATCTTCCCGGCCAGGTCCCGGACCTGTTCACTCTGCCCGTCGGCCCGGATCTGCGCGGACGAGTCGATCGCGCCCTGGTGATGGGCGATCATCATCTCCAGCCACGCCCGGTCGAACTCGGCTCCGGTGGAGTTCTCCAGCCTGCTCATCTGTTCGGCGGTCATCATTCCGCCCATGCCGTCGTGCATCATCCCGTCGGGCATCATCCCGCCCGTGTTGCCGGGCATGGAGTGGTCCGTGTCCGAGCCCATCATGGTCGGCACGCCCCACCCGGTGAGCCAGCCCGTCATCTGCTCGATCTCGGGAGCCTGCGCGGCCTCGATCTGCGCGGCCAACGCCAGTAGTTGTGCGTTCTCGGTGCGGCCCTCGGCGAGAGCCGCCATCTCCACTGCCTGCTGGTGGTGCGGAATCATCATCTGCGTCCACATCACGTCGGCCGTGTTGTGGTCGGACGAGGTCTCGCCGGCCATCGGCGCCGAAGACATCATCGAGCCCATCGAGCCCATCGAGTGGCCGTCGGTGTCGTTGTCGTTGGTACAGCCCGCGACGAGGACGGCGGCGGTGGCCAGGGCGGCGACGAAGCCGACGGCGGTGGTACGTGTGTTCATTTCTCTGCCTTGCTCTTTCCTGAGGTGCTGACATGGCCGACTGCGCGCACGGCGCAGTGGCCCTGTCACACCCGGAGGAGGCAGAGGGCAGCGAGTCGCTCGGAGGTCGGTCGGGCGAACGGTGGGCCGCGACCGAACCGGACCGGGACGGCACGTCGTCGGTCCCGGCGGGCACCGGAATCGGTGACCACGCCGAACAACATCAGCACGAGCAGCAGGGCGACGCCGGCGGTCAGGACCGCCAGGCAGGCGGCGAGCATGTGCTGTTCGCCGGAATGGCCCCCGGAGTCGCCGTGGTCGGGCATGTCCGCGGTGGGGCCGGCGGGGACCTGATCGGAGGCGACCGCGACGTGTTCGACGGCGGGTGGCGCCGCCGTGGCGGCTGCCGTCGCCACGTGGTGCATCGCCAGGACGCCCAGGATCACGGCGAGCAGCAGGACCGCGCGGAGCGGTCCGGTGCGCGTCGTGATCGTCCGGGACATGCCCCGACTATACCTCCTGGGGGTAATGCTCCACGGTGATGGACCACTGGGCCGGCGCCGGTCCGAACGCGTCGCGGGCGTTGGTGACGACTCCCTTGCCGATCGCGCGGTTACCGGCGCTGCCGATGGCCGCGCCGATTCCGGCAGGCACCAGCTTGCCGAGGATCAGGGCGCTGCGCTTGGCCGCGTACTTGGTGACGAACGTGCGCAGCAGCGTCTGGTTCATGCCGGTCATCGTCTGCGCGGGCAGCTTGCCGGACAGCAGCGAGCCCCAGTTCTTGGTGGTCGCGCCGACCGCCTTCTCGACGATCTCCATCCCCGCGCTGCCCAGTGCGACGGACAGGACGAGCGCCTTGCGGCGTTCGTGGTCGGTGACCGGGATGCCGTGCACGGAGGCGACCGCGAGGGTGAACAGGGCGCTCGCCTCGAGGAAGAACGCCGTCTCCGCACCGACCGCGGCGATCGAGCCTGCGGTCCCGATGCCGGGCACCGCGGCCGCCGCACCGACCGCGCCGCCGCTGCCGGTCACCACGGCGAGGAACGTTCGCTCGAGCCGGTCGACGATCTGCTGCGGGGTCTCCCCGGGGTGCGCACGGCGCAGCCGGGACACGTGTGCCTCGACGGCCGGTCCCTGCAGTCGCGCGCCGTTGTCGAGCAGCGACGCAATCGCCTGCTCCACCCGTCCGGTGACGTTCATCGGTCCATCCTCCTGCTCGGACCCGCGCGCTCGGCGGCCGAACACAGTCCCAACGTCCGGCTCGTCGGGATTGTTCCGGACCGGGCGGCTGCGCCGCCTGTGAGTCCTTTCGGTCGCATCGGGGCCGAAAGGACTCACAGGCGATAGCCTCGGAGGGGTGACCGGTGTCTCCCAGGGGATGCGGGCAGCGCCCGCCGCGCCGCTGCGGCCGTACCTCGGGCCGTACGAGGGCTACCGGCTGTCCGGATTCGAGGCCGGCGTCCATCTGGGAACCCCGGCGCCGGAGCTGACGGTGGTCCTGTCCCTGGACGCCCCGGTGACGATCGCCGCCACCTCGCATCCGGCGCAGCCGGCGGGCGCGTGGGATGCGCTGGCGAGCGGGCTGGCCACGACCGCCGTCGCCATCGAACACGACGGGAATCAGCACGGTGTCCAACTGGCGCTGACCCCGGCCGGGTCGCGCGCACTTCTCGGTGTGCCCGCCGCCGCGCTCGGCGCGTGGATCGTCGACCTCGACGACGTGCTCGGTTCGGACGCAACCGAACTCGCCGACCGGATCGCAGCCGAGTCGGAGTGGCCCGCACGGTTCGCGATCCTCGACGACGTGTTGCTGCGCCGATGTGGTGACTCCGGCGTCGACGACAACCTCGCCCGCGCATGGCACCTGCTCACCGGGACGACTGCTCGCCGGGTGGCCGACGTCGCCCGCGACATCGGCTGGAGCAGAAGGCATCTGGTCACCCGGTTCACCGCCGAGTTCGGGATCGGGCCGAAGGACGCGATGCGGGTGGCACGCTTCGACCGATCGAAGCGCCTCCAGCGTCGGCTCCCCGGCCTCTCGCTGGCCGACGTCGCGGCCCGGTGCGGCTTCTACGATCAGGCCCATCTGGCCCGTGAGTGGCGCTCCCTCGCCGGAGTGCCGCCGTCCCGCTGGCGGGCCGAGGAACTGTTCCCACTCGTCCAAGACGAATGCCCCGCCGGTGAGGCACCGTCGAGGGCATGACCACAGAAGCGGACACCACGATGACCACAACGCACGTCTGGCCGACCCTCACCTACGCGAACGCGCGTGCCGCGATCTCCTTCCTGGTCGACGCCTTCGGTTTCGTCGAGAGGGCCGTCTACGGCGAGGGAGACCGCGTCGACCACGCGCAACTGGATTGGCCTGCCGGTGGTGGGATCATGCTCGGCAGCAGCCGTGACGACTCGGTGCTCGCCGACCTGCCCACGGGAGTCGGCTCCGTCTACCTCGTCACCGACCAACCCGACGCACTGCACGACCGCGCCGTCGCCGCCGGCGCCACCGTCGTCAAGGGCCTGACCGACGAGGACTACGGCTCCAGGGGATTCACCTGCCGCGACCCCGAAGGAGTGTTCTGGAGCTTCGGGACGTACGCCGGGGAGTAGCCGCGATCACCCGACCGGATCGGCGAGCATGCCGCGCCACGCGACCTCGAGCGCGGCGCGGCACCGCGCCCGGGTCGCCCCGTCGTCGAGTGCGTCCCCGCGAACGACGAACTGGTAGTAGAACACCCCGGCGAGCAGGTCGAAGCAGGCCTCGGCATCCAGGTCCTCGCGAAGGATCCCGCGGTTGATCCCGGCGCGCAGGGCATCCTCGAGCGGCACGCGGCGGCGCGACACGTGGCTGTGCCAGTAGGCCTTCTGCAACTCCGGGTTCTCCATCGACAGCCGGATCCGGCGCCGGAACCGTTCCTCCGGATATCCGTCCGTGTGCGCGCTGTCGAAGGAGCCGAGAACGGCCTCTCGGAGGTCGCCGTCGGTCGCGATCGGTTCGGGCTGTTCGCGTCCGGTGTCGATCGCGGCGGCGACGAGCGCGGTGATCGACGGCCATCGCCGGTACAGCGCGGCGCGGCTCACCCCGCTGCGTTCGGCGACGCGCGCCACGGTCGGTGTCTCGTTCTCGTCGATGAGTGCCAGTGTGGCGCCGAGGATACGACCGTCGATGTCGCCCTTGCGCGGCCGTCCCGGTCCGCGGGCGGCCGGTGCCTGCACGCCGGCCGCCCGCGGTTCGGTGACCGTCATGCGTCGAGCGCGCGCCGACGCAGACGATGGACGGTCTCGTCGCTCAGTCCGGCCGTACGCAGGGGAGCGAGTGCGTCGCCGTGCCGATCACGCAGCCGGGCGAGCATGGTGCGCATTGCGGTGTCCCACACCTCGATCGAGTCCTCGGCGGGTACCGCCGGGGCGGTGTCGAAACCCATTCGCGCCAGCAACACACCCATGACGGGGGCAAGGCGGGTGTTGATCGCCGTCATGTTGACTCCGGTGCGGCGGTAGTCGGAGACGATGGCGTCGTCCTCGGCGCCGAGTGCGAGAAGCAGTGCGGCAGCGAGGACTCCGGTGCGGTCGGCTCCCGCCGCGCAGTGGAATGCCGTGGTGCCGGGGGCCACCGCGATGATCCCGAGGGCGCTCACCAGTTGCGGCGCAGCCGTTTCCAGCATGGTCGCGTACATCTCGCCGAACTGTGCCCGCGAGGTCGGGAACGGTTCGTCCGCGGTTCCCGCCGTTCGGATGTCGCGCATCAGCGGCAGGTGGTGGTACGACACCGGATGTCCGGACAGCGGTCCGCGGCCGGTGAGCGCGACCTCGTCGCCCGAACGCAGGTCGATCACGCTCACCAGGCCACGTTCCAGCAGTCCTCGCGCGTCGTCCTCGGTGATGGTCGACAGGTCGTCGGCGCGGATCGCGAGACCTGTGCGCAGGACACCGCCTGCGATCGGGATTCCGCCCAGGTCACGGAGATTCGCCGGCGCGGTGGGGGTGATGTCGAGTGCGGTTGTCACGTGATTCTCCTTCGGATGAGGGCGCTGCCCTGATCGATCACCGTGACGAGCACGATGATGCAGATGATGATGGCGCTGAGATGTCCGTAGTCGTACATCTTCATCGCGGTGGTGAGTTCGAGTCCGATGCCGCCCGCTCCGACCAGACCGAGGATCGTCGCGCCCCGCACGTTGCCCTCGAACAGCAGCAGTGTGTAGGAGACGAGCATCGGCGCGGCCTGGGGCAGGATGCCGTAGGTGATGACCTGACGCTTGGACGCGCCGACGGCCTGCACGGCGACGACAGGTCCGCGGTCGACGGATTCCATGGCTTCGGCGTAGATCTTTCCGATCGAACCGATCGAGCCGAGCGTCATGGCGAGGATGCCCGCGAACGGTCCCAGTCCCACGGCCGAGACGAACATGAGCGCGAAGACCAGATCCGGGACCGAGCGGATGACGTTCATGACCCAGCGCGCCGGGTAGTACAGCCACGTCGGCGCGATGTTGGACGAGGCCGCGAACGCGACGAGCAGCGACAGCACACCGCCGAGCACGGTGCCGACGATCGCCATCTGGAGCGTCTCGATCAGCAGTTCCACGATGGTGCCGAACTTCGAGAAGTCGGGCGGGAAGAGCCGCGAGAGGAATTCGCCCATGTTGACGGTGCCGTCGGCAAGGCCGGCGAAGTCGAACTCGGCGCCCTGGAACGACCAGAACAGCACGAGCAGGGCGAGCGGGATGCCGACGAGGAACCGCGTCCGCGGAATCGAGAACGCTTGCTCGAGTCGCCGGCGTTCGGCCGGATCCAGTGCCGGTGTGGTGGACGACTTGGTCCGGTCGGTGTGGGTCGGTTCAGGCGAAATCGTCGTCACCACCGTGCTCCTCGTGTCGGTAGAGCGGGAGCAGTTGCTCGGCGTCGAGTTCGGATGTGGGCGCCGAGACGATCAGCCGGCCCTGCCGGAGACCGACGATCCGGTCGCTGTGGGCGAGCGCGAGGGGCAGTACGTGCAGGCTCACCAGGACCGGGATGCGGTACTCGGCGGCGATGCCGCGCAGCAGTTCGAGCACCGAGTCCGCCAGTCTCGGGTCGAGCGAGGCGACGGGTTCGTCCGCGAGGATGACGCGCGGCTGTTGCATGAGGGCGCGGGCGATCGCGACCCGCTGCTGCTGGCCGCCGCTGAGTGACCGGGCCGGGTCCTTCGCCTTGTGGGCGATGCCGACCCGGTCGAGGTAGTGCATCGCGAGTGTGCGGTGCTCGCTGCCGAATCCGCCGACGAGGTTGATCGGGCCGGCGTTGTGCAGCGCCCCGGTGAGGACATTGGTGAGTACGCTGAGCCGGGGGATCAGGTTGAACTGCTGGAAGACCTGGCCGACGTCGGCGCGCAGACGCCGTGGTTCCCGGCGCCGCAGGTCGGTGACATCGTGGCCGGCGACGTGCACCCGGCCCGCCGCGGCGGGCGCGAATCCGGTGAGGCTCTTCATCAGTGTCGACTTACCCGAGCCGGACGCGCCCAGCAGTGCGACGGTCTCACCGGGACGCAGGTCGAGGTCGACGCCGTCGAGCACGACCTGGTCGCCGTAGGCGACGCGCAGGCCGCGCACGGTGACGACCGGCGAGCCGAGGTTCGGCGCGGGCCGGATCGCCGGGACGGTCGCGGCGGTGGTCACTGCAGGTCCGACAGTTCGACGCCGGCCACCGCAGCGATGTCGACGAAGGACTGGAAGTCGGCGGCGTTCGGATCCTGCACGGTCTCGAGCCCGATGAAGCCCTTGCCCAGGGCGCCGAGGGCGGCTTTGTTCTGCTCGGAGAACACCTTCGGCAGCGCGTCCTGCAGCAGGGTCCGTGTCTCGTCGTCGAGGGATTGCCGGGCGAGGACCGCCCCCATGATCGGCATCGACAGGCTCTCGCCGACCCCGCGCCACTCGCCGTCGGCGAAGGGGAACATCGGCGCGCCGAGTTCGGTCAGCATGATCGCCGTGCACGCCGCGTCGACCTGTCCCTGACGGAGCGCGGCGAAGCCGCCCTCGTGGCCACCGGCGAAGATCGCCTTGTAGTCGCTGCCCTGCTCGAGGCCGGCCTCGTGCAGCATGTGGACCGGCATGAAGTAGCCGGAGCTCGAGGCCTGGTCGGCGAAGGCGACGGTCTTGCCCCTCAGGTCGGTGAGGGACCGGACGGGGGAGCCTTCGAGCACCACGCACGTCGACACGGGGTCGTCGCTGCCCTTCCACGCCATCAGCGCGTCGACTTCGCCGGTGTTCACGGCGAGCGCGGAGGGGAATCCGCTCATGATGCCGAAGTCGACGTGGTCGGAGCGGATCGCCTCGACGACGCTCAGATAGTCGGGCACGTCGAGGATGTCGACCGGACGACCGGTCTCCGTCTCGAGCAGGTCGGCGAGGGCCTCGACGGGGTTCGCCTGGGTCGGATCGTCGACGAGCGGGGTGGTGGCGATGGTGATGGTGCCGTCGGACGCCTCGGTGTCCGCAGAGTCCGACGAACAGCCGGTCAGTGCGACAACGAGGGCGCCGGCGCCCAGGATGCCCAGGATGGTCGGGGTGTGGCGGCGCATGGTGTCCCTTTCACGCGGTCACGCGGGGTGTTTTCGAGAACGCCCGTATGCAAACCCGTCGAGATGACACGGAATTACGAGACCGCCGTACCGGAAATGGGACACCGGGTGAACACTCGGTGCGTCGGGTGGGAGCGCGAGCGCAGGCCGGGGATCAGGCCGAGTGGCCCTCGGGAACCACCTCGGCCGGCTGCGGCGGCGGCGGTGGAGTGCCGTCGCCGAACGGCCTGCCGCCCAAGGCCTCCCGGCCGTGCGGGGTGAGCCAACCCGACAGGTCCGGGCCCTTCGGGACGATCTGCGTCGGATTTATGTCGGTGTGCACGATGTAGTAGTGCTGCTTGATCTGGGTGAAGTCGACGGTGTCACCGAATCCGGGTGTCTGGAACAGGTCTCGTGCATATGCCCACAGCACGTCCATCTCGTCGAGCTTGTTGCGGTTGCACTTGAAGTGCCCGTGGTACACGGCGTCGAAACGGGCCAGTGTGGTGAACAGTCGCACGTCCGCCTCGGTGATGGTGTCGCCGACCAGGAACCGGCAGGTGGCGAGGCGTTCGCTCAACCAGTCCAGGCGCGCGAACAGCCGGTCGTAGGCGCGGTCGTACGCCTCCTGTGATCCGGCGAAGCCGCACCGGTACACGCCGTTGTTGACGTCCCGGAACACCAGGTCCGCGATCTCGTCGATCTCGTCGCGGAGTGGCTCCGGGTACAGGTCGGGGGCACCGTCGCGGTGGTACGCCGTCCATTCGGTGGACAGGTCGAGGGTGATCTGCGGGTAGTTGTTCGTGACGACCTGTCCGGTCGGGACGTCCACGATCGCGGGGACGGTGATCCCGCGCGGGTACTGCGGGTCGCGGGCGAGGTAGGCGTCCTGCAGGCGGGGGATCTTCAGCACCGGGTCGACGCCGCCGGGGTCGAGGTCGAAGGTCCAGCTGCGCTCGTCGTGGGTGGGTCCGCACATGCCCATCGACAGCACGCCCTCGAGGCCGAGCAGGCGGCGGACGATGATCGCCCGGTTCGCCCACGGGCACGCTCGCGCCACGACCAGCCGGTAGCGGTCCGGCTCGACCGGGTAGCCGTCACGACCGTCTGCGGTGATCCGGGTCTCTATGTACCTGGTGTCGCGGACGAATTCGCGGCCCGCCTCGACGTAGCGGCCGCTCGAGCTGTTCTCTTCGGTCACGGAGCCAACGGTAACGCGGAGTGCCCCGGTGGCGGGGTCATGCGCGCAGCGCGACCTCGGTGACGCTGCCGAGTTCCTCGTAGCCGAGCCGCGCGGCGAGCCTGCGGGACGCGGTGTTCCCGGGATGGCTGCTCCATTGCGGGATCATGCCCTCGTCCATCGCGTCGTTGGTGCACAGGCGGCCGACCGTCGCACCGTGTCCGCGGAGTCTGGCGCCGGGAACCGTCAACACCCCGACCCGGGCGACGATGCCCTGCCATTCCGCGTATCCCGCTCCGGAGAGCGGGGTCTCGTCCTCGTCGAGGAGCGTGAACCAGTTGCGGCGGCGTGTCAGGTCTGCCTCCTCGACGTCGTCGGGTGGGCACAGCGACTGCAACCTCAGCACATGGGGCAGTACGTGCGAGATGAGCGGATTCTCGATTTCGATCTCGTCGCTCACCTCGGAGGCGTACGCGAGCAGCCGGGGCCCCACGCAGCGGCCGCCGCGGTCCTTGGTCAACTCCATCAGCGTCGATCGGGTCGAGAGGGCCTCGTCGTCGATGTCGGCGGCACGGTCGAGCAGCCAGTCCGGGCCGACAAGCGCGCTGGCAGTGCCGAGCCGGACGAACCGGACAGTGTCGGTGGCCGGGCCTACTGTGCGGGTGCCGGCGTGGCGGAGGGCGTCGTGCGGCAGGCCGAGTTCCCGCGACCAGGCGAGGGAGACGATGTCGAGTTGGTGCGAGTCCACCCCACGACGCTATCGGGCGCCGGGGGTGCGGGTCTTGTCGCACAATGGTCCACGCCGTATATTCCGTGTGGACTATTCGGGTGGAGGAGGCGACGGCAGTTGAGCGTGACGCCGCTTGCGATCACCGTGCTGGCCCTGCTCAACGAGCGGGACATGCATCCCTACGAGATGTATCAGGTGCTGCTGCAAAGACGCGGCGACCGCATCGTGAAACTGCGGCCGGGCTCGCTCTATCACGCGGTGGCGCGGCTGGACCGCGACCGCCTGGTGACCGCGGTCGGAACCGAACGTGACGGCAACCGGCCCGAACGCACCACCTACGCGATCACCGATGCGGGTCGGGCGGCGATGAAGGATCAGGTCGCCGAGATGCTCGAGAAGTCGGTGCGCGAGTACCCGCGGTTCCCGCTCGCGCTCGCCGAGGCGCACAACCTCGACGCGGACACCGTGGCCCGGCTGCTGACCGGCCGCATCCGGTTGCTCGAACAGGAACTCGATCGGCTCGACGCCGACCGCGCCGTCCTCGTCGGGCGGGCAAAGCCGCGGGCGTTCTGGGTCGAGCTCGACTACTTGCACACCGTGACCCGGGCCGAGATCGACTGGCTGCGCCGCACGGTCGACGAACTCGAGAGCGGCGAACTTCCATGGGTCACACCCGACATCATCAAGACACAACTCGCGCAACAGGCAGGGGAAAGAACGTGACCGCAACCAACCAGCAGGCCGAGGCCAGGCCGTGGCCGGCGCTGTGGGCGCTGTGTCTGGGCTTCTTCATGATCCTCGTCGACTCCACGATCGTCGCGGTCGCCAATCCGGCGATCATGGACCACCTCGGTGCCGACATCAACAGCGTCGTCTGGGTGACCAGTGCGTACCTGCTCGCCTACGCGGTGCCGTTGCTGATCACCGGTCGCCTCGGGGACCGTTTCGGGCCCAAGCGGCTGTACCTGCTCGGGCTCACCCTGTTCACCGCCGCATCGCTGTGGTGCGGTCTGGCCGGCAGCATCGAGATGCTGATCGTGGCGCGCGTCTTCCAGGGCTTCGGTGCGGCCCTGATGACGCCGCAGACGATGGCCGTCATCACCCGGACCTTCCCGCCGGACAAGCGCGGTACCGCGATGGGTCTGTGGGGGGCCACCGCCGGTGTCGCCACGCTGGTCGGTCCGCTGGCCGGCGGTGTGCTGGTCGACGGCCTCGGCTGGCAGTGGATCTTCTTCGTCAACGTGCCGGTCGGCGTCGTCGCCTTCCTCGCCGCGATGCGGTACGTCCCGGATCTCGAGACGCACCAGCACAAGTTCGACATCCCCGGCGTGATCCTCAGTGCCGCGGGCATGTTCTTCCTGGTGTTCGGTCTGCAGGAGGGCAACACCTACAACTGGTCGGCGCGGATCTGGCTGATGATCGCGGCCGGAATCGTGTTGCTCGGGGTGTTCGTCTGGAACCAGTCCCGCACCAAGGGCGAGCCCCTGCTTCCCCTCGAACTGTTCCGGGACCGCAACTACTCGCTCGCCAACATCGCGATCACGTCGATGGGTTTCGCGATCACCGCAATGGTGCTGCCGCTGATGTTCTACGCACAGGGCGTACGCGGACTCTCGCCGACGGGTTCGGCGCTGCTGATGGTGCCGATGGCGGTGCTCGCCGGCGCACTCGCGCCGGGTGTCGGCAAGCTGGTCGACCGTGTGCACCCGCGTTACATCGCCGCACCCGGATTCCTGATGCTCGCGATCTCGCTGACCTGGCTGTCCGTGGTGATGAAGCCCGACACCGCGATCTGGGAACTGCTGCTGCCGATCGCGCTCATGGGTGTCGCCAACGCGTTCATCTGGTCGCCGCTCGCCGCGACCGCCACCCGCAACCTGCCGCAGCATCAGGCCGGGGCGGGGTCCGGGGTCTACAACACCACACGGCAGGTCGGCGCGGTGCTCGGCAGTGCGGGCATCGGAGCCCTGATCACCTCCCGTCTCGCCGCCAACGGCGTGCCCTCCGGGGGGACCGCGCACGAGGGCATGGCCACCGCGATGCCGGAGTTCATCAGGGACGGATTCAGCTCGGCGATGAGTCAGTCCGTGCTGCTGCCTGCCGCGGTCCTGCTGGTCGGTTTCGTTGCGTCGCTGTGCTTCTCACGGCCGATGCGAGGAGGTGGACAGCCGGACGTCGTGGCTGCCGCGGAGAGTCGCGAGCCTATGGCAGGCTGACCGCATGACTGATCCCGACAAGCCCACCCGGCTCGAGCGCATCCACACCGAGGGCGGCGCGGAGGTCGCAGTCCTCACCTTCGACGACGGTGGTCTGAACCTGTTCGACCGGGCCATGTTCGACTCGCTCACCGCGGACCTGGACGCGCTCGCCGCCACCCCGCCGCGGGCGGTGCTGCTGCGGGCGGAGGGCAAGGTGAACTCCGGCGGTGTGGACGTGCACGTGTTCGACGGGCTCACCGAGGACGAGGGCGCCGTCCTGTGGCGGACGCTGTTCGCCGAAGTGATCCACCAGATCGAGGCGCTGCCCTGTCCCGTCGTGTACGCCGCCCACGGGCTGACGCTGACCGCGGCGTTCGAGATCGCCCTGGCCTGCGACATCATCGTCGCCGCGCCGAAGGCGAAGTTCGGGCTCGTTGAGACGGTGGTCGGGCTGACCCCGTCGATGGGCGGTCCGCAGCGGCTCGCCGAGCGCGCGGGATCGGGCCGGGCCAGGGAGTTCGTCATGACGGGCGACCTGTACGACGCCGAGACCATGCTCTCCTGGGGTGTGGTCAACGCGGTGCGCGACGACGTCGAGGCGGCGGCGCGGGCACTGGCCGCGCGACTGGCGGACGGTCCCACCCGGGCGCACGCGGCGACGAAGAAGATCATCGAGGCATGGCGTTCCGGTGGTGTCGCGCACGCAGATTCGATCACGCCGGAGGTGTCGGGCGCACTGTTCGGCACGGCCGACCTGCAGACCGCGGTGCGCAGCTTCCTGGACGTGGGACCGGGGAAGGCGCATTACGTCGGCCGCTGACGAGCGGATGCTCCGACGTGACCCACGCCACTGTGCGGCGCTTAGAGTGGGTGCCATGTCGAACGAAGTCCTGATCGAACGCAACGGCCGCATCATGGTCATCACGATCAATCGTCCGGAGGCGCGCAACGCGATCAACGCCGCGGTGAGCAACGCGCTCGCCGCGGCGGTCGACGAGCTCGACGCCGACGACGATCTCTCGCTCGCGGTCGTCACCGGTGCCGGCGGCAACTTCTGCGCGGGCATGGATCTCAAGGCCTTCGTCGCCGGCGAGAACGTCGTCGTCCCGGGCAAGGGGCTCGGCTTCACCGAGGCGCCGCCGCGGAAGCCGATCATCGCCGCCGTGGAGGGCTTCGCGCTCGCGGGCGGCACCGAACTGGTGCTCGCCACCGACCTGGTCGTGGCGTCCCGTGACGCGAAGTTCGGTATCCCGGAGGTCAAGCGCGGCCTGGTCGCCGCCGGTGGCGGGCTGCTGCGGTTGCAGAAACGGATTCCGTACCAGAAGGCGCTGGAGCTGGCACTGACCGGCGACTCGTTCACCGCGGAGGAGGCCCACAACTACGGGTTCGTGAACCGGCTCGTCGAGCCAGGCAAAGCCCTCGAGGGTGCTCTCGAGCTGGCCGAGCGGATCACCGCCAACGGACCGCTGGCGGTCGCGGTGACCAAGGAGGTCGTCGTGAGGTCCGGGGACTGGTCGGACTCGGAGGCGTTCGCCAGGCAGCTCGAGCTGATCGCACCCGTGTTCGTCTCCGAGGACGCGATCGAGGGCTCGAAGGCGTTCGCGGAGAAGCGCGCCCCGGTCTGGAAGGGACGGTAGGGCGTGCGGCGCCGGGCGGCCGGTCGGGTGGCGGCGACGCTGTCCGTGGGGTTGCTCGGCGCCTTGGTCGTCGGATGCGGGGCCGCGGACCCGGTCGACCAGGAGGCCCACGAGCGTGCCGAGACCGCCGCCGACGGTTTCGTCTACGGGTACGCGCCGGTCGCGCTGGCCCGCACGCGGGCGAACATGACCTGTCTGCTGCCGGTCAACCAGCTCCACAACCAGTCCCGGATGTCCGGCCCCGACTCCCGGACCGTCGTCGCCCCGAACGTCGACACCCTCTACTCGATCGCCTGGCTGGATCTGCGCGCCGGACCGGTGCTGCTGAGCCACCCGGAGATGGGCGAACGGTACTTCGGGTTCCAGTTCCTCGACATCTACAGCAACGTCTTCGCCAATGTCGGGACGCGTGAGACAGGTTCGGCGCCCGGTGCCCACCTGATCGTCCCGCCGGGCTGGTCCGGTACCGCCCCCGATGCGGCGCGCGTGATCGAGTCGCCCACCTGGGACGCCTGGATGATCGGACGCACGCTGGTCGAGTCGGAATCGGACCTGCCCGCGGCTCAGGACTCACAGAAGCGGTACGTGATGCGGGTGGCCGGACCCGCACCCGCCACCGCCCCACCTTCGCTACCTCCGACGGACTGCGGCAACAACCCGGCGCCGCAAGCGATGGCAGGCTCGGGAGCCGCCTTCTTCGACGAACTCGCCGCGATCCTCGCTGCGAATCCGCCGCCCGCCGCGGACGCCCCACTACTGGAGGGTATCTCGACGCTCGGTGTGGAACCCGGATCCACCCCGAGCGCCGGTGACCCGGAGGACGTCGCCGCGCTCGCGACCGGCGTCGTGCTCGGCGGGCAACGCATCGACGCGGCCCTCGCCGTCGGCGCCGACACGAGTGCGGGTGCGTGGAGCACCCTCGCCGACGCGGGCCGTTACGGCACCGACTACCTGCACCGGGCGGTCGTCGCCAGGATCGGCCTCGGCGCCAACGTGCCGGAGGAGTCGATCTACCACGTCACGCGGACGAGCGCCGACGGACAGCCGCTCCGCGGGCACACCGGTTACCGGCTGCATTTCGCCGCCGCCGACCTGCCTCCGGTGGACCCGCGCGGGTTCTGGTCGATCACCCTGTACGGGCCGGACATGTTCGTGGTGCCGAACGACATGGGCCGGTACGCGATCGGTGACCGCACACCCGGTCTGGTCCGCGGCGCCGACGGGTCCCTCGACGTGTGGGTGTCGGCGTCGCCGCCGCCGTCCGGGACCGCGAACTGGCTGCCGGCACCCGACGGCGAGTTCGTGCTGATGCTGCGCACCTACCTCCCCGCGGAGCCGTCGTGGACTCCGCCCCCCGCGCAACCCGAGTAACCCGAGACCCTGGCACGGCCCGAGCATCCCGACACGACGGAGGCACCGCGATGACCACCCCGCTGGCCGAACTGCACATGCACATCGAGGGTTCGCTCGAACCCGAACTGATCTTCGAACTGGCGCAGCGTAATCGGGTCGAGTTGCCCTACGCCGATCTCGACGACCTGCGGTCCCGGTACGAGTTCACCGACCTACAGTCGTTCCTCGACCTCTACTTCGCGAACATGGCGGTACTGAGGACAGCGCAGGACTTCGCCGACCTGGCCCGCGCCTACTTTGCGCGGGCCGCCGCCGCGGGGGTGCGGCACGCGGAGATCTTCTTCAACCCACAGGCGCACACCGGCCGCGGCGTCCCGCTGCGCGACGTGCTCGACGGGCTGGGGGAGGCGATGGCCGGCAGCGAAGCGGAGTTCGGGGTCAGCAGTGGGCTCATCGCGGGAATCCTCAGAGACCGGCCCGTTCCGGAGGCCGACGCCCTGCTCACCGACCTGCTCGCCAGTGGCGCGCCGCTGCTCGGTGTCGGGCTGGATTCCGCGGAGGTCGGGTATCCGCCCTCCCTGTTCACCGACGTGTTCGCAAGGGCCCGCGCGGCCGGGTTGCACGTCGTCGCGCACGCGGGGGAGGAGGGGCCGCCCGACTACATCCGGCAGGCGCTCGACCTGCTCGGCGTCGAACGCATCGACCACGGCATCCGCTGCCTGGAGGACGACGATCTCGTGGAGCGTCTTGTCCGCGAACGGGTTCCGCTGACCCTGTGCCCGCTGTCGAATGTGCGGCTGCGGGTGATCGACCGGCTCGCCGACCACCCGATCCGCGCCATGCTCGCGCGCGGCCTGCACGTCACCGTCAACTCCGACGACCCCGCCTACTTCGGCGGCTACGTGGACGACAATCTCACCCGGTTGCACGCCGAGGTGGGCCTGACGGACGAGGAGCGGGAGCAGTTGGCGCGCAACTCGATCGCGGCGTCCTTCGCGACCGCCGAGCGGAAGGCGGAGTTGCTCAACGGATGAGCCCGGACCCCTGCAGCCGGCGGGCCACGTCCAGCAGGTCCCGGTCGCGTCCGGCGGGTGCGACCAGGCACAGGCCGACGGGTGCGGGCGCCGTGGATTTCACCGGCAGGGTGGCGGTCGGTAGGCCCGCCACGGTCGCGATCGCGGTGAGCATCCCGGTCGAGCGCATCGCGTTGCGGTAGGCGTCCGACGCGGTGCCGCCGGTCCGCGCCGGCGCGGTCGTGGCGGTGGTCGGCAGAACCAGGACGCGGTCGGCGAGGTAGGCGGTGACCGCGACCGCGGCCTCGTCGAGGGTCGCGCGGGCGCGAGTGTATGCCGACTCGGTGATCGTCCCGGCGGCGGTGAAGTTGTCCCGCGGCTCACCGCTCAGTGCGGACGGCGCCTCGGTGACGAAGGCCCCGAACTGCTTCCACGCCTCGTAGCCGATCACGGTGGTGACCGCGTCGTACCAGTCCGGCAGTGCGCCGATGTCGAGATCCTGTTCGGTCAGGGCCGGCAGGCCGCCGCCCTTCCAGCCGGCGAGCGCGGTGGTCATCGCCGCGAGCACGTCCGCGGAGGCGATCGCGTTGACGCCGGGCGAGGTGACCGCCCGCTCGAGTGGCCGGTCGGCCCCCGCAGGAACGGACGCCGTGACCGCCGAGGCGAGGGTCGCGACGTCGCCGGCCAGCCATCCGACGGTGTCGAGTGTCGGGCTCAGTGGCAGCATCCCGCCGGTCGGGACGACGCCACGGGTCGGCGTGAACGCGAACAATCCCTGCCAGGCCGCCGGAATGCGGACCGATCCACCGGTGTCGGAACCGAGCCCGACCGCGGCGTCACCAGCAGACACCGCGGTCGCGGCCCCCGAACTCGATCCGCCCGGAAGCTGCTGGTCGGCAGCCGGATTCGGAGGTGTCCCGTAGTGATCGTTGATCCCGGAGTGCCCGTAGCCGAGGTCGTCGGTCTGGGTCAGCCCCGCGATGGACGCGCCCGCGCCGAGCAGCGACGTCACCGCCGCGGCCGTCGACGACTGCGGCGCCGCCTGTGCGAGCCACCGCGGGTTTCCGGCGCCGATCTGCTGACCGGCGATCGCGAACAGGTCCGAGACCGCCACCGCCCGGCCGTCGAGCCCACCCTGTCCGGTGGGGGTGACCAGCGGTTCGCCGGACACCCGCCAGACGGCGCGGTCCGCGGGTGTGGTGCCTGCGGTCGTCCCGCCGCCGGGCAGTGGCGGAACCTCCGGTTCGGTGGTGCCGCCGCCGCAACCGGCGAGCAGTGCGGCACCGGCGAATGTGCCGGCGGTCAACAGCGAGCGACGACTGAGGGCCATGCCCCCGACGCTAATCCAGCGAACCGGGCTAACCGAGGACCTGCTGCAGGTAGGCGTTGTCGAAGATTCGTTCCGGGTCGTACTTGTCGCGAGCCGAGCGGAACTCGTCGAAGTGGGCGTAGGTGGGACGCAGGTCCTCGGCGGTGCGCGAGTGCATCTTGCCCCAGTGCGGGCGCCCGTCGACGGCCTTCGCGATCGACTCGACCGCGTCGAAGTACTCGCGATGGTCGCGGCGGTGGTACTGGTGCACGGCCACGTACGCGGTGTCCCGGCCCGTGGCGGTGGAGAGCCAGATGTCGTCGGCGGCGGCGAACCGCACCTCGACCGGGAAGGCGACGGTGAAGTCGGAGCCCGTGATCCAGCGGTCGATCTCCCGCAGCGTCTCGGGCAGCGCCTCGGCAGGGACGGCGTACTCCATCTCCCGGAACTTCACGCGACGCGACGAGGCGAACACCTTGTAGCTGCGGTCGACGTACTCGCGGGCGCTCAGGGCCCGGGCGGTCACGTTGTTGATCGTCGGGATGGCCGTGGGGAATCGGGCGGCGACCCTGTTCACCCCTTCGAACAGGGTGTTGGAGAGCAGTTCGTCGTCGATGTAGCCGCGGATCGCGCTGACCGGCTGGGCCGGGGTGTCGAGCGGGAGCCGGGTGTTGTGCTTGGTCAGCACCCGGTCGGTGTGCGGGAACCAGTAGAACTCGAAGTGGTCGGTGCCGTGGACGTGCTCGTCGAGGTTCGCCATCGTCTCGCTGAACCGGGCAGGGGCCTCGACCGCCCGCATCATGTAGGCGTTGGCGCACTGCAGCGTCAGCTTCGCGATGACGCCGACCGCGCCGAGGCCGAGCCGTGCGGCGTGGAAGAGTTCGGCGTTCTCTTCGGCGGAGCAGTCGACGATCGCACCGTCCGCCAGCACCAGCTGCATGGCGCGGATCTGGGTCGCGATGCCGCCGAATTGGGCGCCGGTGCCGTGGGTGCCGGTGGAGATCGCACCGGCGACGGACTGCGCGTCGATGTCGCCGAGGTTGATCATCGCAAGACCGAGATCCCACAGTCTGGGATTCAGTTCACGAAGTCGCGTGCCGGCGAGAACGGTCACCAGGGCGCCGGACTCCCCGACCGGCACCACGGACTCGACGCCGCGCAGATTGTCGAGGCTGATCATCACACCGTCGGTCACCGCGACCGGGGTGAAGGAATGTCCGGCGCCGACGCATTTGACGTGCAGTCCTTCGGTGGCCGCCCGCGCGATCTCGGAACTCAGCTCGGCCACGGACCTGGGGGTGGCGAACCGCCGGGGGTTGGCACCGGCGCTGTGCGCCCAGTTGTGCCACGTCTGTGAGTGCATTGCACCACTATTACCTGGACATCCGTCCAGGTCAACCTTCGTACGCGAAGTACTTCGGACGTTTTAGGATCGTCAGATGCTGAATCGGCTTCCTGCGGACGAACGACGTGCACAACTCGTGGAATCGGCGATGGGGATCGCGGAACGAGGCGGCGTCAGCTCCGTCACGATCCGCGCCGTCGCCGAGGATGCGGGGGTGTCCCTCGGGGTCGTCCACTACTGCTTCGAGAGCAAGGAGGCGCTCGTCGCGGCGATGGGGGAGGCACTGGTTCTGCAGCTGAGCCAGGCCCTGCGGTACGCATTCGGGCAGGCGCGCGCGGAGGATGCCCAGACCGGGGTGCGTGGCCTGAAGGAGCTCCTGCACAGCGGCCTGTCCGCGATGTGGCCCATCATCGAGGCCACCCCCGATCGGCAGCTGCTCACCTATGAGATCACCGCCTACGGGCTGCGTCAGCAGGCCGCCGGGGCCGAGCTGGCCGGGGCCATCGCATCCAATCAGTACGCGACCATGGACGCCGAGGCGATCGAGTTCCTGGAGACCTCCGCCGCGCACACCGGCACGCGCTGGACCGAGCCCGTTCCGGATCTCGCGAGGTTCGCTCTCGCCGTCATCGACGGCATCGTGCTGCGGTGGCTGGTGGACCGCGACGGCGACGCCGTGATCGCCGAGCTCGACGACCTCGTGCAGATGGTGACCCGCAAGGCCGTCGAGGTCTGACGGCCGCGGGCGAACGGGCCGAAACATGGACAGTTGTCCAACTGTGGTGGTTGACTGGATCCGTGACCGCGACCACCGATCGACCCGCCATGGCATCCACCGGAACGCTTGACGCGACCGTCGCCCGCCTCGACGCGGCGACCCGCCCGTTCGATCCGCCGTTCGCCGCGGTGGATGTCACCGCACTCGACGCCAACGCCGCCGACCTGGTGCGCCGCGCATCCGGAACCCCCATCCGGGTGGCGAGCAAGTCCGTGCGTGCCCGTGCCGTGCTGGAGCGGGCGCTGGGCGCGGGCCTGACGGAGAGCGGCGGATTTCGCGGCATCATGTCCTACTCGCTGCGGGAGGCGATCTGGCTGGTCCGGGCCGGGGCCCGCGACGTGCTGATGGGGTACCCGACCGTGGACCGCGCCGCGCTGGCCGAACTCGGCTCCGACCCACTGCTCCGCGACTCGATCACGTTGATGGTCGACAGCGTCGACCATCTCGACGTGATCGCGGCCGCAGGCGCCACGCGGGCCCGGCTGTGCCTGGATGTGGACGCCTCGCTGCGGATCGGGCCCGTCCACCTCGGGGTGCGGCGTTCGCCGCTGCGGACCCCCGACGAGGCCGCGCGCCTGTCCCGTGCCGCCGCCGACCGCGGTTTCGCGGTGGTGGGCGTGATGTTCTACGAGGCGCAGATCGCAGGCCTGCCGGACGCCAGCGCCGCCGTGCGGCTGGTGAAGAAGGCGTCCGCCGCGGAACTGGCGACACGCCGCGGTGCGGTCGTGGACGCGATCACCGCGGTCGTGGGCCGGCTCGAGATCGTCAACAGTGGCGGCACCGGTTCGCTCGAGATCAGCTCCGCCGACCCCGCGGTCACCGAGGTCACCGCCGGGTCGGGACTGTTCGTGCCGACCCTGTTCGACAGGTACCGCGCGTTCACGCCGCGTCCGGCGATGTTCTTCGCGCTGGCGGCGGTCCGCAGACCCACCCCGAAGATCGCGACACTCTTCTCCGGCGGCTACATCGCCTCCGGCCCGGCAGGCGCGTCGCGTGTGCCGACGCCGGTGTGGCCGGCCGGGTTGAAGCTGCTGCGCAACGAGGGCGCCGGAGAGGTGCAGACCCCGGTGACCGGGCTCGCGGCCAGTGCGCTGCGGATCGGCGACCGGGTCTGGTTCCGGCACGCGAAGGCCGGCGAGCTGTGCGAGCGCTTCACCGACGTGCACCTCGTCGACGCCGACGGCACCGTCGCCACCGTGCCCACCTACCGCGGCGAAGGACAGTGCTTCGGCTGAGCCCGTTCGGGTGTCGACGCTCGACGGGTGCGGAACTCAGCCCGCGACCCACGCGCGCGCGGTTCGTCACGCATGCGATCGTCCTGCCTCGTCGTCACGGTCGATGTTCGGGTGGCTGCGCAGGAACGCGCCCAGCTCGGTCAGTCCGGCGGGTGTCGTCGGCAGGTAGTCCGTCAGCGCGGGGGAGCGGACGATCACCGCGTGCCACTTGCCGCGGGAGATGGCCACGTTCAACCGGTTCCGGGACAGCAGGAATCCCATGCCGCGGGGCACGTCCGCCGCCGACGAGGCGGTCATCGACACGAACACCACCGCGGCCTCCCGGCCCTGGAACTTGTCGACCGTCCCGACCAGGACCTCGTCCAGACCGGCCTCGGCGAGGTGGGTGCGGATCAGCGACACCTGCGCGTTGTAGGGCGCGACGACGAGAATGTCGGACTGGTCGAGCGGGCGCGGCACCTCTCCTGTTGCCGCGGTCCACGGCGTGCCGATCAGCGCGACGGCCGCGGCGGTGATGGCCGCGGCCTCCTCCTCGGACGACGTCGACCGTCCGACGTGGTTCACGAGCAGCGCGCCGACGCCCGGTGCGACACCCGCCAGGTTCCGGCCGGTGGTCACCGACTCCTTTGCATGCAGCCTTCCGTCGTAGGACAGGTCCGACACCGACGCGCACACCTTCGGATGCATCCGCCAGGTGACGTCGAGGAAGTAGCCGAGTTCCGGCGGCAGTGCACCCGCCCCGTCGGCCAGCCAGCCGAGGGCCGAGGTATCCACCGGCTCGGGATGGATGCCCTGGCTGACCTGAGGCAGTTGCTGCGGATCGCCGAGCAGCAGCAGGTTGCGCGCCGAGATCCCGACCGCGACGGTGTTCGCCAGTGCGAACTGACCGGCCTCGTCGACGACCAGCAGGTCCAGGCTGCCCGGTGGCACCCGGTCGGCATGCGCGAAATCCCATGCGGTGCCACCGATCACGCAGCCGTCACCCTCGTGCTCGGCGAGGAAGGCGGGAAAGCCGGACGGGTCGAGCTTGGACCACTGCGGATCCGCGGTCAGACCCGAGCCCGGCTTCTTCGCCACCCGCTCGCCCGGAACGCCGGAGCGCACCACCGCGTCGAGCATGTTCTCGACCACCGAATGCGACTGCGCGACGACACCGATCCGCCAGCCGTGCCGGGTCACCAGCTCCGCGACCACGCCGGCCCCGGTGTGTGTCTTGCCGGTGCCCGGCGGCCCCTGTACCGCCAGGTAGGAGTCGTCGAGGTCGAGGAGCGCGGCCACGATCGCCGGTGCCCGGTGATCCGGGTCGGCGACCGGTAGCGGGGCGCCCGAGCGGGTGCGCGGGGGGATCCGGCGAAGGATGTCCACCGCCGCGGTCCCCGGCAGCGTGGGCAGAGCCGCGGCGGTCGATGCGGCCTGCTCGGCGATCGCGGCCTCGATGCGCTGCGTCGGGACCGGACGCCCCGGCGCGAGCGCCATCGGCACGCTGTCGTGGGGCTCGCTGCCCTGCAGTTCCTCGACGACCACCACGTCGCGGCGCTTGCCGTCGAGCCCGGTCTCCGCGTCGATCTCGACCACCGTCACGTCGACGGTGCCGCGCGCCGCCGCGTCGGAGGAGCCGATCCCGGTCGCCGCGTCGTACAGCGCGAACGGCTTGCCGCCGACCCGGGTGGTGGATCCGGATCCCCAGGCGCCGACGAGCCGCACCCGCCGGCGCAGCTTGCGCTGCCGGGGGCTGCTCTTGTGCCAGTCCTCGGTGACGGTCGCCGACTCGGCGACGAACACGTCCGCGTTGTCGGCCCACTCGTCGGTCGGTGCGGTCAACCGGGCGAAGTGCGCCCACCAGAAGGGTTTCCGCTCCCGCCGGTGGTAGCCGACCGCGGCCGCCATCAGCGCAGCCGCCTGCTGGTCGGCGGATCGCCTGCCTGCCAGCACGTCACCGACGTAGTCGCGCAGTGCGAGTTCGGTCGGGTTCGGTTGCTCGATCTCCGTGGCCACCGTCTGCTGCACGGGGTGCGGATGCACATCGCGATCGGCCGCCAGTCCGAGCAGCCAGTCCCGCAGCCGCAGCGTGGACAGACAGTCGTACTCGTTGTAGTCGGCGATGCCCCGCAGCAGTTCCGCCGCCTCGGCGTCGCGGCCGCCGTCGAGCAGGGCGCAATAGTCCGCGTAGGCGACGACCGACGCCGCGGCGTTGGTGACGTCGCCCTCGCGGGACTGCTCGTCCATGTACAGCGGCTCGAGCTTCTTGATCGAATACGACGGCGCGCCGACCCGGACCGCGCCCCGCACGATCGGGTACAGGTCCACCAGGACGTTCTCGCGCAGCAGCGCGTCCACGCTCTCCTCGCCGACACCGTAGCGCCCGGCGAGCCGCAGCAACGCGGTCTTCTCGTAGGCCGCGTAGTGGTAGACGTGCATGTGCGGGAAGCGTTTCCGGCGCTCGGTCACGTAGTCGAGAAAGTCGAGCAGTGCCTGGCGCTCCTCGGTGCGGTCGTGCGCCCAGAACGGCCGGAAGGTGCCGTCGGACTCCATCACACCGAACAGGTACTCCAGGCCCCAGTCCGACGACCCGCCCTCCGCCCACAGCGGATCGCCCTCGAAGTCGAAGAAGATGTCCCCCGGATCCGGGGTGGGGATCCCGGCGAGGGCCGTGCCGCCGTCGATCACCTCGAACACCGGTGTGCCGCTGTGTTCCTGGCGGACCTGCGCGGCGGCCTGGCCGCGCAGCGACTCGAAGGTGCGTGCGCTCATGCCGTCGACGGGCCGATCGGCCGTGGCGAGAGACTCGACGGTGGTGATCCCGCCGCGAATCAGCTTGTCCCGCTGTGTGGATCGCATGCCGGCGACGAGTATCAGGTCGCGGCTGCGCTCGACCTCGGGAGTGCAGTCCTCGCAGCGTCCACAGCTGCGAACCTCCGCCCAGGATGCCGGCGCACCACTGCGCAGGTGATCGTCGAGCAGTTGCACCAGCGCGTCGCGACGCCGCCGGAACACCGGCATGATGTCGCCGAGTGGATACGTCATGGTGCTGTCGTCGCCGAGGATCAGGCTCGCCGTCGGCGCGGTCGGGACGCCGGCGGCGGCCAGTGCGTCGGCGTACGCCGCCAGTTGCAGCAGCGCGGGCACCCGGGTGTGCCGGGAGAGCTTGGTGTCCACGACCCGGTAGCCCTCGTCCCCACGGACCAGGAAGTCGCAGAATCCGAGGAACTGTCCGTCGAAGAAGGTGCCCTGGTAGATCACGTCGGCACCGGCCCGGGCTGCGGCGACCGTCGCCTTGCTCGCTCGCGTCAACTCCTCGAAGTCGATGCGGGTGTGGTCGATGGTGACGACGCCGTCGCCGAACTGCTCGCGGAATCCGCCGAGCCGCCGCTGCTCGTGGGCGTCGCCGAGAGCGGACGTGCGGGTCAGCATCGGGTCGGGCGTCTCGGGTGTCACCGCCTCGGTACGTCCGAGCTTGCGGTCGAGCCGCCGCAGCAGCGTGTACTCGCAGTCCGCGGCCTGCGACAGGTCGCTGGCGCTGTGCACGATCACGTCGTCGAGGAGGAACACGGGTCCGACTATGGCAGAGACCGCCGACACGGCGCCGGGCACGCACCGGGAGGGGCCCGGGCCGCTCTCGTCGGAACGTATGCGGCCGGGATAATCGATCCGTGCCGTTCTTCGCTGGAGTTTCCGGGCAGATCCACTACCGCCACTGGCCGTGCGCCGACCCGGTCGCCGGACTGGTGTTCGCGCACGGGATGGGACAGCACAGCGGCCACTACCATCGCTTCGCCCGGGCGCTCGGTGCGGAGGGAATCGAGATGTGGGCGCTCGATCACGTCGGCCACGGCCTCAGCGAGGGCGAGTTCGGGCAGCCCGGTCCGGTAGCGGATCTCGGTGCGAACCTGCTGGTCCTGGCCGACCTCGCCGCCGGCGAGCGGCCGGGCCTGCCGCTGGCGGTGATGGGGCACTCGTTGGGCGCCGGCGCCACCATCGCGGCCCTCGCGCAAGCGCCGACCCGGTTCGCGGCGGTGGTGCTGTGCGGGCTGCCGCGATCCGCCGCCGCCGACCCCGGCGCGGCCGCGGCGGTGCGGGTGCCGATCCTGGTGGTGCACGGCGTCGACGACAGGCTCGCCCCGATCGACGGCGCCCGGACCTGGACGGCGGGTGTGCCCGGCGCGGACCTGCGCGAGTACGAGGATGCCGGTCACGACCTGCTGCACGAACCGGTGCACCGCCGCGTGACCTCCGACGTCGCGGTGTTCATCCGGGATAGCGTGCGGTCATGACTCCCGACGAACACCTCGACTTGCTGCGGATCGAGGGGCTGCGGCTGGCCTCGATGCCGACCGACGCGCTGGGTGCCCCGGTCCCGACGGTTCCGGGGTGGACACTGGAGCGGGTGATCCGGCACACCGGCCGGGTCCATCGATGGGTGACCGCGACCCTGGCCGCCGGCCCGGACGCCACATTCGAATCCGGCGCCGAACCCGAGTCGCTGCCGCACGGCGCCGACTGTCTGCCCGCCTACCGCGAATCCCTCGACGCGCTGCTCGCGGAGCTGTCCGCGCACGACTTCGACCGCCCCGCACCGACGTTCACCGGCCCCGGCACCGTCCGGTTCTGGGCGCGGCGACAGGCGCACGAGGTCGCGGTGCACAGGGTGGACGCCGCCGACGCGGTGCACGCCGCCGGTGGCCGGGCTCCCGAGGCCGTCGCCGCGCACGGTGCCGCGGACGGTGTCGACGAATGGGCGCGGCTGATGCTTCCGCGTGCCCTTTCCGAGATGCCGGAGGCGTTGCAGGGCAAGACGGTTCACCTGCACGGCACAGACACCCCGGACGCCGAGTGGCTGCTGACGTTCACCCCCGACGGGGTGCGGGTCGAGGCCGGACATGCGAAGGGCGACGTCGCGGTCCGCGGCACCGCGGAGGAACTGCTGCTGACCGTGTGGCGTCGCCGGCCGCTCGCCGCGCTGGAGATGTTCGGCGACGTCGACGTCGCGCACCGGATGGTGGACGCGGCGCGGATCTAGATCTTCCCCCCGCATCCCCAGGCCAGACCGGCGAGACCCTGCGCCGTGGCCAGGCTCTCGGCGAGCGTCGCGTCGGTGAGAGCGGGGTCGTCGAGGGCGAGGCATCCGAGCACCGTGACGGGTTTGTCGCCGTCGCCTGACACGGAGACGCCGTGACCGAACTCGGGCCCGTCGAGCGACAGCACCCCCAGCGTCGAGGTCCAGGCGTCCGCGCCGAACGCGACGACCGCGCGGACCCAGGGCCGCAGTTCGTCCCATCCGGGGCCGGGGTCGTCGACGACGCGGGCGCCGAACAGCCTCGGGTCTTCGCCGGGGCGGTGGGTGGGCCGGGCGGCGATCCCGGCCAGGTGCAGCGCGCGCAGCAGGCGCGGCTCCGAGGCCACCTTCGGGTTCACCAGCAGCAGCTTGGGAAAGGCGTCCCCGAATCCGGATGGTCGGCCGTCCTGCGGGTCGGGGTGCTCACTCGTCGGCATGGCTGCCATTGTGGCCGACGGCCGCGGGGGGGCCCGCGGGGGGGGGCCCCCCCGCGCGGCCGTGATTGCGGTGTTGGGGGCGGGGAGGGGATTAAAAAACCAAAGCTGGACACGAGGGTAA
>NZ_JBSFRT010000044.1:0-55845 GCF_053589375.1 Rhodococcus sp. NPDC003348
TGGTACTGCACTCGACAGGGTGTGGGAGAGTAGGACACCGCCGTACATAACATCCGAAAGGGGACCCATTCTACTGGGTCCCCTTTCGTGTTTTCATGGTCATGCCAGTGTTGTCTTCGAAGGAGATGTTGTGGTGGACAACAACGAAGATCGCCGTCCGTATGGAAACGGTGATCCGGATCGGCGTCACGGTGGCGCCTCGCAGGGCGGGAACGCTCGCGGCGGCCATCGGCAGGACGGGCAACGGCGAGACGGTCAGAGCAGTGCAGGTCGTGGCGGTGACGGACCCCGTGGTGGTCACCGTGGTGACGATCGCCGCGGTGGCGAACATCGTGGTGGCGGTGACCGCCGAGAGGGCGGGGGTTTCCGCAGCGGCGGAGAACAGCGTGGTGAACGGCGCAGCGACGGTCGCCGTGGTGAGCGTTCCGGTGAGCACCGTGGCGGTGGATACCGCGGCGGCGACGATCGGCGTTCCGGTGGTGAGCGTTCCGGTGAGCACCGTGGCGGTGGATACCGCGGCGGCGACGATCGGCGATCTGGTGGTGAGCGTTCCGGCGGTGGATACCGCGGGCGGGACGATCGGCGTGCCGGCGACGATCGGCGTTCCGGTGAACATCGCGGCGGCGGATACCGCGGCGAAGGACGCAGCGATCCCGGCTCCGGCCATCGTGGCGGCGAGTACCGAGGCGATCGCAGTGGCGGCGAGGATCGTCGCGGTGGCGGTGAGCGCCGAGGTGGGGACCGCCGCAGTGGAGGCCCGCAGCGACGCGGCGGCGAGGGCGGTTTCGCGCCGCGGCCTCGCGACGGCGGCGCATCTCCTGAACGGCGTGCACCGCGTCCCGACGAGCCGGACCTGCCCGAAGACATCCAGGCCGGCGAGCTCGATCCCGCGGTCCGGCGTGACCTGCTCAGCCTCGACAAGTCGAATGCGAACACGGTCGCCCGGCACCTGGTGATGGCGAGCAAGCTGCTCGAGGACGATCCGCAGCTGGCGCTCGCGCATGCCCGCGCCGCCCGGCAACGCGCCGGCCGTGTCGCGGTCGTCCGCGAAACCGCGGGCATCGTCGCCTACCACGCCGGCGAATGGGCGGAAGCCCTGTCCGAACTGCGGGCTGCCCGACGTATGGCCGGTGGTCCGGGTCTGCTCGCCGTGATGGCCGACTGCGAACGCGGCCTCGGCCGCCCCGAGCGGGCCATCGAGCTCGGCCGCAGCGAGGAGGCCCGCGCGCTGAAGGGTGACGAGGCCACCGAGCTTCGGATCGTCGTCGCCGGCGCGAGGATGGACCTCGGCCAGTTCGACCAGGCTGTGGTCACGCTGCAGACCCCGGAACTGGATGCGTCGAAGTCCGGTCCGACCGCGGCGCGGCTCTTCTACGCCTACGCAGACGCACTGGTTGCGGCCGGACGCCGCGAGGACGGCCTGAAGTGGTTCCTGAACTCGGCTGCCGCCGACCTCGACGGCGACACCGATGCCGAGGAGCGTGCTGCCGAACTGTCCGGCGACCAGTGAGTGAAATGACGTTGCGGGAGCGGCACGACGTGCTGCTCCTGGACCTGGACGGCACGGTGTATGCCGGCCCGCACGCGATCCCCGGTGCACGGGAGGCTCTGGTCGTCGACGGCGGGCCGCGGCTGTTCTACGTCACCAACAACGCCAGCCGTAGTCCCGCCCAGGTCGCCGGGCATCTCAACGAACTCGGTTTCCCTGCAACGGAATCCGAGGTCGTCACGAGTTCACAGTCGGCCGCGCGTCTGCTCGCGGACCGAGTACCCCCCGGTTCGCCGGTGCTCGTGGTGGGCACCGAGGCCCTCGCCGACGAGGTCCGCGTCGTCGGCCTGCATCCGGTGCGCAGTTTCGACGATGCGCCGGTCGCGGTCGTGCAGGGCCACTCGCCCGACACCGGGTGGCGGATGCTCGCGGAGGCGACACTGGCCGTCCGGGCCGGCGCGTACTGGGTGGCGACGAACGTCGACACCACCCTGCCCACCGAGCGTGGGCTCTGCCTCGGGAACGGTTCGATGGTTGCGGCGGTGCGTACCGCGACCGGGTGCGAACCCGATGTCGCGGGCAAGCCGGCGCGTCCGCTGATGGACGATGCCGTTCGCCGCAGCGCGGCCGGCCGTCCACTCGTGGTGGGGGACCGGATCGACACCGACATCGCCGGCGCCAACGCCGCCGGGCTCGATTCCCTGCTCGTGCTGACCGGTGTCAGCACGCCCCTCGACCTGGTGACGGCGCCGCCGTCGCAGCGCCCGACCTACCTTGCGTACTCGCTGGCGTCGCTCGACGAGGCCCCCGAGTCCCTTGCGATCGCTCCGCACCCGCACGTGTCGGTGTCGTTGGACGGCGCAACACTCACCGTTCGGACGGATCCGTCGGCGTCTGTCGACGAGGCGACCGTCCTGCGTGCCGCGTTGGCCGCGGCCTGGGCGGCTCCCGAGGTGACCGAGGTACGGGGCGCTCCGCACCTGTGAGTGCATCTCACCCGTACCTGGGGTGAGAATCGCTTGCGGGCGCGAGGCGCGCATTGTCGCGTCGATCGACTAGCGTTGTCGGCGATGAGTACGCCGACACCCAAGCCCGGCCAGCACCTACCGGGTCCACCACCGACCGTCGACCCCGCACAGATTCACGCCGAGGTCGACTCGCTCCTCGCGGGCCTGACCGCGAGCGACATGCCGGACGGTCATCAGGCGATACCCCGGCAGGCACACATTCTCGAGCGTGCGCACGACGTACTCGTGCAGGCGCTGGCGACAGTGGACAAGATCTGAGGTGGCCAGGCGTGCACGAGTCGACGCCGAACTGGTTCGGCGGGGTCTGGCTCGCTCCAGGGAACATGCGGCTCAACTGATCGCGGACGGAAGGGTCCTGATCAACGGGTCGGTCGCCGTCAAACCGGCCACCGGTGTCGAGGCCGGGACACCGCTGCTGGTCACCGAGGAGACCGACGAGGTCTCCTGGGCGTCGCGCGGCGCGCACAAACTGCTCGGCGCACTCGAGGCGTTCGAACCGCAGGGACTGTCGGTGTCCGGTAAACGCTGTCTCGACGCCGGCGCCTCCACCGGCGGATTCACCGATGTCCTGCTCAGTAGGGGCGCGGCCCGGGTCGTGGCCGTCGACGTGGGATACGGCCAGCTGGTATGGCGGTTGCAGTCCGACGATCGCGTGACCGTCGTGGACCGGACCAACGTGCGTTCCCTCGAACCCGAACAGATCGGCGGCCAGGTCGAGGTCGTGGTCGCGGACCTGTCGTTCATCTCGCTGAAGTTGGTGCTGGCGGCGTTCGTCGCCTGCGCGGCGGACGGCGCCGACCTGGCACCGATGGTCAAACCTCAGTTCGAGGTAGGCAAGGAGCGGGTCGGATCCGGTGGCGTGGTCCGAGACCCCGCCCTTCGCGCGGAGGCCGTGCTCGAGGTGTCGCGTGCGGCGGACGAACTGGGACTGCGCACCCTCGGAGTGGTCGCCAGCCCGCTACCCGGACCGTCCGGCAACGTCGAGTTCTTCCTGTGGCTGCGCAAGCAGGCCGGACCGGGTGCCGAGGACGTCGAGGCCCTCGTCCGGAAGGCCGTCGAGGAGGGTCCCCAGTGACGGGCGCCGAAGGTACGGGCGGCACTGCCGGCGGGCGTGCGGGCGGCACCGCCGCCGGGCGCGAGATCCTCGTCGTGGCGCACACGGGCCACACCGAGATCGCCGACACCACCCGACGGATCGCGCGGGTCTTCGCCGAGGCCGGGATCGGGTTGCGGGTGCTTGCCTCCGAGGCCGACCACACCACTCCGCCGCTCGCGGTCGAGCCCGCCCGCGCGGACCTCGACGGCGTGCGCCTGACCGTCGTCCCGCCGGGCCCCGCCGCGGCGGAGGGGTGCGAACTGGTTCTCGTGCTCGGCGGCGACGGCACGTTCCTGCGCGGCGCCGACCTGGCCCGGGCGGCCGACATTCCGGTGCTCGGCATCAATCTGGGCCGGATCGGGTTCCTCGCCGAGACGGAGGCTGAGCATCTGGAGGAGGCGCTCGGACACCTGGTGCGGCAGGAGTACCGCGTCGAGCGCCGGATGACCATCGACATCGCCGTCCGGGTGGACGACGTGATCGTCGACCGTGGGTGGGCGCTGAACGAGGCGAGCATCGAGAACGTCTCCCGGCTCGGGGTGCTCGAGGTGGTACTCGAGGTCGACGGGCGGCCGGTGTCGTCGTTCGGCTGCGACGGCGTGCTGGTGTCGACACCGACCGGATCGACGGCGTATGCGTTCTCCGCCGGTGGCCCGATCGTGTGGCCGGAACTCGAAGCGCTGCTGGTGATTCCGAGCAACGCCCATGCGCTCTTCGCCCGGCCGATGGTCACCAGCCCGGAGTCGCTGATCGCGGTCGAGACGTTCTCCGGAGGCCACGACGGGCTGGTGTTCTGCGACGGCAGCCGCACCCTGTCGTTGCCGGCGGGCGGACGTGTCGAGGTGGTGCGGGGCGCGAACCCGGTCAAGTGGATCCGCCTCGACTCGGCGCCGTTCGCGGACCGGATGGTGCGGAAGTTCGATCTGCCGGTGCGGGGATGGCGGGGCCGCGGCGGCCGTGGGGAAGGGGACAGCAGGCGTGCTCACTGAAATCCGCATCGACTCCCTCGGCGCGATCTCGAAGGCCGGAGCCCAGTTCCATGAGGGCCTGACCGTGCTCACCGGTGAGACCGGCGCGGGCAAGACGATGGTCGTGACGAGCCTGCACCTGCTCAGCGGCGCCCGCGCCGATGCCGGTCGGGTCCGGGTCGGCGCGCAGCGGGCGGTGGTCGAGGGCCGCTTCGCCACGACGAACGTCGGAGCCCAGGCGGCGGCCGAGGTCGATCGTCTGCTCGAGTCCACCGGAGCCGAACGCGACGAGGACGGCACCGTCATCGCGGTTCGGACCGTTGGTGCGGACGGGCGCTCCCGCGCCCATCTCGGGGGCCGCAGCGTTCCCGCCGGGGCGCTCGCCGAATTGACCACCCCGCTGCTGACCGTCCACGGTCAGAACGACCAGCTGCGGCTGCAGCGACCCGACCAGCAGCGCCAGGCTCTCGACGAATTCGGCGGCGCCACAATCGGTTCCCTTCTCGACAAGTATCGGGACCTGCGGGCGCGCTGGCTGGAGGCACGCACCGAACTCGACGAACGCACCCGGAGCAGTCGCGAACTCGCGCAGGAGGTGGACCGGCTCGAGTTCGCGCTCAACGAGATCGACGCCGTCGACCCCCAACCGGGTGAGGACGCCGCGATCGTCGCGGAGGTTCGCCGGCTCGGTGACCTGGACTCGTTGCGGTCCGCGGCCGCCGCGGCGCAGGCCGCGCTCGTCGGCGCTGCCGACCTCGGCGCGGACATGGCGTCCGATGCTGCCGGTGCCCTGGACCTGCTCGGCGACGCCCGGTCCCGGGTCGAGTCGTCCGAGGACCAGGCGCTGACCGTCCTGGCGCCGCGGCTGGCCGAGGCGATCACGATCCTCACCGACGTCTCCTCGGACCTGACGGGCTACCTCGAGGACCTGCCCTCGGACCCGGGTGCGCTGGACACCCTGCTGAGCCGGCAGGCCGAGCTGAAGACGTTGACCCGCAAGTACGCCGCCGACGTGGACGGTGTTCTGGAATGGGCGGCGCAGGCGCGCGAGCGGCGCGGCCGGATCGACGTGTCCGCCGACGCCCTCGCCGCGTTGGCGGCCCGCGTCGACGAGGCCGCCGGGGCGCTCGCCGTCGCCGCGGACGCGCTGAGCAAGGCCCGGGCGAAGGCCGCCGTCAAGCTGGGCAAGGCCGTCTCCACAGAACTCGCCGGGCTCGCGATGGGGAAGGCGAAACTCGACATCGCCGTGCACCCGGTACCTGCGACCGCGGAGGACTCCGCCCCGCTCGAGGTCGGCGGACGCCTGCTGCACGCCGGATCGGCCGGTGTCGACGAGGTGGAGTTCCGGCTCGCCGCACACAGCGGATCGGCGCCGCTGCCACTCGGCAAGAGTGCCTCGGGAGGTGAACTGTCCCGGGTGATGCTGGCGCTCGAGGTCGTGCTCGCCGGTGCGCAGTCCGGCGCAACGATGGTCTTCGACGAGGTCGACGCGGGTGTTGGCGGCCGCGCGGCGGTCGAGATCGGCCGGCGGCTGGCCCGCTTGGCACGCACCCACCAGGTCATCGTCGTCACGCACCTGCCGCAGGTCGCGGCGTTCGCGGACACCCACCTGGTGGTCGACAAGGTGGACGGAAAGCGCAGTGCCGACTCCGGAGTGCGCACCCTCACCGACGACGAACGGGTGGGGGAGCTCGCACGGATGCTCGCAGGTCTAGGGGATACCGAGACCGGTCGCGCGCATGCCGAGGAACTGCTCGCGACGGCGGGTGCCGAGCGGAACTCCTGAGGCCGTCACGCGCAACATGTGACAGGTTCGCGGCGCCTGCAGCCGTGTCGCTGGTGGTGTACGAGTGAAAAGTGAGGTAAGAGACTCGGCGCGCCTCCCGAACGGCGGGACGTGTCGGCGTCATCATCGTGGGCATGAAGATGCCCGCTCTGTTGTCACGAAACACCGAATCGCTGCCGGGAGTCACCGGCATCGCCAGGGTTGATCGCAACACGGCGAAGCTGCTTCGCCGCGTCGGCCCCGGCGACATCGTCGTCCTCGACGAACTCGACCTGGACAGGATCACCGCCGACACGCTGGTGGAGGCCGGCGTCACCGCCGTCGTCAACGTCTCCCCGTCGATCTCCGGCAGGTACCCCAACCTCGGCCCCGAGGTGCTCGTCGCCAACGGGATCGTCCTCGTCGACTCCGTTGGCGAAGAGGCGTTCAAGAAGGTCAAGGACGGGGCCAAGGTCCGTCTGCACGACGGCGGCGTCTACACCGGTGAACGCCGCCTGGTGACGGGGGTCGAGCAGTCGGAGGCGGAGATCTCCGACCTGATGATCGAGGCGAAGACCGGCCTGGTCGACCACCTCGAGGCGTTCTCCGGCAACACCATCGAGTTCATCCGCACCGAGAGTCCCCTGCTGATCGACGGGGTCGGGGTGCCCGACGTCGACGTCGATCTGCGGGATCGGCACGTTGTGGTCGTCGCGGACGGCCCGGACCACGCACAGGACCTGAAGAACCTCAAGCCGTTCATCAAGGAGTACTCGCCGATTCTCGTCGGTGTCGGCGCGGGCGCGGACGCCCTGACCGCCGCCGGTTACCGGCCCGACCTGATCGTCGGCGACCCGGAGGAGGTCACCGCGGACACCCTCAAGTCGGGTGCCGAGGTGGTTCTGCCCGCCGACCCGGACGGGCACGCGCCCGGCCTGGAGCGCATCCAGGACCTCGGTATCGGAGCGATGACGTTCCCCGCTGCCTGCGCTCCCGCCGACCTGGCGTTGCTGCTCGCCGATCATCACGGCGCGTCGCTGATCGTCACCGTCGGCAGCACGGTCTCGCTCGACGAGTTCTTCGACCGTGGCCGGCGGGACGCCAACCCGGCCGCGTTCATGACCCGCCTCAAGGTCGGGCCGAAGCTGGTCGACGCCAAGGCCGTCGCGACCCTGTACCGCAGCCGGGTCTCCGGCGCCGCGATCGCCCTGCTCGTGTTGGCCGCGTTGACGGCGGTGATCGTGGCACTGGTGGTGTCGAACATCGGTGGCGAGGCCCTCGACTGGGCCGTGCAGACGTGGAACAGCTTCGCGCTCTGGGTGCAGGGGCTCTTCAAGTGATCTCTGCGCGTCAACACGCGATCTCGATCGCGGCGATCTTCCTGGCCCTGGCCATCGGTGTGGTGCTCGGATCGGGCACCCTTTCCGACTCCCTGTTGTCGGGGATGCGGGACGACAAGTCCGAACTGCAGAACCAGATCAACGACCTGCACGAGACGAACAACCAACTGGGTGAACAGCTCTCCGCGGCGGACGGTTTCGACTCCGCGGTCGCCGGCCGGGTGGTGCGCGACACGCTCGCGCAGCGCACCGTCGTCGTCGTGACCACCCCCGACGCCGACCCCGGCGACCTCGACGGGGTCACCCGGCTGATCGGCGCCGCGGGTGGCACCGTCACCGGCCGGGTCGCGCTGACCGAGGCGTTCGTCGACGCGGCCAACGGCGACCAGTTGCGTACCACCGTCACCAACGTGATCCCCGCCGGGATCCAGTTGCGCACCGGGGCCGTCGACCAGGGGAGCCTCGCGGGCGACCTGCTCGGATCGGTGCTGCTGCTCAACGCGCAGTCCGCGCAGCCGCAGAGCACGCCCGAGGAGCTGGCACTGGCGCTCGACGCGCTGCGGGCCGGCGGCTTCGTCGCGTACGACAACGGCTCGGTGGCGCCCGCGCAGCTCGCAGTGGTCCTCACCGGCGCGGGCAACGCGGGCGACGGCGGAAACCGTGGATCGATCGTCGCCCGGTTCGCGGGCGCACTGGACGGCCGCGGCGCGGGCACCGTCCTCGTCGGCCGCTCCGACGCAGCCCACGGCAACGGTCCGATCGCCGTCGTCCGCTCCGACACCGCACTGTCCGCGGGAGTGAGCACCGTCGACAACGCGGACCGGGAATCCGGCCGGATCACCACCGTGCTCGCCCTCCAGGAACAGCTCGGGGGCGGGTCCGGCCGCTACGGCACCGGACCGAATGCGACGGCCGTCACGGTCGGAGCCCCGATCGGCTGAGCGTCACACGGCGACCCATCGTGAAATTGCGGGAAGCGGCGCGCGGTGCGGAGGTTCCGGCGCACAGGTGTTACCGTGAAGACCCGTGGGTCGGCAGGCCCCAGCTCTACCATTGATCAAGTCCTGCAAGTCGTCACGGGAGCCCTTCTTGCCACTGTCACGCAGTCACACGCGTACCGCCACCAAGCACATCTTCGTCAGCGGGGGCGTCGCATCCTCGCTCGGCAAGGGCCTGACGGCGTCCAGCCTCGGGCAGCTGCTCACCGCCCGTGGACTGCGGGTGACGATGCAGAAACTCGACCCCTATCTCAACGTCGACCCGGGCACCATGAACCCGTTCCAGCACGGTGAGGTCTTCGTCACCGAGGACGGGGCGGAGACGGATCTCGACGTCGGCCACTACGAGCGGTTCCTCGACCGCGACCTCAACGCGTTCGCGAACGTGACCACCGGGCAGGTGTACTCCTCGGTGATCGCCAAGGAGCGCCGCGGCGAGTACCTCGGCGACACCGTCCAGGTCATCCCGCACATCACCGACGAGATCAAGTCCCGCATCCTCGCGATGGCGGGCCCGGACGCGCAGGGCCAGGAACCGGACGTCGTGATCACCGAGATCGGTGGCACCGTCGGCGACATCGAGTCGCAGCCGTTCCTCGAGGCCGCCCGCCAGGTGCGCCACGACGTCGGCCGCGACAACGTGTTCTTCCTGCACGTCTCGCTGGTGCCGTACCTCGGCCCGTCCGGTGAGCTCAAGACCAAGCCCACCCAGCACTCGGTGGCGGCGCTGCGCAACATCGGCATCCAGCCGGACGCGCTGATCCTGCGCTGTGACCGGGACGTGCCGCAGGCACTGAAGGCGAAGATCGCGCTGATGTGCGACGTCGACGTCGACGCCTGCATCTCCACCCCGGACGCCCCGTCCATCTACGACATCCCGAAGGTGCTGCACAGCGAGGGCCTCGACGCCTACGTGGTGCGTCAGCTCGGCCTGCCGTTCCGGGACGTGGACTGGACCGTGTGGGGCGACCTGCTCGAGCGCGTCCACAACCCGCGCGAGACGGTGCGCGTCGCTCTCGTCGGCAAGTACGTCGACCTGCCCGACGCCTACCTGTCCGTCACCGAGGCACTGCGTGCCGGTGGATTCGCGCACCGCGCCAAGGTCGAGATCGACTGGGTGCCGTCGGACGTGTGCGAGACCGAGGCCGGCGCCCAGGAGGCGCTCGGCGAGGTGGACGCGGTGCTGATCCCCGGCGGCTTCGGCATCCGCGGGATCGAGGGCAAGCTCGGCGCCATCACCTACGCCCGCACCCGCGGCATCCCGCTGCTCGGGCTGTGCCTCGGCCTGCAGGCCGTGGTGATCGAGGCCGCCCGCTCGGTGGGGCTGACCGACGCCAACTCCGCCGAGTTCGAGCCCGACACCAAGCATCCCGTCATCTCCACGATGGCCGACCAGGAGGACATCGTCGCCGGCGAAGCCGACCTCGGTGGCACCATGCGCCTCGGCGCGTACCCGGCGGTGCTGGACAAGGGCTCGGTCGTCGCCCGCGCGTACGGTTCCGAAACCGTGTCCGAGCGGCACCGTCACCGCTACGAGGTGAACAACTCGTACCGGGACCGGATCGCGAAGTCCGGCTTGAAGTTCAGCGGCACCTCCCCGGACGGGCACCTCGTCGAGTTCGTCGAACTGCCGGCCGACAAGCACCCGTTCTTCGTTGCGACGCAGGCACATCCGGAGCTCAAGAGCCGGCCCACTCGCCCGCACCCGCTGTTCGCGGCGTTCGTCGGGGCGGCCCTGAAGTACAAGGCCGCCGAGCGGCTCGAGGTCGACGTGCACCCCGAGGACGCCGTCGAGACGGTCGAGACCGCCGCCGCCGCCGACGCCCCCAGCGCCGGCTGATCCGGCGATGAGCCGCCCGGGAGAACACGACTTCGACACCCTCGCCAGCCGCACCGTCTACGAGGGTGCGATCGTCGCGTTGCGGGTGGACCAGGTCGCGATGCCGGGCGGCACCATCGCGAGCCGCGAAGTGGTCGAACACCACGGCGCGGTCGCGGTGGTCGCGGTCGACGACCAGGACCGGCTCGTGATGATCAACCAGTATCGGCATCCCCTCGGGCGCCGGCTCTGGGAACTGCCCGCCGGTCTCCTCGACGCCGCGGGGGAGGACCCCGTCGACGCGGCCCGGCGTGAACTCGTCGAGGAGACCGGGCTGGCGGCCGCGCACTGGTCGGTGCTTGTCGACGTGGCCGTCTCACCCGGATTCACCGACGAGGCGATCCGCGTGTACCTGGCGACGGGCCTGTCGGAAGTGGACCGGCCCGACCCCGAACACGAGGAGGCCGACCTCGAGATAGTGCGGGTCCCGGTCGCCGAGACGGTCGAGCGCGCCCTGTCGGGGGAGATCGTCAACGCGACCGCACTGTCGGGCATCCTGGCGCTCGCCGCGGCCCGTGCCCGCGACGGTGCGGACGTCGTCGGTCGTCCCACCGACGCCGCCTGGGTGGACCGGCCCACCGCACTGGACCGGCGCAGGCACGGCGCCTGACGTGCTCGCCGAACAGGTCGGGGGGTACCTGGCCCACCTCGCGGTCGAACGTGGGGTGGCCAAGAACACCCTGTCGTCCTACCGCCGCGACCTGGAGCGATACAGCGAGTACCTCACGTCCCGTGGCATCGACGACCTCGACCGGGTCGCCGAACGGCACATCACCGACTTCGTCGTGGTGCTGCGCCGCGGCGACTCCGGGAACGGCGTCCGCCCGCTTGCGCCCGCGTCCGCGGCCCGGGCCCTGATCGCGGTCCGTGGGCTGCACAAGTTCGCCACCGCCGAGGGATACACCCGCGCCGACGTCGCGCACGCCGTCAAACCGCCGTCCCCGAGCCGGCGACTGCCGAAATCGCTACCCGTCGACCAGGTGCTCGCCCTGATCGAGTCCACCGGTGGGGAGGACGCCGGGGACCAGCCTCGTGCCCTGCGGGACCGGGCGCTGCTCGAGGTGCTGTACTCCACCGGCGCCCGCATCTCGGAGGCCGTCGGGCTGGACCTCGACGACATCGATGCCGTCGACCGGGCCGTGCTGCTCCGTGGCAAAGGCGGCAAGGACCGCATCGTTCCGATCGGCCGCCCCGCCCTCGCCGCGCTCGAGGCGTATCTGGTGCGCGGGCGGCCCGCACTCGTCTCCCGGGGCGGTCCCGCGGTGTTCCTGAACTCCCGCGGAGGCCGGTTGACCCGGCAGAGCGCCTGGCAGGTGCTGCGGTCGGCGGCGGACCGGGTCGGTCTCGCCGACGGCGTCTCCCCGCACACGCTGCGGCACTCGTTCGCCACGCACCTCCTCGACGGTGGTGCCGACGTCCGGGTCGTGCAGGAATTGCTCGGGCACGCGTCCGTGACCACCACGCAGATCTACACCCTCGTGACCATCGGCTCCCTGCGCGAGGTGTGGGCCGGCGCGCATCCGCGCGCCCTGTGATCCTCCGGCCCCATCCGCCCCTGGGGACGCTCGCGCCTCAGGGGCGGACCGGGGCCTTCTCGCGGTCCCCGTTCGCGTGCAGGGCGCTCGGGTCGCCCCCGCCGGCGGTGAGGGCGCGCACCGCGTCGCGCAGTTCGGCGATCTCGGCGTGCAGCGAGGTGATCTGCTGTGCGGTCGCGGCGCGGTTGCCGTCGTCCTCCTCGGCGACCCGTTGCACGATCCACGACGCGACGGTCGCCGTCACCACACCGATGAGGCTGATCCCGCCGACCATCAGCAGCACCGCGATGATCCGGCCACTCGTGGTGACGGGCGCGTAGTCGCCGTAACCCACCGTGGTGACGGTGGTGATCGACCACCACAGCGCCTCGCCGAACGACGAGATCACGGCGTCAGGGTGTCCGCGTTCGGATTCCAGCATGGCCAGTGAGGCGACATAGATGAACAGGACCGCGCTGCTGACCGTGTAGACGACGACGCGTCCCCGGATGGCGCCGCCGAGCGCCCGCTGCAACGCCGCAACCAGCACCAGCAGGCGCAGCATCCGCAGCGGACGCAACAGGGGAAGCGCCACCACTGCGAGATCGACGAGATGGAGTACGAACCAGCGTCCGCGGTCGGGCGCGAGGGTCAGTCGGACTACGTAGTCGACGGCGAACACCGCCCATGAGAGGACGACGACGACGTCCAGTGCCGCGTCCGTCCACGTGCGGGGCTGAGCGAGTACCTGCACCGAATAGGCGACCAGGAACGTGAGAGCGACCAGCGCGAGGGGCCACTCGGCTCGCCGTTCCCACCGTTCGAGCCGGGTCGCTCCGACGGTCGAATCGATGTTCGGTCGCTGCCACCACTGGCCGCGGTTCTCCCCGCCGTTCGCGCTCACCACGAGGGAGAACGGTAGCGGCTCGAGGGCGGGCCCACCGCGATTGCGGCCGGTGGGCCGCGACGTCGACGCCTCCGGCCGTCGGGGCCGGAGGCGGGGGACAGGAACACTGCGACCCGTCAGTGGGACCGGTCGCCCAGCCGAGCGGCCTGGCCGCGGTGAGTCGGCGGGCCGAGTCGGCATTCGGGTGGTTGGATGTTCGCAACCGGACCCGAGGAGCTCCATGCGAACCCGATTCCGTACCGCCGCCCGCTCGGTCGCCGCGGCCGAGAACGTCAACGTGGTGCCGTCGGTCGGCGGCGCGCACACCCACACCGACCGGCAGGCGGCGGATCCGGTGACGGGCAGGCCGGCCTACGAGACATTTCTCACTCGGGAGCTGCCGCGACCGATCGACTGCGCGCACGGGGGCAACGCCGTCGCCTGCGCGCAGCTGCTCGCCGACCCGCCTATGGAGACCGGCGTGTCCGGGGAGTTCGATTCCCTCGTCTGCCCGGCGACGACGGGATCGGTGCTCGCCGGGCAGGGCATCGCGCACACGATGAATCTGCGACCGGTGGGCACGCACAAGTGGGGTTACCGGAACGACGAACTGCGCAGCTCCCGGCCGGTGTTGCCGGGGTCGCTGCGCTGAAGTCGCCGGACGTGACCGGGCTGGGCGCGCGTGTCCGTGAGGGGTTCGGGCGGCCAGACGGTAGCGTCTGTGGCGAGCATGCACGAGCGAGGAAGGGGGCCATCGGACTGTGATGACACCTCAGCCGCCCTCGGCGACGGCGCACGACGACATCGCCGAAACGCGTCCGGTTCCGCGGGAACCGGACCTGTCGGGCACACCCGGCGTGGACAGCGTTGCGGGCGCCGGCGGTGAGCCGGAACTGGGCCCGACGGGCCGACCCCTGAGGGAGGTTCCCGAACCGCAGCCCCTCGCCTCCCACGGCCCCGCCAAGGTCATCGCGATGTGCAACCAGAAGGGTGGCGTCGGCAAGACCACCTCGACCATCAACCTCGGTGCCTCCCTCGCGGAGTACGGACGCCGGGTCCTGCTCGTCGACCTCGACCCGCAGGGTGCGCTGTCGGCGGGCCTCGGCGTCGCACACCACGATCTCGACCTCACCGTGCACAACCTGCTCGTCGACCGGAAGGTCTCGATCGACGACGTGCTGATGCGCACGCGCGTCGACGGACTGGACCTGCTTCCCAGCAACATCGACCTCTCCGCCGCCGAGATCCAGCTGGTCACCGAGGTCGGTCGGGAACAGACGCTCGGCCGCGCGCTCTACCCGGTGCTCGACCGCTACGACTACATCCTCATCGACTGTCAGCCCTCCCTCGGTCTGCTCACCGTCAACGCGCTCGCCTGCGCGGAGGGCGTGATCATTCCGATGGAGTGCGAGTACTTCAGCCTCCGCGGGCTGGCGCTGCTCAACGACACCGTCGAGAAGGTCCGCGACCGGCTCAACCCACGCCTGCAGATGTCGGGCATCGTGGTGACCATGTTCGACGCGCGCACCCTGCACGCCCGCGAGGTGATGACCCGCGTGGTGGAGGTGTTCGGGGACCTCGTCTACGACACCGTCGTCAACCGCACCGTACGCTTCCCGGAGACCAGCGTTGCCGGTGAGCCGATCACCACCTGGGCTCCGAAATCTGGTGGTGCGCAAGCGTATCGGGCGCTCGCGCGCGAGGTGATCGCGAGGTCCGGTCGGTAGATGGACGCGGAAACCACCGCCGCGACCGAGCCCGAGGACGGTGCCGAGAGCGGCGGATTCCGGGTTCGGCTGCGCAATTTCGAGGGACCGTTCGACCTCCTTCTGACGCTGATCAGCCAGCGTCGCCTCGACGTCACCGAGGTCGCGCTGCACCAGGTCACCGACGACTTCATCGCCTACACGCGGGAACTCGGCGCCGACATGGGCCTCGACCAGACCACCGAGTTCCTGGTCGTCGCGGCAACCCTGCTGGACCTCAAGGCCGCGCGGCTCCTGCCGTCCGGCGAGGTCGAGGATCCCGAGGACCTGGCCCTGCTCGAGGCCCGGGACCTGCTCTTCGCGCGCCTGCTGCAGTACCGGGCGTACAAGCAGGTCGCGCAACTGTTCGCCGAGCTCGAATCGGTCGCGCTGCGCCGCTACCCCCGTTCGGTCGCGTTGGAGGACCGCTACGTCGGGCTGCTGCCCGAGGTGCTGCTCGGCGTCGATGCGGCCGCGTTCGCGGACATCGCCGCCGCCGCGTTCGTCCCGCGGCCGGTTCCGACCGTCGGTCTCGACCACCTGCACGCGTCGACGGTGTCGGTGCCGGAACAGGCGGCGCTGCTCCTGGACCTGCTTCGGGAACGCGGGCCGGGGGAGTGGTCGGGTTTCGGTGAGCTCGTCGCCGATTGCGAGGTGACCGTGCAGATCGTGGCACGATTCCTGGCGCTGCTCGAGCTGTACCGGCAGCGGGCCGTGGCGTTCGACCAGCCCGAGCCGCTCGGGGAGCTGCGGGTCAGCTGGACCGGGGAAGGATCGACCGACGGTCGGGCGTTGGTGAGTGCGGAGGATTACGGATGAGTGAGCTCGAGGGCGCCGAGGCATCGCAGGACGCGGGGTCACCGCACGACACGGTGACCCAGCAGGACGCGGTGCCACCGGAGGGCTTGGGGGCGCCGCAGGGCGCGGACCGGCTGGACGTCGAGGAAGGGGCCGAGGACAGGCTCGACGACGACGAGCTCGAGTCCGCGCTGGAGGCGATGCTGCTGGTGATCGACACTCCCGTGCCGGGTGAGGCGCTGGCGACCGCGGTCGGCGAACCTCCGAAGCGGGTGGCGCAGATGCTCCGCCGGATGTCGGCCGCCCTGACCGCGCGCCGCAGCGGGATCGACCTCCGCCACGCCGGGGACGGCTGGCGGTACTACACCCGCAACGAGTACGCGCCGTATGTCGAACGACTGCTCCTCGACGGGGTCAGGTCGAAGCTCACACGTGCAGCGTTGGAAACCTTGGCGGTTGTTGCGTACCGTCAACCTTTGACCCGTGCACGGGTGAGCGCGGTGCGCGGAGTGAACGTCGACGGCGTCATGCGCACCCTGATCGCCCGGGGACTGATCGCTGAGGCCGGGACGGACCCCGGGACGAACGCGACAACCTACGTGACGACCGAGCTGTTCCTCGAACGGCTCGGGCTGGCTTCGCTGGCGGATCTGCCGCCGTTGGCACCGTTGCTGCCCGATGTCGACGTGATCGACGACATCAGCGAGGACATGGAGTCCGACCCGCGATTCGCGAAGCTGCGAGCTGCGCGGACGGACACCGAACCCGTCGTCGACACCGGCGTCGACGACGAGCACAACTGATCGATGAACGACAACATTCATTCGATCTGATCGAGTGAACGCATCCGTTCACTCGAACGAGAAGAAGTGACAGGAAGAAAAGTGAACAGATCCGCTCGCCGAGATGGCACACCGGACAGGGGCAGGGGAAACCCGGCCCGCAAGACGACAGGCAAGAAGGACGCCCCGCGCACCAGTGCTGGCGGTCCGAAGAAGCCGCACCGCGGCCAGGCCGCAGCCGCAACCCGGGGCGCAGGGGCCGCAGGCGCGACCAACAAGCGGGGCAAGCCGAAGCAGGCCAAGCCGCAGCGCCAGCAGGTGCCGGTCACCCCGAAGATCAGCAACGCCAAACCCGCCCGGCACCAGCACACCGAGAGCGTGGCGCCGACGCAGTTGCCCGCCGGTGAGGGCGTGCGGCTGCAGAAGGTGCTCGCGCAGGCCGGCGTCGCCTCGCGCCGCGCCGCCGAGGAACTCATCGAGCAGGGCCGCGTCGAGGTCGACGGCCGCATCGTCGTCGAGCAGGGACTGCGTGTCGACCCCGAGAACGCGGTGGTCCGGGTCGACGGCATCCGCGTCGTCGTCAAGAAGGACCTGGTGCACATCGCGCTGAACAAGCCGCGCGGCTGGCAGTCGACGATGTCCGACGACCTGGGGCGGCCGTGCATCGGCGACATCGTCTCCGAGCGGGTGTCCGCGGGGCAGCGACTGTTCCACGTCGGCCGGCTCGACGCCGACACCGAGGGACTGATCCTGCTGACCAATGACGGCGACCTCGCGCACCGGCTGATGCACCCGTCGTTCGAGGTGCCGAAGACGTACCTCGCGACCGTCCACGGTGTCGTCGACCGCAGCCTCGGCAAGAAGCTCAAGGCCGGCGTCGAGCTCGAGGACGGGCCCGCGAAGGTCGACTCGTTCACGCTCCTCGACATCAACGGCGGCCAGTCGCTGGTGAAGGTCGTGCTGCACGAGGGTCGCAAGCACATCGTGCGCCGTCTCCTCGACGCAGTCGGGCACCCGGTGGTGCGCCTGGTCCGCACCGACATCGGTGCCGTCTCCCTCGGCGACGGGCGTCCCGGCACCCTGCGGGTGCTCGGCCGCGGCGAGGTCGGCAGCCTGTACAAGGCGGTCGGACTGTGAGCGACGACGTGATCGTGCCCCTGGTGGTGGCGATGGACGGCCCGTCCGGTACCGGCAAGTCCAGCGTGTCCCGGCGGCTCGCCGACGCCCTCGCCGCCCGGTACCTCGACACCGGTGCGATGTACCGGATCGCGACACTGCACGTGCTGCGGTCGGGCGTCGACGTCGACGACCCGGACGCCGTTGCCGCCGCCACCGAGGCGCTCGACCTGTCGATCGGCACCGACCCCGCATCGGACCGGGTGCTGCTCGCCGGCGAGGACGTCACCGACGAGATCCGCGGCGGCGCCGTCACCGGGGCCGTGTCCGCGGTGTCCGCGGTGCCCCGGGTGCGGGACCTGCTCGTCGACAAGCAGCGCGCGTTCATCGCGCAGCACCCACGGATCGTGGTGGAGGGCCGTGACATCGGCACCGTCGTGTTGCCGGACGCGGACGTGAAGATCTACCTCACCGCCTCCGCGGAGGCCCGCGCGTTGCGGCGCAACGCGCAGAACGTCGCGGAGGGCCGCGGCGACGACTACAAGGCCGTGCTCGCGGACGTGCAGCGTCGCGACCACCTGGACTCGACCCGCGCGGTGTCCCCGCTGCGGCCCGCCGAGGACTCGGTGATCGTGGACACCAGCGAGATCGGAATCGACGACGTGATCGGCCGGCTGCTGCTGGTGGTCCGCGACAGGACTGGAGTGGTGCAGTGAGCGACGCATTCGAATTCGGCGGGGACGCGTATTCCGGCGACGGCACCTGGAACGAGGAAACCGACTGGGAGATGGCCGACTTCATCGGCGAGGAGGAGGGCGAGGAACACGTCGCCGTCCCGACGCTGGCGATCGTCGGCCGACCCAACGTCGGCAAGTCCACCCTGGTGAACCGGATCATCGGCCGCCGTGAGGCCGTCGTGGAGGACATCCCCGGTGTCACCCGGGACCGCGTCTCCTACGACGCGAACTGGGCCGGACGCCGATTCATGGTTCAGGACACCGGTGGTTGGGAACCGGACGCGAAGGGGCTGCAGCAGTCCGTCGCACGGCAGGCCGAACTGGCCATGCAGACCGCGGACGCCATCATCCTGGTGGTGGACGCGGTGGTGGGCGCGACCGCAACCGACGAGGCGGTCGCCAGGGTGCTGCGCCGATCCAAGACGCCGGTTCTGTTGGTGGCCAACAAGGTTGACGACGAACGTACAGAGGCCGAGGCGGCCGCGCTGTGGTCGCTCGGGCTGGGGCAGCCGTACCCGGTCAGCGCCATCCACGGCCGCGGGACCGGCGACCTGCTCGACGAGGTGCTCGCCGTGCTGCCGGAGACGCCGCGCGAGGGCACCGGCGGGCAGGGCCCGCGCCGGGTCGCGCTGGTCGGCAAGCCGAACGTCGGCAAGTCGAGCCTGATCAACAAGCTGTCCGGCGACGAACGGTCCGTCGTGCACGACGTCGCGGGCACCACCGTCGACCCGGTCGACTCGCTCGTCGAGCTCGGCGGGAAGGTGTGGCGTTTCGTCGACACCGCCGGGCTGCGCCGCAAGGTCAGCCACGCCAGCGGGCACGAGTTCTACGCCTCGCTGCGCACCAAGTCGGCGATCGAGGCCGCCGAGGTCGCGATCCTGCTGATCGACGCGTCGCTGCCGATCACCGAGCAGGACCTGCGGGTGCTGTCGATGGTCGCCGAGACCGGCCGCGCGCTGGTCCTGGCGTTCAACAAGTGGGACCTCGTCGACGAGGACCGCCGGTTGATGCTGGAGAAGGAGATCGACCGGGAACTGGTGCGGGTGCCGTGGGCGCAGCGCGTCAACATCTCCGCCCACACCGGCCGGGCCGTCCAGAAGCTCGTTCCCGCGCTGGAGACGGCACTGGAGTCGTGGGACAAGCGGGTACCGACGGGTCGCCTCAACACCTGGCTCAAGGAGGTCGTCGCCGCGACCCCGCCGCCGATGCGCGGTGGACGCCTGCCCCGGGTCATGTTCGCCACGCAGGCGGGCACCCGGCCGCCGACGTTCGTGCTGTTCACCACCGGATTCCTCGAGGCCGGCTACCGCCGGTTCCTCGAACGCCGGCTGCGTGAGGAGTTCGGCTTCGACGGCAGCCCGGTGCGGATCTCCGTGCGGGTGCGGGAGAAGCGGGACCGCAAGAAGCGCTAGACGCGGGCGGGCGGCGCGCCCTCGGTCACCGAGGGCGCGCCACCGCACGGGCGTAGATCGTGACGCCCCACCGCCTCCGGCGGTAATCGTGACGCGCTGACCAGCCGATTCGCGGTTGGGAGTGTCACTGTTGTAATCTTCTCAAGCGCCCGCAAGGACGTGGACGGGCTGTGGCGCAGCTTGGTAGCGCACCTGACTGGGGGTCAGGTGGTCGCAGGTTCAAATCCTGTCAGCCCGACAGACGAAAGGCCCCGGCGAGACATCTCGCCGGGGCCTTTCTCGTGTGTACTGACGTGGGCCACTCACGGCACGCCCGGTGACCGGTCAGCTTTCGGCCGCGGTGGCGTCCGAATCGGGGACGTCGCGGTCGACCGTGGTCGCCAACGGCTTCTCGACCAGGCACACAAGTGCGACCAGGGCGACGACGGCCAGCGGCACCATGTATCCGTAGATCGGCAGCAGCGCCTCGTTGTAGGACTCCAGCACCGGGACCCGCACGGTGTCGGGCAGCGCGTTGACCGTGGCCGGGGTCAGCGAGTTCAGGTCCCCGGCGCCGGCCTCGCCCGGGCCCGGCAACCGGTCGCCGAGCAGGTCGGTGAGACGGGCCCCGAAGATCGACCCCACGATCGCCGAGCCGACGGTGGCGCCGACCTGGCGGAAGTAGTTGATCGACGCGGTCGCGGTGCCGACGATGCTGCCGGGGAACGAGTTCTGCACGATCAGGGTCAGGATCTGCAGGCTCAGACCGAGACCGAAGCCGAAGACGCCCAGGTACAGGCACAGCAGGGGCAGCGGGCTGTCGATGTGGAGGGTGGACAGCAGGGCGAGCCCGACGCCCATGGCGGCGGCGCCGGCGATCGGGAACATCTTGTACCGACCGGTCCGCGTGACCAGCGCGCCCGAGGCGGTCGAGGCGACCAGCAACGACCCCATCATGGGCATCATCAGCAGGCCGGCCTGGGCGGCGTCGACACCGGAGACCATCTGGATGTAGGTGGGCATGTAGCCGATGACACCGAACATGGCGATGCCGAACATGAGTGCGGCGACGACGGTGAGGACGAAGTTCCGGTCCGCGAACAGCGACATCGGGATCACCGGGTTCGCGACCCGGAGTTCGGTGAACACGAATGCGACCGCGAGCACGACCGCCGCGACGATCAGGCCGATGATCGTGGCCGAACCCCACTCGTACTGGTTGCCGCCCCAGGTGCAGACCAGCACGATCGCGGTGGTCGCGCCCGCGACCAGGGCCATGCCGGGGTAGTCGATGCTCGGGCGGTGCTCGCGGTGGACCTTCGGCAGTCGCAGGAACAGCACGGTCGCCAGCACCGCGAGGGCGCCGAGTGGCACGTTGATCCAGAACGCCCATCGCCAGCCCGGCCCCTCGGTCAGCCATCCGCCGAGCAGCGGCCCGGCGACGGAGGAGACGGCGAAGACGGCGCCCATCACGCCCATGTACTTGCCGCGGCTGCGGGCGGGCACCACGTCCGCGATCGCGGCCTGCGAGAGGATCATCAACCCGCCGCCGCCGATGCCCTGGACGACGCGGCCGGCGATGAGCCATTCGATGTCACCGGCGAGCGCGCCGACCACCGATCCGGCGACGAAGGTTCCGATGGCGAAGATCAGCACCGGCTTTCGGCCCAGGAGGTCGCTGATGCGGCCGTAGACGGGCATCATGATGGTGCTCGCCAGGATGTAGCCGGTGATCACCCAGGTCATGTGGTCCACGCCGTTCAGCTCACCCACGATGGTGGGAAGCGCGGTGGACAGGACGGTCTGGTTCAGTGACGCCAGCAGCATCGTCACCATCAGTCCGGCGAAGAGCAGCGTGATGCTGCCCGATCCGGTGGTGCTGTCCGTGGTGTCCGGTCCGTCGGTCTTCACGGTGGTCACGAGATCTCCTCGATTGCGTTGCGGAACACGGAGATTGCGGACTCGAGCGCATCGGAGTGCGCGGAGTTCAGCGCGCTCGGGTCGCGGGTGTAGGCGAACCGGAGCACGGTGCCCGCCAGCATCACCAGTGCCCGGGTGGATTCCGCGGACCGGTGGCCTCCAGCCCCGCCCGCTCCACCGGCGGCGTGCTCGTCGAGCGCGGCGCCGACCAGTTTCTCGGCGGCCGAGACGTGCTCGGACAGGCGCTCGCGCAGTACCGGGAACTCACGGACGAGGGCCGGCACGTCCGTGGCCGAGGTGGGGCCGAACGTGGACTGCACGACCGCGACGATCAGGCGCATGGTGCGGGTGAACCGGTCCCCGTCGCCCGAGTCGAAGTAGCGCGACAGCGCGTCCTCGGGTGCCGACGGCGCCGAGGTGCCCAGGATCGCGTCCTCCTTCGACGCGAAATAGTTGAAGAACGTGCGCCGCGACACGCCCGCCCGATCGGTGATCGCGTCGATCGTCGCGGCAGGCAGACCGTGTTCGCGCGCCAGGGACATCGCGGCCGCATGCAGTTCCAGGGCGGTCCGTGCTCGGTGACGGGCGCGCAGCGTGGTCCGAGAATCATTCACCCGGGCAATATTTGCACTGGTGCACGCGAGTACGTGGCGAAACCGGAGGAATGACCCCGGTCCCGGCTCAGGTGCAGTAGAGGGCCGCGACCTCCGGCACGGTCACCTTCATCGCGGCATTGCGTGGCAGGCCGTCGACGATCGCGACCGCCACCGGCACGTGGTGGCTGGGCAGGGCGTCGCGGACCAGGCCGAGCAGATCACCCTCGGTGGGTGCCGGTGCCCCACGGCGGAGTTCGACGGCGGCGAACGGCACCTGCCCGAGCCTGCGATCGGGAACACCGACGACGCACGCGTCCAGAACCGCGGGGTGTCCGAGCAGCACGGCGCGGACGCGTTCGGGGATCACCTTGAAACCGCCGCGATTGATCGCGCCGTCGCCCCGTCCGTGCAGCGTCACGAACCCGTCGGCGTCGATCGACGCGAGGTCGGTGGTGCGGATCCATTCCGGTCCGATGACCTCGACCCGGCCCTCCAGCACGCCGCGGGCGCCGACACCCAGCTGCGCGCCGGTCGCGGGATCGACGATCCGGACCTGCACGCCGGGCAACGGTCGACCGACGCTGTCGGGCTTGCTCTTTCCGAACTGCCGGTGCAGCTCGGGGGTCCAGGCGCACACCGAACCCGCGAACTCCGTGGCCCCGTAGGCCCACAACAGCGGAATGCCGTACCGGTCCTCGAATTGGCGACGCAGCTGTGGGTCGAGGGGGCCGGAGCCGCCGGGCAGCGACTCGAGGGACGCGAGGTCCTCGCGTGGGACGTCCGCGTCGAGCAGCATCCGCAGGATCGCAGGTTGCACGCCGGTTCGCCGGATCCGGTACGTCTTGACGGCGCGCACCCACTCGTCGACCGTGAACTTCTCCAGCAGGACCATCCGCTTGTCCTGGAACGGCGCCGCGAGCAGTTGGCAGATGCCGATGCTGCCGAACGGCCAGAACACCAGTTCCGGGGGATCGTCCGGTGAGGCCGTGAGTCCGCCGGTCATGGTGAGCACGGTGTGCTGCAGGACCGCGGTCCGCAACGGCATGCGCCGAGGTGGTCCGGTGGTACCGCTGGTCAGGATGTGCAGGCCGGCAACGGCTTCCGAGTCGGTGTGCTGCGCATCCCCGGGTCGGTACGGCGCCAGCACTCGCGGGTCGGGCGAGTCCGTCGTCAGCGCCAGCGCTGCGCTTCCGGCGCGGTGGCGCGCCTCGAGTGCCGGTTCGGTCCAGTCGGTTCGGTCGGCGACGACCGCGGCCGCCCGCAGGGTCTCGATGTCCCGGGCGATCGACGCCGGGGACTGGTACGAGTAGACCATCGCCAGCGGGCGGCGGGCGGCGACCAGGCCGAGCGCCGCCGCCGCGTGCGGAAGCCGGTTGCGTGCCACCAATGCGATCGGTGCGTCCGGCGGTACCCCGGCGCGGTCCAGTGCCGCCGCGAGGTTGTCGATCCGGGCCGCGACCTCGTCGCCGGAATACCAACGGTGCTCGAACTCGATGAACGGGCGATGCCCGTATCCGGCCAGGTGGTCGGCGAGTTCGGCGGCGAACCGGGCGCCGTCGTCCGGCTCGGCGTGCTGCTGGACCATGATGCGGCGGACCTCTCGTCAATACTGCGTGGATCCCTGGTCGACCGAGATCTGGGCGGCGGTCACGTTCTTCGACTCGTCGGACGCCAGCCAGAGCACGGTGTCGGCGATGTCCTCCGGTTCGGCGATCCAGACCGGCAGGAACGGGGTGAGCATGTGCGCGAGCTGCGGATTGCTCTCGGTGGCGTGCCCGACCGCGGTGACCATGTCCCCGCTGCCCATCGGGGTGTTCACCGGACCGGGGTGGACGCTGTTGACGCGGATGGAGTGCTTGCCCAGTTCGGCGGCGAACCCGCGGGCCAGGCCGGTGACCGCGTGCTTGCTGGCGGTGTAGTGCACCATGAACGGCTGCATCTTCACGCCGGCGGCAGAGCTGATCAGGATGATCGAGCCGCCGCGCGCGCCGTCGACGATGTGACGGGCGCCGGCCATCACGGTGTTCCAGGTGCCGGTGACGTTGACCTCCATCACGTCCCGGAACGCCTCCGGGGTGATCTCGTCCCACGGCTGCGGGGATGCGATCCCGGCGTTCGCGACGATCACGTCCAGCCGCCCGAGCTCGGACACCGCGGCGTCCACGGCCTCACGCAGGCCGTCCAGGTCCCGGGTGTCGACGGGCGCGGAGATCGCCCGCCCGCCGTTGGCCTCGACCAGCCGCACCGTCTCGGCGAGGTCGTCCGGTGTGGCCGAGTCGTAGGGCACGCAGTCGGGCAGTTTGCCCGCCACGTCGACGGCGATGATGTCGGCGCCCTCGGCGGACATCCGGACCGCGTGCGCACGACCCTGGCCGCGTGCGGCGCCGGTGATGAAGGCAACCTTGCCTGCGAGTCGATCACCCATCGTGCCGTTCCCCTTCCGAACCGCGGCCGCCCGCCTGCCGGGCACCCTCGTTCGTCTCGTATCGGATTGTGCGCGAAGTGTGTTCGGCTTCCGGGGCGGCGGGATTCCGGGAATCCGCGCGCCCACCGTGGCGGCCGGTCACCGATCCTCGTCGGTGAACCGGACGACTCCGCGGATGTTTCGGCCCTCGAGCATGTCCCGGTAGCCGTCGTTGATCTGGTCGAGCCGATACTCGCGGGTGACCATGTCGTCGATCCGAAGATCACCGAGCTTGTACAGCGCGAGCACCTCAGGGATGTCAAGATGCGGGTTGCCGCCGCCGAAGATGCTGCCCTGCAGCTTCTTCTGCTGCAGGGTCAGGGTGGACAGGTTGAGCGAGGCGTCGGTGGCGGTGACGCTGCCCATTCCTGCCACCACGCAGGTGCCGTTCTTCGCGGTCAGCCGCAGCCAGCTCTCCACATCGCGTCCGTCGCACCGGCCGACGGTGACGATCACCTTCCGGCACATGCGCCCCTCGGTGGCCGCGGTCACCCCGGCCAGCGCGGCGTCCAGATCCGCGAACACCTCGTCGGCCCCGAACTTCGCCGCCTGCTCGCGCTTCCACTCCACCGGGTCCACCGCGAAGACCCTGCGGGCACCGGAGATCACCGCGCCCTGCAGTGCCGCGGTCCCCACGCCGCCCACCCCGACGACCGCGACGTCGTCCCCGGGCCGGACCCGGGCCGTGTGCACCGCGGAGCCGTAACCGGTGGTGACTCCGCAGCCGACCAGGCAGGCGACCTCGAACGGGATCGTCGGGTCGATGCGGACCACCGAGGTCTGGTGAACCACCGCGTACGGGGCGAAGGTGCCCAGCAGCGACATCGGGTACACGTTCCGGCCCCCGGAGGTGATCCGGAACGAGCCGTCGGACACCGACGCCCCGGCGAGCAGGTTCGCGCCCATGTCGCACAGGTTCCGGTTGCCGGACTGGCAGGACGGGCACCTGCCGCACGACGGGATGAACGACATCACGACGTGGTCGCCGACCGTCAGGTCGTCCACGCCGGCGCCGACCTCGACGACCACGCCGGCGCCCTCGTGACCGCCGAGGACCGGGAAGCCCGCCATCTCGACGTCCCCGGTGACCAGGTGGTGGTCGGAGTGACAGAGCCCGGCTGCCTCCATGCGGACCAGGACCTCGCCGCGGCGGGGTTCGCCGATCTCGATCTCCTCGATCGACCACGGCTGGTTGGCGCCGTGGATGAGTGCGCCCTTCGTCTTCACGGGTTCACCTCGACTTTCGTTGCAGTGCCTGCGGGTACCGGCGCCGCGAGCGGAGATCCGGTGTGGGGACGAGGGTTGTCGCCGGTGTCGGCGAGAAGCTTGCGCAGCCGGGACGGGTCGACCTTCCCGGTGGCGCCGCGGGGGATGTCGGCATCGTCGTGGACGATCCGCCACACCGAGGGGACCTTGAACGCGGACAGGACGCCACGCGCACCCCGCCGGAGTGTCTCGGGCGTCAGCTCCGGACCTCCGATGACCGCGGCGGCGACCCGGTCGCCGGCAGGTCCGGGCAGGCTGGTGACGAAGGCGGCGCGGACGCCGGGCAGCGTGCGCAGCGCGGCCTGCACCTCGCTCGGGTACACCGTCGCGCCGCTGACCTTGAACATGTCGTCCGAACGGCCCTGGTAGAAGAGGAATCCGTCCTCGTCGACCCGGCCGAGGTCGCCGGTGCGGTAGAACCCGTCGGGGGTGAAGACGTCCTCCCGGCGGCGCCTGCAGATTCCGCGCAGCAGATGTGTGCCGCGCAGCCGGATCTCGCCGACGGTGCCCACCGGCGCGGTCTCGCCGGTGCGAGTGTCGACGATCCTCAGCTCGACACCGTCGAACGGCCGGCCACAGCTGCCCCACGCGGTGCGGGGCATGTCGGTGTCGGCCGCGTGGCCGCTGTACGGGCCGAAGGACTCTGTCATCCCGAACAGGTTGGCCCGGGCACCGGGCGCGGACCGCAACTCGGCAGGCAACAGCGCCTCGAGGCTGCCCGGCCGCAGCGACGACAGGTCGGCGCGCGCGCCCTCGGCTGCCAACGCCTGCGCCTGGTCCGGCCAGCCCCGGAAGAGGGTGACGCATTCGCGTTCGAGAAGTTTCAGGGTCGATTCCGGGCTCGGGATCTCCTCGGTGACCAGTGTCGCCCCGGCGGCCAGCGCGGACAGGATGCCCGCCCCGAATCCGCCGACCCAGAAGAACGGCATCGGCAGGTACAGGCGGGTGTCCGGTCCGATGCACCGGTCCGCGAGGGTGGCGATCACCGCTGCGAGGGCGCTGCCGTGGGAGTGGATCACGCCCTTGGGGCTCCCACTGCTTCCGGAGGTGAAGATGACGACCAGGTCGTCGGCGGCGGTGACCCGGTCGGACAGCGAATCGACGAGGGCCAGCGCCTCGGGGGCCGGCCGGTGCAGCGCGAGGTACTCCGGTGTCCACACCCCGCGCAGCGCGGGGAGCGCCGGGTTCAGCAGCGGCTCCTTCCCGGTCGGCAGCGCCGAGCCGAGTTCGGCGGCGAGGCCGTCCAGGTGCCGGCGTCCGCGGAACTCCTCGACCGCCACCAGGAACCGCACCGAGGCGGTGGCCAGTTGCGCGCGCAGTTCGCGGGGCGTGAGCAGGGTGCTGAGCGGGACCGCGACCGCGCCGATCCGGGCCAGCGCCAGGACGATCGTGAGCCAGCGGGTGCTGTTCGGCATCAGCACGCCCACGCGGGTGCCCTTGCCGATGCCGTGTTGGACGAGGGTCGCCGCGACGGTGTGCGTCGCCGCGTCGAGTTCGCGGTAGCTCAGCCGGTCCCGGGTGTCGATGACCATCGGCCGGTCCGGATGCGCGGCGCTGTGGCTGCGGATCAGCGCAGGCACCGTGGCCCCGGCGCTGCGGCCGTGGCGGCAGCGCGGTCGATCGCGGCGCCCCGTCACGGTCGGCACGTCGGCCACCGCCGCCCCGGCGGACCTCTGCACCAGGTCCCGGCTGTGCCACCAGCCGTCCGGGTCGAAACACTGTTCGCGGCTGTGCCCGACGTGGCGCAGCATCACCCCGGTGCCGCGGACGCAGAGTTCGCCGACCGACCCCGGGGCGGTGTCGTCCCCGGTGTCGGGGTCGACGATCCTGGTTTCCGTGCCCGCCGCTGTCGCGCCCGCGGTCTCGGCGTGCCCCGGGCCGCCGTCCTTGTGTGCGCAGAACCTGCGCAGGCGTTCGACGAGGTGCTCGGCGGACCGCCCGTCGGCCACTCCCGCACGGGTGTGCAGCGCGCCCGGGGCGTGGCGGTCGGGTCCGTACAGGACCGCGACCAGGTCGTCGTCCGCGACGTCGGCCTCCACCGCCTCCACCAGATCCACCGAGATCGTGTTCCCTCGCCGCAGGAACCCCTCGACCTCACCGGTGCCGATCACGTGTCGCAGGTGCGGCAGATCGGCGCCCGGTGCCGGAGCGTCGTCGGGCGGACCGAGCACGATCTCCACCTCGGCGCCGGAGAGGCGGCGCCGGGTCTCGGTGCCGCCGGCGTCGTCGGCGGGGTCGGGCAGCGGAACGACGACGGCACCGACCCGCAGCGCCGCTGGCGCCCACTCGGCGAACCGGGCTCCGCCGTGAATGCCGACGCGGGTGCCCTTGCCCGCGCCGAGCGCGATCAGGGCACGGGCTGCTCGCGCGTCGGGGGTCTCCCGGTCACGCGGCCCGGTCGCAGGCGTCGCCGTCGGCTGTTCGTCAGCGGACATCGCCCACCCCGGGGTCGTGATCGGCAAGGCTGTCGAAGTGGGCACGGACGGCGACCAGATCGGCCTTCCCGGAAGGGGTTCGGGGCAGCGCCGGGACCACGGCGATCTCGGTGGGGATCTCGTAGCGGGCCAGTCGTGCCGACAGATACGTGGTCAGCGCCGTCGCGTCGGCGGTCCCGCCGGCGCTCAGTTCGACCATCGCGACCGGCACCTCGCCGAGCCGGTCGTGACGGCGGCCGATGACGGCGGCGCCGAGGACGTCGGGGTGGGATTCCAGTGCGGCGCGGACGTCCTCGGGGAGCACCTTGAATCCGCCGCGGATGACGGCCTGGTCCGCCCGCCCGACGATCCAGAGGAATCCGTCTCCGTCGAGGCGGGCGAGGTCGGTGGTGTGGATCCAGTCGGCGTCGGCGCCGAGCTGACCCGGCTTGACCTCGAGCAGTCCCACCTCGCCGGTCGGCAGTTCGTTGCCGCCCTCGTCGACGACCCGCAGCCGGGATCCGGGCTGGGCGCGGCCCACGCTGCCCCGCTTGGTGGCCCAGTGGCGTCGGTGGTCGGGCAGGGTCCAGCCGGCGACGCCGCCCCCGAACTCGGTTGCGGCGTAGGAGGTGAGGACGGGGATCCCGAACCGTTCGGTGAACGCGTCGGCGTCGTCGGCGGACAGCGGTGCGGTGCCCGAGGTGACGACGGTGATGCCGTCGAGATCGTCGCGGGTGAGATCGGAGTGCAGGATGCTGCGCACTGCGGCGGGGACCAGCGACACCGCGCGTGGGCGGTACCGCCGCACCGCGTCCGCCCAGGCCCGGATCTCGAAACGGGGGAGCAGCACGAACGGTCGTGCGGCCACGATGCACTGCAGCACCCGGAACACGCCGCCGATGTGGACCAGGGGTGCGTTGACGATCCCGACGCCACTGCTGAGCTTCTCCGGGCAGCGGCCCGGTTCGGGTCCGAGAACGCTCCGGGTGAGCATGTCGTAGGTCAGGGCGACCCGCTTCGGCGGCCCGGTGGTGCCGCTGGTGAGCATCAGGACGGCCACCTTCGGATCACTCTCGGGGGAATCGACCCTGCCGGAACCGCTCTGCGTGGCAGGGGCCGGGACCGTGCCGGTCGCAGGGTGCACGACGGGGGCCTCGGTCAGGTCGGTGACGGACACGGTGGTGACATCGGGGGCGACGAATGTGGCCAGGTCGTCGGCTTCGCCGAGAACGACGGGCAGGGCCAGGGCGCGCAGGTCGGCGCGGGTCCGGTCGTCGCCGCGGGACGGATTGACCACCACGACGCAGCCGCCGCCGAGCAGGACTCCGAGCAGTGCGGCGACGTGGACGGGCCGATTGCGCAGCAGGATCCCGACCCGCGGCGCCCGGCCGGGAGAGATCCGGCCGACGGTCTCCCGGATGCGCTCGGCACAGTCGGAGAGTTGCCGCCAGGTGCACCAGTCGCCGTCGTATTCGATTGCTGCGGAGTCGAGTTCGATCCGGAGGACGTCGGCGATGCGACGTGAGAGGACGTGATCCGGTGTGGTGGCGGGGGCATTCATCGTGGTCGCTGCCGTTCCTATCGAATTCTCGGGGCGGTCCGGCCGTGGTTCCCCGAGCGGGCGCGCTGCTGCGCGAGCTGCGCGGTGCCGATCGGATTGCCCAGGCGGGTGTAGATCAGGCCGTGGTCGAGCGCCGCACGGTAGGGCTTGTCCAGCGACTCCCAGATGGCCTTGACCGTTCCCTGGGTGGCGGCCGGTGGTTTGGCGGCGATCGTCGCGGCGATCTCGTGGGCGCGGGCCCAGAGGTCGGCGGCGGGGACGACCTCCGAGACGAGGCCGATGCGGAGCGCGGTGTCGGCGCAGACACGTTCGTCGTTGCCCATCAACGCGATTCGCAGTGTCTCGCCCAGTCCGACGCGGCGCATCAGGCCGATCGGTTCCAGTGCGGAGACGAGGCCGGCCGAGACGTGCGAGTCGAAGAACGTCGCGTCGGCCCCGCAGATGACGACGTCGGCCTCGTTGACGAAGTAGAACGCGCCGGCGGTGCACATGCCCTGGACGGCGCACACGACCGGTTTCCACATCTTCTGCCATTTCGGGCTGAGCAGTTCGCCCGGGTCCTCGTGACTCCAGATGTTGTCGGGCTGTCCGTAGCTGGACTTGACGTCGAGGCCCGCGCTGAATGCCCGGTCGCCCGCTGCGCGCAGCACCACGGCGTGGACGCGATCGTCGAGCTTGACGTGCTGCCACACCCGGGCCATCTCCTCGCACATGGTCCGGTCGAACGCGTTGAGGCGGTCCGGGCGGTTGAGGGTGACGGTGGCGACGTGGGCCGCCGCGTCCACCTCGACCAGGAGCGTCTCCCAATCGGTCCGCAGGGCGGTCGTCTGCCCTCCCGGCGAGTCGGTCGTCTGCCCCTCCGGTGAGCCGGTCGTCTGCCCTTCCGGCGAGCCGGTCATCTGCCCTTCCGGCGAGCCGGTCATCTGCACTGCCAATCCGGTGCGCGCTTCTCGACGAAGGCGCGGGGGCCTTCGAGTGCGTCCTCGGTTCGGGTCACTCGTTCGCGGAAGGATTCGGCGAGCATCTCGGCTTCGTGCAGGGGCAGGTCGAGTCCCTTGAGGATGGCGAGCCGGGTTCCGCGGACCGCGAGGGGTGCGTTGGAGTTGACGATGTCGGCGATTTCGTGTGCGCGTTCGAGCAGACGGTCGGGTTCGACGACCTCGCTGATCATCCCCAGTTCGCGCGCCCGCTGGGCCGGCATGCGCTCGTGCTTGCCCATCAGCGCCATTCTCAGCGCGACGGAGCGGGGGAGCACGCGGGCCAGACGCACCACTTCACGGCCGGCGACCAACCCGATCGAGACGTGGGGGTCGAAGAATGTGGCGTTCGCCGATGCGATCACGATGTCGCCGGTGGTCACCCAGTCGAGTCCGGCGCCGCAGCAGAGTCCGTTGACCGCGGTGATCACGGGTTTCGCCATCGTGCGGAACGGGGGAGTGCCTTCCTGGGGTGCCTCCCACTGCTCGTAGGTGGACAGGTAGGGCTTCTCGTTGATCACCTTGCCGTCACCGGGGATCTCCTTGACGTCGGCGCCGGTGCAGAATGCCCGGCCGCTGCCGGTGACGATGAGCAGCCACACCTTGTCGTCGTTCTCGACTTCGGCGTACGCGGTGCGTAGTTCGGTGATCATGTGAGGGCTCAGGGCGTTCAGCGCGTCGGGGCGGTTGAGCGTGATGGTCGCGGTGTGGCCGTCGACTTCGTACTTGATCGTGTCGTACGACATGCGGGTCCTCTCGGTGCGGCTTGTCGCGGTTCGGGTCGTCGCGGTGCGGGTTGTCTCAGCGTTGTTCATCGGCCCTCGAAGGCGGGGTTGCGGCGATGCGTGAACGCAGCCAGGCCCTCCTTGAAATCGCCGGTGCGACACGCGAGTTCGAGGTTGTAGAGCTCCTGGGTCATCGCCTGCTCCAGCGTGGCGTGCTGAGCGTGCGCGAGTGCCTGCTTCGCGAAGCCGAGTGCGACGGTCGGCCCGGTGGTCAGCCGGTGCAGCAGGTCCTCCACGGCCCGGTCGAGATCGGCCGCAGGCACGCTGTCGTGGATGAGGCCCCAGTCCGCGGCCCGGGTGCCGCTGACCTTCTCTCCGAGGAGAAGCATCCTGCGCGCCCGGGCAAGTCCGACGAGGCGGGGCAGCAGCCAGGTGGACCCGGAGTCGGGGCTGAATCCGCGGCTCAGGAAGGGTTCCCAGAAGACGGCGTCGTCGGCGGCGAGGGTGAAATCCGCGGCGAGGGCGAGGTTGCAGCCGAGTCCGACGGCCCAGCCTCGGACGCTGCAGACGACGGGCAGTGCGATGGTGTGGACGAGTTCGATGACGCGATGCGCGCCGTGGGGAACGCGCCGGACGAGATTTCCAGCGCGAGGGCGGACGGCTTCCGGGTTGTCGCCGGAGCGCGAATTGGTGTCGACCCAGTCCGCGCCGGCGCAGAAGTTCTCGCCCGCGCCGCGGATGTGGATCGCGCGCAGGGTGTCGTCGGAGGCCGCGTCGGTGAGCGTGCGGACGAGGTCGTCGATCATCGCGTGGCTGAGTGCGTTGCGCGCTCGGGGGCGGTCGAGGACGACGTCGAGCAGGGCGCCCTCCCGATGTGTCCTGACGGCGGCGGCCGCGCCCGCCGAGTCGATGTCCGTGGTCACCGCCGGCTCCGATCTTCTGCGTCCACTCTTCGGTGAATCCGTTCTTCCCAGACAGATACTGTTAGCTATACGGTAGGCGATACCGTTATTGCTGACACAAGTTAGCAAGGATCGGCCGCGGACGGAACCACGCTGCCGAGGAAGGTGGCCCATGGCGCAGCAGGACGACGCCCGATTCGGCGAGAAGCCGCTCGGGCAGACGATGGCGGCAGCAGCGGCGATGCGGCGGATGACCGGGCTGCTGCTGGCGCTCGAGCGAGACCATCCGGCGGTGGACGAGATGCTGGCGCGGCTGGCCGAATGGGAGCGGGACATCGCACCCTCCGCGCCGCGCGACCCGGCGCCGCGGATCGGTCCGAACCCCGATCCCGATCGGCGCGTCTACCTGGACCACGCCTTCGACATCGGCGCATTCAATCCGAGCTTCCCCGAATACCGCTTCGACCGGATCGAAGCCGACTCCGCATCCGGGACCGTGTGCTTTCCCGTGCCGTACGAGGGCCCGCCCGGACTGGTGCACGGCGGGTTCCTCGGGGTGTTCTTCGACTGCGTGGCGCAGCATCACAACTGCGCGGTGCGGGCGTCCGGAAAGACCCGTTCGATGAACATCCGCTACCGGCGGCCCACACCACTCCTGACCGACCTGGCCTTCGACATCGCCCGGCAGCCGACCGAGCGTGGCGTCCTGTCGACGGTTCGGCTGCTCCACGGCGACGAACTGTTGTGCACCGGAGAGGTCGACGCGGTTGCGCTCTCGCCGGACAAGCTCGCCGGCTTCCGATTCGACGGCCGGCGTGCGGACGGGGGCGCGCCGTGACCGGCGAGCGTCCGCCAGGTGCCCCCGGCAAGCGTCCGCCCGGCGTGGTCGGCGAGCGTCCGCTCGGTGCCGTCGGCGAGCGTCCGCTCGAGGGCGTGCTCGTCGTCGCGATGGAACAGGCGGTCGCGGGCCCCTTCGCCACCCGTCACCTAGCCGACCTGGGTGCCCGCGTGATCAAGGTGGAGCGGGTCGACGGAGGCGACTTCGCCAGAGGCTTCGATGCCGCCGCCGGCGGGATGGGGGCGCATTTCGCCTGGCTCAACCGCACCAAGGAGTCGCTCGCCCTGGACGTCAAGTCCGACTTCGGGCGGCAGGTCCTCGGGTCGCTGCTGAGCGGCGCCGACGTCTTCCTGCACAACCTGGCGCCGGGAGCGACCGCCGATCTCGGGCTGGCCGCCGCGGACCTGACGGTGGCTCACCCACATCTCGTCGTCTGTGAGATCTCCGGTTACGGCACCGGCGGCCCGTACGACAGCCGACGCGCCTACGACCTGCTGGTGCAATGCGAGGCGGCCGTGGTGTCGGTGACCGGCACGGTCGAAGCGCCGATCAAACCCGGAATCGCCGTCGCCGACATCGCCGCCGGGAGCTACGCGTACTCCTCGATCCTGGCGGCATTGCTCGCCCGGCACCGCACCGGTCGCGGCTGCGTCATCGAGGTCAGCATGCTCGACGCGGTCGCGGAGTGGATGGGCTATCCCCTGACCGTCGCCAAACACGGCGGCACTCCGAAGATGAACGCGGGCATGAGCCATCCGGCGATCGCGCCCTACGACGCCTATCCGGTGGCGGCGGGCGGTCTGGTCGCGCTGAGTGTGCAGAACGATCGGGAGTGGGCACGCCTGGCGCGCCTGGTGCTCGGCCGCGACGAACTGGTGGACGATCCACGGTTCGCGACCAACGCCGCGCGCGTCGCCCACCGGGGGCTGGTCGACGCCCTGGTCGGCGAACATCTGGCGCCGCTGGGTTTCGAGGAGGCCGTCGAGGAACTGACCGGCGCCGGAATCGCCTGCGCGAGGATCAATTCGGTCCGCGACCTGGTCGATCATCCTCAGCTCGTCGAGCGGCATCGATGGGTCGAGGTCGACTCCCCGGTCGGGGTCGTGCCGACCCTTCTTCCGCCGGCACCCAGCTCGGGCTGGGACGTCGCGCTCGGGCCGATTCCCGCGCTCGGTGCCGACACCGAACACATCCTGGCCGAACTCGGCCTGTCGAACAGGAAGGTATCCGACTCATGAGTGGTCCGACCCCGTCCGATCCGCGCATTCTCTTCGATGTCGACAGGGATCGCAGGATTGCCACCATCACGCTGAACAATCCGCAGCAGCGCAATTCCTACGATGCCGCCATGCGTGACAGCCTCGCGCGATGCCTCGACGCCGTCGCGGACGACGACGACCTGACGGTGGTGCTGTTGCGGGGCGCCGAGGGGGTGTTCAGCACCGGCGCGGACATGAACAACGCGTACGGGTGGTACGGCGAACGCAACGGCGACTCGCCTGCCGGATCACGGACCGTCAAGAGCAGGCCGAGCCAGCGCAGGCGGCTGACGGTGGATCGCAGGTCGTTCGACTTCTACCACAACTTTCTCGGGTTCCCGAAGGTGACGGTGGGTGAGATCAGCGGCTATGCGCTCGGTGGCGGCTTCGAGATGGCGCTGATGACCGACATCTCGGTCATTGCCCGGGACACGCGGATCGGTATGCCCGCCACCAGGTTTCTCGGGCCGGCGCTCGGCAGCCTGCACATGTTCTTCCATCGGCTCGGCCCGGTGCTCGCGCGCCGGCTGTTGCTGACCGGCGACATCGTCGAGGCGGCCGCGGTCGAGCACCTGGGGGTGTTCACCGAGACCTGCGCCGGCGACGTCGTGACGGCGCGAGCGCGGTACTGGGCCGAGAAGGCGGCGCGTATGCCCGCCGACGGTGTGGTGATCGCGAAGGAGGCGTTCCGCCTGGTCGAGCAGAGCCAGGCGTACCAGGGGGAGGAGGTGGCGAGCTATCTCTTCCACGCCTTCGGCACGAATCTGCAGTTCGCGCCGGGCGAGTTCAACTTCGTGAAGACCCGCGCCGAGGTGGGCACCAGGGAGGCCTTCCGGCTGCGTGACGCGCACTTCGACGTGCCCGAGCCCGATTTGCGCTAGAGACCGGCGCCGCCAGAATTATCTACTGTTGGCACTACGGTAAGTGCTAACATCAACCCGCGATCCGAACCGTCCGTCACCGCTGCCCGCTGCGCAGCCCGCCAGTACGAGGTCGAGAAGATGCCACAACCCGTCATCGTGAGTGCCGTCCGCACCGCGATCGGGCGTTCCTTCAAGGGGACGCTCGTGAACACTCCGGCCGAGACCCTGGCCACCACGATCGTCCCCGAGGCGATTCGCCGCGCCGGGGTCGACCCGGCCGTGATCGACGACATCATCCTTGCCGAATCGCATTACGGCGGAGGTGATCTCGCGCGATATGCCGCAGCCGCCTCCGGGCTGGAGTCGGTACCCGGACAGGCCGTGAACCGGCACTGCGCCGGCAGTCTGACCGCGATCGGCAACGCTGCGGCCCAGATCGGGTCCGGTATGGAACGGGTGCTCGTCGCCGGTGGCGTGCAGTCGCTCTCGACCGGTCCGCTCATGAAGTGGCGCATCCCCGGCCCCCAACTCGCCTTCCAGGAGCCGTGGATGCCGCCGACACATCCCGAGACGCCGGACGCGCCGGTCCTGGACATGGCCGTCACCGTCGGGTGGAACACCGCGAAGGCCAAAGGGATCAGCCGGCACGAGATGGACGAGTGGGCGCTGAACTCGCACCTGCGGGCGGTCGCCGCCCAGGACGCGGGCAAGTTCGCCGACGAGATCATCCCGCTCAAGGTCGAACTGCCCGACGGCTCGGTGGTCGACTTCGCGATCGACGAGCATCCCCGCCGGGACACCACCCTCGAGCGGCTCGCCTCGTTGCCGGTTCTGCATCCCGAGATCGAGGGATTCTCGATCACCGCGGGCAACAGCAGCGGCATCAACGACGCCGCTGCCGCGGTCACCCTCGCGGAGGAGTCCCTGGCGGCGGCCGAGGGTCTGACGGTCCTCGGCAAGGTCCGCGCCTGGGGCGCGGTGGGCGTCGCACCCCGGGACTGCGGACTCGGCGCCGTGAAGGTGATTCCGGCCGTGCTCGACCGGGCCGGCATCTCCGTTGCCGACGTGGCGTTGTGGGAGATCAACGAGGCGTTCGCGTCCGTGCCGATCGCCGCCTGCCGCGAACACGGGATCGACCCGGAGCTGGTCAACTTCTCCGGAAGCGGCTGCAGCCTCGGCCATCCGATCGCCGCCTCGGGTGCGCGGATGGTCACCACTCTCGTCCACGAGCTGCGGCGCCGTGGCGGTGGAATCGGGGTGGCCGCCATGTGTGCCGGCGGCGGTCAGGGTGGCGCCGTCGTCATCGAGGTCTAGAAGGCCAGGTCCAGAAGTCCAGCGGTGGGTCGCGTGCCCGCCACGTGCCCGGCCGGGCACGCGTCATCCGTGTGCCCGGCCCGCAGAAACCGGGAGGAACATGTCCGACGCAGTACTCACGGAACGCCGTGGTCGCGTTCTCGTCATCACGATCAATCGTCCGGAGGTCCGCAACGCGATCAATCTGGCGGTGTCCCAGGGACTCGCGGATGCGCTCGACGAACTGGACGCCGATCCGGAGTTGTCCGTGGCGGTGCTCACCGGGGCGGGCGGGAACTTCAGTGCCGGGATGGACCTGAAGGCCTTCGCGAAGGGCGAGTTCCCGTACATCGCGGGCCGCGGCATGGGATTCACCGAGAAGCCGCCGGCCAAACCGTTGATCGCCGCGGTCGAGGGCAACGCCCTTGCCGGCGGCACCGAACTGGTGCTCGCCACCGATCTGGTCGTCGCCGCCCGGGATGCCACCTTCGGCATCCCGGAGGTCAAGCGCGGTCTGGTCGCCGGTGGTGGCGGCCTGCTGCGGTTGCCCGAGCGGATTCCGTACCAGAAGGCACTGGAGCTGGCGCTGACCGGTGACCCGTTCACCGCGGAGGAGGGTGCCTCCTTCGGATTCGTCAACACACTGGCCGAGCCGGGCGGGGCGCTCGATGCGGCACTGGAACTGGCCGCGCGCATCACCGCGAACGGCCCGATTGCGGTGGCGGTCACCAAGAAGGTCATCGCGGCGGCCCGCAGCTGGAGCGAGGACGAGAAGTGGCAGAAGCAGATGGAACTCGTCGCGCCGGTCTTCGGCACCCAGGACGCGAAGGAGGGCGCAGCGGCGTTCGCCGAGAAGCGCGCCCCCCGGTGGACCGGTTCCTGACCGGGCTCCGTTCACCCACCCGGCCGGCCGATGAGGCCGTACACGCACACGAGTAGCGCGGAACACGAGAGAAGGGGAGTCACAGTGTCATTCGAAGGAGAGGTGGCCCTGGTCACCGGTGGTGCCGGCGGTCTCGGTGCCGCCACCGTTCGCAAGCTTCACGCCGAGGGTGCGGCGGTCGTCATCGCCGACCTCGCCGACGACAAGGCGAAGGCCCTCGCGGAGGAACTGGGCAACAAGGCCGTCTACGTGCGCACCGACGTTCTCGACGAGGACTCCGTGGCCGCCGCGATCGAGGCGGCCGGTGAGCTCGGGACGCTCCGTCACGCGGTGATCGCGCACGGCGGATTCGGCGTCCTCGAGAAGGTCGTCAACCGGGACGGCAGCCCGCACACCCTCAAGGGCTTCACCGACACCATCGCGCTCTACCTGACCGGCACCTACAACGTGCTCCGGCTGGTGGCCGCGAAGGTCGCGACACACGAACCGAAGGACAACGGCGAGCGCGGCTCGATCGTGATGACCAGCTCGATCGCCGGTTACGAGGGGCAGATCGGACAGTCCGCCTACTCCGCCGCCAAGGGCGGCGTCATCGCCCTCACGCTCACCGGTGCACGCGATCTCAGTGCGGTCGGGATCCGGCTCAACAGCATCGCGCCCGGCACCATGCGCACTCCGATCATGGAGTTCCTCGGGGAGGAGGCACTCGGGAAGTTCGCCGCCAGCGTGCCCTTCCCGAAGCGCCTCGGCACCCCGGACGAGTACGCCAGCCTGGCGGCGTACCTCCTCGAGAACCCGTACATCAACGGTGAGGTCGTCCGTATCGACGGCGCACAGCGATTCCAGCCGAAGTGACCACGCCGACGCAAATGATCCGGAACTGACGTGGATCTGGGACTGAGGGGTGCCACCGTGGTGGTGGCCGGCGGCGGCCGGGGCATGGGCCTGGCCGCCGCACGCTGTTTCGCCGCGGACGGCGCCCGGGTGGCCGTGCTCTCCCGTACCCGTCGCGACCTCGATGCCGCGGCGTCGGAGTTGACCGCACTGGGGAGCCCCGACGCGGTGGGCCTCGAGGCCGATCTGCGCGACCGCGACCGGATCGGCGAGGTGTTCGCCGAACTGGACCGGCGCTGGGACGGTGAACTGAACGTCCTCGTCAACGCGGCCGGGCCGAACGTGCGCGGCACCGTCGAGGACCTCACCGACGACCAGTGGCGGACGGCCGTGGACGACGGTGTGCTCGGCATGGTGCACTGCGTGCAGTCGGCGTTGCCGCTGCTGCGCACGGCGCAGTGGGCCCGCATCGTCAACTTCTCCGCGAGTTCGACTCAGCGGCAGACTGTTTCGCTCGTCGCCTACACGGCGGCGAAGTCGATGGTGACCAGTGTCTCGAAGAACCTGTCCCTCCTGCTTGCGAAGGACGAGATCCTGGTCAACGTGGTGTCCCCGGGCAGCGTGGCCTCACCGTCGCTGACCGGCTGGGCACGCTCCGTGGGAGTCGACAGCGACGATCCGTACCGGTTGATGGAGGCGATCACCGAGCACTTCGGCCATCCGTCCCAGCTGCCGCGGGTGGGCCTGCCCGACGAGGTGGGCTCGGTCGTCGCCTTCCTCGGCTCTCGGCGCAATTCCTACATGACCGGCGCCAACGTCAACGTCGACGGCGGCACGGACTTCACCTGACCTGTGTGAGCGGTCCGCCGGCGGCGCGCCAGTGGACGAGTCCGCCGCTCATGTTGACGGCGTCGAAACCGTTCTCCACCAACAGGTTCGCCGCCCCGGCCGACCGGATTCCCCCGGTGCAGAAGGTGATGAGGAGGCGATCGTCCGGGAACTCCGGACAGCGGTCGAGCAGTACTTCGAGAGGTGCGTGGACGGCGCCGGGAATGTGTACCCGATTCCACTCGAACTCGCGGCGGACGTCGACGACGAGCGCGCCGTCTTCGACGAGACGGACCGCCTCGGCGGCCGTCACGGCCGGTGGCCGGCGAAAGTAGTGTCGCAGGCTCATGCGTCACGCGCCTCCTGTCGCAGGTTGACCATCGTGATCGGGCCGCTGAGCACGGGTGCGAGAGCCCACGTCCGGGTCCTCGGCGCCAGCCCGCGACCGAGGAGTGCCACGGCGGCGACGGCGAGGTAGAACGCGCCGTGGATCGGACCGAGGATGCTCGCGACCGTGCTGTTGTGCACGGTGCCGAGGTTGGTCAGGAGTGCCAGGAGGCTGACGGTTTCGAGTGCCGAGAGCGCAGCGAGACCGCGCAGCTGCCCGGTCATGCGGCGCTCGATCCGGGGCGCACGATCATCAGGACGACGACGATCATCCACAGCAGGTTGAACACGCCCGCAGTCATGCTCAGGCGTCGGAGCCGGGCGCCGTCATCGGGGGAGGTGAGCGCCTCCTGTTGGAGTGGGGTGATCTGCAGGGCGAGCAGTCCGCCGGCGGCGGCGGTCAGCACCATCGCGACCACGACCCAGGCGTCGCCCGTGCGCCCCTGCATGGTGGCGAGGACGAGGCCGACGACCGGCACTCCGATCGCCAGGGCGCCGTAGATGCGGGTGATGCGGTACAGCACACGGGCGATGTCGACGCTTCGCTCGGCCTGTCTCGCCCCGTTCGGCCCGGCGGTCACCGGCGCATGGCGGGGAAACAGGCTCGTGGCCACCGCGACGGGACCCACGAAGAGGATGCCCGCCACCACATGAAGGGAGAGCAGCAGTGATTCCATGACCTTCAGTCTAACTGAAGGTTGCGGTCGGGTGTCAGTTGATGGCCGACATCACCCGAATCATGTGCGCCCGCAACGCCTCGGTGATTTCGGGGTGCTGCGCGGCGAAATCCGCGTCGAGACGGGCCACCACCTCGGCGGCCCGGGCCAGCAACGACTCACCGTCGGCCGTGATCGTCAGGGTCGACGCCGCCCCGGCGTGCGCGGTCCCGTCATCGACGAGCCCGGCCTCGACGAATGCCGCGACCGCCGTGTGGGCGCTCTGCACGGTGATGCGGGAGCGGCGGGCGAGTTCGCTGAAGGAGATCCCCGGGGTGCCGCGGATGTGGCCCAGCAACCCGTACTTGCGGGTGGTCAGGCCGAGCGGTTTGAGTGCCTCGGTGAATGCGGCCTCCCACACCCGGCCCACCGTGAGCAGCGTGACCGTCGGGCTGAAGGGTGGTGGTTCGGACATGCGAGAAGGCTACCCACGCCGAAGCCCGCGACCGGTCGCGCGCTCCACGAGCCGGACGTGTCGGTCGTTCAACCAATGCAGCGCCGGTGGCGCTGTGTCAGCGCACCGTCAGCCGCATCCGCTTGATGCCGTGCACGAAGTTGCTGTGCAGGTACTCGGGTTCGCCGATCTCGACCTCGGGCAGCCGGGTGAGCAGTTCGCGGAACAGGTGCCGCAGCTCCATTCGGGCCAGCTGGGCGCCGAGGCAGAAGTGTGCGCCGCCACCCCCAAACCCGACGTGCGGATTCGGGGAGCGTGAGATGTCGAACTCGTGCGGACGATCGAAGACCGACTCGTCCCGGTTGCCGGAGCAGTAGAAGAGGGCGACCTTCTCGCCGGCCGCGATCGGCGTGCCTGCGATCTCGGTGTCCACCGACGCGTGCCGGGCGAAGTTGAGCACCGGCGTGGACCAGCGGACGAACTCGTCGATCGCGGTGTCGATCCGATTGTCGAAGTCCGCGAGGAGCCAGTCCCGCTGCTCGGGGTGATCGATCAGTGCCTTGAGCGCGTGCGAGCTGGTCTGCTTGGTGGTGTCGTTGCCGGCCGAGCCGATCAGCACCATGAACGCGCCGACCTCGGTGTCGGTGAGCCGGTGGCCGTCGACCTCGGCCTCGACGATGCCCGTCATCAGGTCCTCGTGCGGCTCGACTCGGCGCAGCTGGGCGAGCTCGATGCCGGCATTCATCAGCAGGCCGAGCTGGGTCATCGAATGGGTGGCCCGATCCTCGAGCGAGGCGTACTCGTCGTCGCCGGTGCTGAACAGGCATTCGACCGCGTGCGCGACCACCTCGTGGTTCTCGGGTGCGATGCCGATCATCTCCGAGATCGTGCGCATCGGCAGCCGTCCGGAGAAGTCGGCAGCGAAGTCGACGGACCCGTTCGCCCGCAGATCGGCGAGCAGGTCGTCCACGATCGTGCGGGCGTTCGCCCGGATCTGGTCCTCGATGCGCTTGATCTGCCGTGGCGTGAACGACATGGCGATCAGTCGCCGGTAGCGGGTGTGCTCGGGCGCGTCCATTGCGAGGAAGAAGCTCATCGTCCGCTGGATCTCCGCGGGCATCGGATCGACGGTGATCCCCAGGCCGGAGACGAAGACGTCGTTGGTGAGGCTGGCGTGGCGGATGTCCGCGTGCCGGGTGAGGGCCCAGTAGCCGGTCTCCTCGTGCGGGAAGATCGCCGAGGACGGTGGGTGCCAGGTCAGGCCCGGTTCGGCGCGGAGTTGCGCGAAGGTCTCGTCGCGGCTGCGGAAGTCGCTGTCCCAGAAGGTGCCCGCGGAGATGTCCAGCGGGTGGTAGGGGCGGTCGGACGTCGACGGCTGTTCCGTCGGGGGTTCGGCGATGGTCATTGCGCTCCGGTCGTCGTTCGGATGGGTGTCGTGAGGTCAGAGCGCGATCGGCGCGCCGGCCAGCATCGAGGTGATGAAGCCGCCGTCGACCTGGATGTCCTGGCCGACGACCCAGCGGGCGCCGGGGGAGCCGAGGAACTCGATCACCGGGACGATGTCGTCGACGGTGGCGTGTCGTCCGACGGTGCCGCGGGCCATGTCGAGCACGTCCTTGCCCATGGTCTGCTCGAAGTCGGTCAGGATCGGCGTCTCGGTGGGGCCGGGGCTGACGGTGTTGACCCGGACGCCGTACTTCGCCCATGCCGGCGCGCTGAGCCGGCGCGTGTAGTGGAGCACCGCCTGCTTCGAGGTGCTGTACACCGGGTAGTTCGGGTCCTGCGTCTGCTGCCAGGCGAGAACCGAGTCGGCGTCGGTGGCCTCGAGGAGCCCGGCCAGTTCGGCGGTGCGGTCCTGCCAGCCGAGTGCCGCGGTGGAGGCCACCACGACGATGGCGCCGCCCTGGTTGAGTCGGGGGAGCATCCGCTCGGCCATCAGCCGGACTCCGAGGTAGTTGACGAGCAGGACGTCCCCGGCGGGGGCGGTGCCGGGGACCCCGGCGACGTGCGCCAGCAGGTCCCAGCCGTCGCCGATGTCGGCGAGCAGTGCGTCGACCGACGCCTTGTCGCGGAGGTCGCACCGGCGGTGTTCGCTTGCGGGAGTGGTGTTCTCGCGAGCGTCGACCGCGAGGACGTGGTGTCCCTGCCGGTGGAAATGAGCGGCGGTGGCCGCCCCGATTCCCGAGCCGGCGCCGACCACGACGATCTTCTGCTTCCCGGACGTCTGTTTCCCGGAGTTCTGCTCTTCGGATTCCACTGGCGCGCCACCGTCCTGTGTTGCGGTTCGGGTGTCGGGACACCCCTGGAATGTTCGTACTGTAAACGCGACTGTAATAATTTCCGACTGCTCCGGCAAGGGGTCTTCGTGGGAGTGTGGCGAACGGACCGACGAAATTATAGTATGCCTTACGGTAAGTTACTTCGAGCTGTCCTGCCCGGCCGGATGGCGGGATGACAGGAGGGTGCAGTGACCAAGACGAAGCTCGTGTTCGACCCGTTCTCCGAGGAGTTCTTCGGCGGACCGTACGAGCTGTACCGGCGCATGCGGGAGGAAGCGCCGGTCTACTACAGCCAGGAGTACGACTTCTACGCGCTGACCCGCCACGAGGACGTGTCGGCCGCGTACCGGGACTTCGAGACCTTCTCCTCCTCACGCGGCATGGACCTGTCCATGGTGCGTACCGGGGAGCCGCCGGTGCTCAAGTCGGTGATCGTGCTCGATCCGCCCGAACACCGTCACATGCGAAGCCTGGTCAGCCGGGTGTTCACGCCGCGCGCCATCCAGGCGCTCAAGCCGGTCGTCACCGAACTGGTCGACCACTACCTGGGCCAGGTGGATCCCGCGGGATTCGATCTGGTGCAGGACTTCTCGGTGCTGTTCCCGATCGAGGTGGTCTCCCGGATGCTCGGCGTTCCGGAGGAGATGCGTCTCCAGGTCCGGCTGTGGACCGACGACCTGCTGCACCGGGAGATCGGACAGGTCGACATGTCCGAGCGCGGCCGGCAGGCGGTCGTCGAGATGACCCGGTACTACTACGGGCTGGCGAACGAGCGCCGGGAGAACCCGTGCGACGACATGATCACCCAGTTGGTCCAGGCCGAGGTGGAGCGGGAAGACGGTGAGAAGACCAAGCTGTCGACGCTCGAGATCGCGGCCTTCGCCTCTCTCCTCGGCGGTGCGGGTGCCGAGACGGTCGCGAAGCTGATCGGCAACGCCGGTGTGCTGTTCGCTCGTAACCCCGGAGAGTGGGAGAAGCTGCTCGAGGATCGCGGCCGCATTCCTGCGGCCGTCGAGGAGTTGCTCCGCTACGAGTCCCCGAACCAGTACAACGTGCGGTACTCGATGAAGGACGTGACACTGCACGGCGTCACGATCCCGGCGGGCAAGCCCGTCTTCCTGATGCTGGGATCGGCCAACCGGGACCCCGAGGCGTTCAGCGATCCGGACGTCTTCGACATCGACCGCAATCGCTCCGAATCGCCGAACCTCGGTTTCGGCTACGGAATCCACAGCTGCCTCGGCGCGGCTCTGGCCCGGATGGAGAGCGCGATCGCGCTCGATCGCCTGCTCGATTTCATGCCGCGCTTCGAGGTGGACTTCGACCGTTGCACACGCGTCACCATGCAGAACGTCGCAGGCTGGAACACCGTGCCGGTCCGGGTGCTCCGATGAGGGTCGAGGTCGACTTCGGTGTCTGCGAGAGCAACGCGGTGTGCGTCGGCATCGCCCCGGACGTCTTCGACCTCGGCGAGGACGACCACCTGACGGTGCTGCGGCCCGAGGTGACCCCGGACAACGAGCAGGGGATCCGCGAGGCGGCGCGGCAGTGTCCGAGGCAGGCCATCACCATCGTCGACTGACCGTCGGGCGAAACGAACTGGGGGCCGGCCGCGAAAGCGGTTGGCCCCCAGCTCGTCCACGCTGTGTCTCAGGTGCTGACCACGGTGGCGCCGGCCGTGCCGGGCGCACCGTAGAGCAGCGCGAACCCGGCCCGCGGGTTGTCCGCCACCTGACGTGGCCCCGCTTCGCCGCGCAACTGCAGCACCAGTTCGTGCAGCTGACGCAGCCCGGATGCGCCGATCGGTTCACCGTTGGCGATCAGTCCGCCGTCGGTGTTGACCGGCATGGATCCACCGATTTCGGTGGCGCCCTCGGCGATCAGCTTCTCCTGGTCCCCGTCGGCGCAGAACCCGGCCTCGGCCATGTGAATGACCTCCGCGCCGGCGTCGGTGTCCTGGAGTTGGATCACGTCGATGTCCCCCGGGCCGATACCTGCGGATTCGAAGGCCGCGCGCGAGGCGTACACCGAGGGGGAGGCATCCTCCTCGACCGGCGCGTAGGTGGTGTTCACCTCGTACGCGCCGTAGCTGCGGGTCCGGACCTCGACCGATCGCAGGTAGACCGGTTTGGAGGTGAACCGGTGTGCGATGTCCGCCCGGCACATGATCACCGCCGCGGCACCCTCGTCGGGGGAGCAGAACATGTAGTGCGTCAACGGGTGGTTGAGCATCGGCGACGCCAGGATCTCCTCCTCGGGGATCGGCTTGCGTCGGTAGGCATTCGGGTTGAGCACACCGTTGCGGTAGTTCTTCGCCGCCACCCGTGCCAGGGTCATCTCGGAGATGTCGTGGTCGTGCAGGTACCGGTTCGCCTTCATTCCGAAGAACTTCGTGGTGAGGTACTGGCCGTTCTCGCCGTACCACTTCGGCATCCCCACCAGCGTGGGATCCACCGTGAAGGCGCCGCGGGGATGCTTGTCCATACCGATCGCGATACCGATGTCGTAGCGACCGAGGCGGATCGCGTCGGCGCAGGCCTCGGTCGTGCTGGCTGCGGTGGCGCAGGCGTTGAACACGTTCGTGAAGGGAATGCCGGTCAGCCCGACCAGGCTGACGATGGCATCCGGATTGGCGACCTCCCAGCTGCCGCCGACCGCGAACTGGATGTCGCGCCACTCGAGCCCGGCGTCGGTCAGCGCGGCCCGGATGGCGTCGGCGCCCATCTGCATGGCGGTCTTGCCCTCGAACCGGCCGAACGGGTGCATGCCCACGCCGATGATGGCCACGTCGTTCATGCGGCACCTCCCGTCGTCGGGACCGGCTCGAACGCGAAGGTCAGAATCTCGTCCCCGGATTCGTCGGTGCTCAGCGGAATCATCGTCAGTTCCATCTCCATTCCGAATCGCAGTGCGGCCGGGTCGTTCTCGGTGAGCCGGCCCTCGACGCGGATCACGTCACCGAGTTGGACGAGCCCGACGCCGAACGGGGTGAACGTCTTCGCGGTCTCCTTGCCGAGATAGGGCGGCCCGGGGAGGAATCCCTGGGTGGTCCAGGAGACGAGAGTGCCGCGTCTGGGCAACTCCACATCCGTCATCGACGCCGCGCTGCAGCGCGGACACTGCGCCTGGACCGGGAAGACGGTCGCCGCGCAGGCGTCGCAGCGGCTGCCGAGCAGGTGCGGTTCGGGGTCGGGCCAGGTCGAGATCTCGGGTGAGATGACTGTGGGCATGGGGCCTCCAGAGTGCCGATTGCCGGGTTCGGATGGGATGGGCGTGCGTGCCCGGAGGTCACGCCGGACTGGGCGCGGTCTCGGGGCGGGGTGCGGCGGCGGCCTGTTCGCGAGCCCAGCGGTAGTCGGCCTTGCCGACGGGGCTGCGCTCGATCCGGTCGCGGAACAGCACGGACTTCGGCAACTTGTACCGCGCGATCGACGCCGCCGCATGGTCGACGATCTCGCTCTCGGTGGCCTGTGCGCCGTCGGCCAGTTGCACGATCGCGACGACCTCCTCGCCCCACCGGTCACTCGGGCGTCCGGCGACGATTACGTCCCCGACGGCGGGGTGCGAGGCGATGGCCGACTCGACCTCCTCGACGAAGATCTTCTCGCCACCGGAGTTGATCGTGACCGAGTCCCGGCCGAGCAGTTCGAAGCTGCCGTCCGCCAAGTGCCGGGCCCGGTCACCGGGCAGCGCGTAGCGCTCCCCGCCAATCACCGGAAAGGTTGCCGCCGTCTTGGTTTCGTCGCCCTTGTAGCCGAGCGGAACGTAGCCCCGCTGCGCCAGCCAGCCGATGCCCTCGTGCCCGGGCTCGGCGACGGCCGTCAGGTCCTCGGACAGGACACAGGTGTACGAGCTCGGGTTGAACGTGCCCGTCGACACCGCGCCCGCAGAGGACACGTGCATCATCTGGGCACCGGTCTCGGACGAGCCGGCGCCGTCCATGACGATCGTGCCCGGCAACGCGGCGAGCAGGCGTTGCTTGATCCCGGGTGTCAGCTGGGCGCCGCCGTTGGCGACGATGTTCAGCGACGAGGTGTCGGCGTCGCCCCGCTCGAAGGCGGCGAGCAGGGGACGGGCCGTGGCGTCCCCGACGACCATCACGACGTTCGGACGGTCGCGTTCGATGGTGCTCACCACCGCCTCGGCGTCGAGACGATCCGAGGCCGGCGGGAAGACCAGAGTCTGCCCGGTGGTGAGGGCGGTGAGCGCGGCCCACTGGGCGGCGCCGTGAATCAGTGGCGGCACGACGAACACCTTCAATCCGGGATTCGACCGCGCGCGGTCGGCGATCTCCTCGTAGGAGCCGACCGGAATGCCGCTGTAGAAGTCCTTGCCGCCACAGGCGCCCATGAAGATGTCGTGCTGACGCCACAACACGCCCTTCGGCATGCCGGTGGTGCCACCGGTGTAGAGGACGTAGAGGTCGTCCGGAGAGTTCTCCGGAAGATCGTCGAGCGGGTCGACGCTCGCGAGCGCTTCCTCGTAGTCGACGGCGCCGTCGAGCAGCGCGTTGCCGGATTCGTCGGCGATCTGGACCAGCACGGACAGCTGCGGCAGCTGGTCGCGGATCTTCTGCAGTTGCGGGGCGAAGCTCGCGTTGTAGACCAGTGCGCTCGCGCCGGCGTCCCCGAGCAGATAGCGCAGTTCGTTCTCGACGTATCGGTAGTTGACGTTGAACGGCGCGACCCGGGCGCGGAACGCGCCGAGCAGGGACTCGACGTACTCGTTGCCGTTGTACGCGTAGATGCCGATCAGGTCCTGGCCGGTCTCGTGCGCGGCCAGTTGCGACCGCTCGGTCCGGCAACCGAGTCCGCGTGATCGCAGGTAGGTGGCAAGCCGCCGGGAGCGGTCGGCCACCTGGGCGTAGGTGAGGTGGCGGTCGCCGAACGCGATGAGCTCGCGATCGGGGATCGCGGCGGCGACGGCGTCCGCGACGGCGGGAAGGGTGAACTGCGGAATCGTCGGTGCGGCTTCCGTCTTGGGGTCGGGCAACGCTGCTCCTCGGGTCGTATACGGGTACGGCACTCGGTTCAGGGTTCACTGTAAGTACTACTGAAACCATTACGATAGAGCGCCGCGGGCGAAAGTGCCAGGAGATTCGGTGGGGTGGACCGGATGTGCCGGGGAGGCGCGTCCACGCCTCATGGAAGGCTATCGGAACATCTACTGTTGGCCATGCGGTATCTGCTAGCATCGGCGCCTACGAGGCTCTGGTGACGCCGTAGCGGAGGCGAATCAGATTGGTGCCCCGGGTGGTTCGAGACACCGAACGCGCCGCGAATGGAGTGCGTCCGGTGGCCCGTTCCGAGGTTCCCGGAGCGTGGCGAGACCGCATTTCCCGTTGGGCCGACTTGGGGGCGCGATGAACAGTGTTGTGGCAGTCCCGTTACGGGCGGCAGGGGGCTTCTTCGATCTCGTGGTCGACGTGGCCCGCGCATCGTTTCGCCGGCCGTTCCAGTGGCGCGAGTACATCGAGCAGTCGTGGTTCGTTGCCCGCGTCTCGATCGTCCCCACCGTCCTGGTGGCCGTGCCGTTCACCGTGCTGGTGAGCTTCACCATCAACATCCTGCTGCGTGAGATCGGCGCCGCCGACCTCAGCGGTGCGGGTGCGGCGCTCGGATCGGTGACCCAGGTCGGTCCGGTGGTCACGGTGCTCATCGTGGCAGGTGCCGGCGCCACCGCGATCTGTGCGGACCTGGCCGCGCGCACCATCCGCGAGGAGATCGACGCGATGCGCGTACTGGGCATCGATCCGATCCAGCGGCTCGTTGTGCCCCGCGTCCTGGCCTCGACCACGGTCGCGCTCCTGCTCAACGGGCTGGTGTGCACCATCGGCATCGCCGGTGGATTCCTGTTCTCCGTGCTGCTCCAGGGCGTCAACCCGGGCGCCTTCGTCAACGGGATCACGCTGCTGACCGGACTCGGTGAACTGCTCATCTCCCAGGTCAAGGCCGGACTGTTCGGGCTGATCGCCGGTCTGATGGCCTGCTTCCTCGGACTGAACGTACGCGGCGGTCCCAAGAGCGTGGGGGATGCGGTCAACCAGACCGTCGTATTCGCCTTCATGGCGCTGTTCGTGGTCAACATCGTCGTGACCGCGGTCGGCATCTCCCTGACGGCGCGGTGACCGCCGTGGTCGACGTGGTTCGCAGCAGGTATCCGATCGCCCGCCGCCGGTACCGCCGGTCGCTCAATGCCGTGGACGGCTTCGGTGGCCAGGCGGTCTTCTACGCAAAAGCGTTGTGGCACACGCCCAAGGCGATCAAACACTATCCCCGGGAGACCGTGCGTCTGGTCGCGGAGATCAGCATGGGAACGGGTGCGCTCGCGGTGATCGGTGGCACCGTGGTGATCGTCGGCTTCCTGACGCTGTTCACCGGCGGCACCATCGCAGTGCAGGGGTACAGCTCGCTCGGGAACATCGGCGTGGAGGCGCTGACCGGATTCTTCGCGGCGTTCGTCAACGTCCGGATCGCGGCCCCGGTGATCGCCGGCATCGGGCTCGCGGCCACGATCGGGGCCGGATCCACCGCCCAGCTCGGCGCCATGCGGGTCTCGGAGGAGATCGACGCACTGGAGACGATGGCGATCCCGTCGGTTCCGTACCTGGTCAGCACCCGAGTGGTCGCCGGGATGATCGCGATCGTCCCGCTCTATGCACTCGCGGTGGCCGCGTCCTTCGTCGCCAGCCGGTTCGCCACCGTGTGGATGTACGGGCAGTCGCCGGGCCTCTACGACCACTACTTCTCCACCTTCCTGGTACCCACCGACATCCTCTGGTCCTTCGTCCAGGCGATCGTGATGGCACTGGCGGTGATGCTCATCCACACCTACTTCGGCTTCCACGCCTCCGGTGGCCCCGTCGGGGTCGGCCTGGCGGTGGGCAACGCGGTGCGCGCTTCCCTGATCGTGGTGGTGACGGTGACCCTGCTCATCTCGCTGGTGGTGTACGGGATGTCCGGCAACTTCCACCTCACCGGATAGGCGGCGGCGCGTGGCGATGTCAGGTACCGAACTGTTCGACCGGCCCGTGCCTCGTCGGATCGTGGCAGTGGCATTCGCCACCGCGCTGGTCCTCGTCGTGGCCACCGCGCTGACCGCCTTCCTCGGCGGGTTCAGCCGCGCCGAGCGGGTCACCGTGGTGTCCCCGCGCGCAGGCCTGGTGATGGAACCGCAGGCCAAGGTCATGATGCGCGGCGTCGAGGTGGGCCGGGTGGCCTCCATCGACTACGACGGGGACGAGGCCGTCATCGCACTCGACATGGATCCGCACGGACTCGAGCAGATCCCCGCGAACGCCACGGTGGACATCAGGTCCACCACCGTGTTCGGCGCGAAGTACGTCAATTTCACACCGCCCGCGACGCCGACCGCCGGTTACCTCCAGGCGGGAACGACGCTCTCCGCGGAATCCGTCACGGTCGAGTTCAACACCCTGTTCGAGAATCTCGCCACCGTCCTGCACCGGGTGGAACCGGAGAAACTCAACGAAACGCTCGGCGCGATCTCCACCGCACTGCGCGGGCGAGGCGAGCGGATCGGCACCCTGATCGACGACACCGATGCACTCCTGCGGCAGATCAACCCGAGTCTGCCCGCGTTGCAACACGGTCTGTCCGCAGCCGCAACGGTGACCGGGGTGTACGCCGACACCGCCGACGACCTGCTGCGCACGGTCGACAACGTGACCTCGACCGGCCGGATGGTCACCGAGGAGGCGAGCGGCCTGCAGACCCTGCTGCTGGATGTCACCGGACTCGCCGACAACGCCACCGGGGTCCTCACCGACAACCAGCGCGACCTGACGTCCGCGATCGGCCTGCTGCGCCCGACCGCGGAACTGCTCGACGAGTACTCGCCGTCCATCTCGTGCATGCTGATCGGTCTCGACCTGCTCCGGCCGAAAGCCGAGGCGGTGGAAGGCGGTATGTCGCAGGGCTTCGCGCTGAGCGTGGGCATGACCTACGGCGTCGAGCCCTACACCTATCCGGACAGCCTGCCGCGCGTGAACGCCTCGGGCGGACCGAACTGTGCCGACCTGCCGCACGTGCCCGGACCCGGAGATCGGCCACCGTTCGTGGTCACCGACAACGCGCCGGTGCCGTACGCGCCGCGGACGACGTCGATCACCAATCCGCCCAAGTTCTTCCAGGTGTTCTTCGACGGCCTCTACCCGGGGATGGGACAGTGAGCAGGAACGCGACGATCGTCAAGTTCGCCGTCTTCGCGGCGGTGATGGCCCTGATCTTCGCAGGGCTCGTTGTGGTCTTCAGCGAGGCCCGTTTCGCGTCCACGACCACCTACCACGGGGTGTTCACCAATTCGTCCGGGATGCACTCCGGTGCCAAGGTTCGCATCGCCGGCGCCGAGGTGGGCACCGTCACGGGCGTCGACCGCGGACGGGACAATCTCGCGCACGTCACCTTCGATGTGGAGGACACCTACTCGCTGCCCGCCGCGACACGTGCGACGATCCGCTACGAGAACCTGGTGGGGGATCGCTATCTCGAACTGGGCGAGGGGCCCGGATCGACGGAGCCCATGGCCGCCGGCGACACCATCCCGCTGTCGCAGACCGAACCCGCGCTGGACCTCGACCTGCTGCTCGGCGGCTTCAAGCCGCTGCTGCGCGGACTCGATCCGGATCAGGTCAACAGCCTGTCCGAGGCGCTGGTCCAGGTGTTCCAGGGGCAGGGCGACACCCTCGTCTCCCTGCTCGGCAGCACCGGGTCGTTGACCTCCACACTGGCGGAGCGAGACCAGGTGATCGGTGAGGTCATCGACAACCTGAACTCCGTCCTGGCGACCCTGGACGGCAAACGTGACGAGTTCTCCGGCACCCTCGACCGGCTCCAGCAACTCGTCAGCGGACTCTCCGCCGACCGGGACCCGATCGGCGACGCGATTCCGCGGATCGCCGACGCCACATCGGGACTGGCCGAGTTGCTGCAGGCCGGCCGCCCCGACCTGCAGAAGACCATCGAACAGACCGGCATCCTGGCGGGCAATCTGGATGCGAGCAGCGACACGCTGGAGGAGAACCTGCAGGCCCTGCCGGACGTCTACCGCCGGCTGAGCCGCCTCGGCGCGTACGGCTCCTTCTTCCAGTTCTACATCTGCACCGCCTCGTTGCGCTTCAGCGCCGGCGACGGCCAGACCATCAAGATCAAGGTTCCCGGATCGAGCAACGAGGGAAGGTGCGGACCGAAATGAGCCGACCCGAGGGCTTTCGCTGCGTGGCCGAAATGGCGTCCGTACCAGTGAGAACAAGCGGGGGGATCGGGTGAGCGGGCGGCCGATGAACCCCGACGCCGCGGGGCGGCGCCTGCTGCGTCGCGGGACGGTGGGCACCGTCCTCGCGGTGGCGGTGGTGCTCGCCGCCCTGCAGTACGCCAAGCTGCCGTTCCTGCACTCTGGACTGCAGTACCGTGCGGTGTTCGTCGACGCAGGCGGACTGCTGCCCGGTGACAAGGTCCAGGTTGCCGGGATCACCTCCGGATCGGTCGACCGCATCGACATCGAGGGCGACCGGATCGTGGTGTCGTTCACCCTGGCCGAGGACGTCGCCCTCGGTGACCGGACGACCGCGGCCGTCAAGACCAACACCATCCTCGGACGTAAGTCCCTCGCCGTCGTTCCGGAGGGCCCGGGTCGGCTGCCGGCGCGGGGCACCATCTCCGACGACCGCACGACCTCGCCGTACTCGCTGACCGATGCGCTCGGCGATCTGACGGGCACGGTGCACGACCTCGACACCGCGCAGCTGAACTCGGCCCTCGACGCGATGTCGGGCGCGCTGTCCGGCACACCGCAGCCCCTCGGGGAGGCGGTGCGCGGCATCACCGATCTCACCACCGCCCTGAACCAGCGTGACGCCGGGCTCGAGGAACTCCTGGCGAAGGCGCACTCGGTCACGACGGTGCTCGCGCAGCGAGGCGACCAGATCAACGCCCTCCTGCTCGACGGCAACGATCTGCTCGGGGAACTCGAACGGCGACGGGACGCGATCACCGAACTGATCTCGGGCGTGTCGGCGGTCTCGAGGCAGCTGAGCGGGGTGGTCCACGACAACGAGGCACAGCTCGGTCCGACCCTGCAGAAGCTCGACCAGGTGACCGCCCTGCTCATCCGCAACCGCGACAGCCTCGTCGGCGCCCTCGACGGGCTCGGCCCGTACTCGACCGCCCTCGGCGAGGCGGTGGGCAGCGGGCCCTACTTCCAGGCCTTCGTTCAGAACTACGCGGCCGGCGAGTTCCTGGCCCCGCTGATGAGTTCCCTGGTCAATCCGGGCCAGCTGCCGAAGGACCTGCAGGCACTGATGGACCCGCCGCCGAGCATCGAGAAGTACCAGGGGGTGAACCCGCGATGAAACCGTTCACGAGCGGACCGACGGCGAAGCCGTCTTCGAGTGCGCTGACCGCGCTGCGTCCCAGCCGGACCGTGCTGCGCTGGGGGATCGTCGCAGTGCTCGTCGCGGCACTGGCCGTGGCCGGGTACCTGGTGGTCGACCGCACCACGCACTACCGGCTGTCGGCCCGATTCCCGTCCACCACCGGCCTCTACCAGGGCGACGACGTGCGCGTGATGGGAGTACGGGTTGGCACGGTGGAGCGGATCGAACCGGGACGCGACTCGTCGCTGGTGACGATGTCGCTCGACCGCGGTGTCGAGATTCCCGAGGACGCCAAGGCCGTGATCATGGCGACATCCCTGGTGTCCGGGAGGTTCGTGCAACTGACCCCGGCCTTCACCGGAGGAGTGACCCTCGCCGCGGGCACCGAGATCCCCCTCGAACGCACCGCCGTTCCGGTCGAGTGGGACGAGATCAAGAACGAACTCGACAAACTCACCGACGCTCTCGGCCCCCAGGCCGACGATCCGCAGGGCTCGTTCGGCCGGTTCGTCGACACCGCAGCCGACAACCTGGACGGCAACGGTCCGGCGCTGAACGCCGCGCTGCGCGAACTGTCGCACACCATGAGCACGCTCTCGGACGGTCGCACCGACCTGCTCGGCACGATCCGCAACCTGCAGACGTTCGTCACCGCACTCTCGAACAGCAACTCCCAGATCGTCCAGTTCGGGGGACGGCTGGCCACCGTCGGGGACGTCCTCGCGTCCAGCTCCGATCAGCTCGGGGCCGCGCTGACCGACCTGGACACGGCGGTCGGGGACGTGCAGCGGTTCCTCGGTGCCAACACCGACCAGCTGGCGCACAGCATCTCCGAACTCGCCACCGCGACACAGGTTCTCGCGGACAAGCGTCCGGAGATCGAGCAGGTCCTGCACATCGCCCCGACCGCCCTGGTGAACTTCTACAACCTGTACCAACCCGCCCAGGGCACCCTGACCGGGGTGTTCGGCCTCAACGAGGTCGCCAATCCGGCGGCGTTGCTGTGCGGTGCCATCGAGGGCACCGCGAACGAGGGCACCGAACGCACCGGCGAGCTCTGTCGTCAATACCTGGCGCCGCTGATGAACGGGATGATCGTGAACTACCCGCCGATCATGACCAACCCGGTCAGCGGCATCACCGCCTTCCCCGATCAGCTGGAGTTCCAGCCGCCGAGCGTCGAGGCCCAAGTGGCCTCGAAGACCACGGCAGCGGGGGCCACGGCCCCCGGCGCGGCCGGAGACATCACCCGGCCCGTGGCCGGAAATGCCACTGCTCCCACCGATCTCGGTGCTCTGCTCCTCCCCGGAGGTACCCGATGAACGTCCGGATCACGACCATGCCGAGGCTGCGCCGGGGTGTGTTCGCACTCGCCACCTCGATCGCGGTGGCGCTGTCGGTGTCAGGCTGCGAGTGGGACGGCCTGAACTCGGTGCCGATGCCGGGGGCGCGGGGGACCGGCGAGGACTCCTACGAGGTCGCCGTCCAGTTGCCGAATGCCACCACGCTGACGCAGAACTCGCCGGTGCGGGTCGACGACGTGACCGTTGGATCGGTCCGGAGGATCGCCGCCGAGGGCTGGCACGCAATGGTCACCATCGGTCTCGACTCGGGCGTGGTGCTCCCGGCGAACGTGACCGCGCGGATCGGGCAGACCAGTCTGCTCGGTTCCAACCACCTGGAGCTGGCCCCGCCCACGGACGTCGCACCGGAGGGGCGTCTGGAGGCCGGCGACGTCATCCCGCTGGAGCGGGCCGGTGCCTTCCCGACCACGGAGCAGACCCTCTCGGCACTGTCGGTGGTGCTCAACGGCGGTGGCCTGGCGCAACTGCAGGACATCACCCGTGAGCTCGACACCGCTCTCGGCGGTCGGGGTGAGACTACCAGAGATGTTCTGGTGCAACTGAACTCGCTCACGTCCGGGTTGAACGATCAGCGCGGCGACATCGTGGCGGCCCTGGACGGACTGGAGCGCCTGTCGGGCGAGTTCGACCAGGACCAGCAGGTGCTGACGAACGCCCTGGACGGACTCCCACCGGCGCTGGACGTTCTGCTCGAGCAACGGCAGGACATCACCACGGCGGTCACCTCCGTGGGGCGGCTCGCCGCGGTGACGAACCAGATCCTCGACACCAGCGGCGCAGACCTGCAGGCGGACCTGAAGCACCTGGCGCCGGTCCTGCAGACACTGGCCGGTACCGGGGAGCACCTCGCCGGCGTCATGTCGCTCCTGCCGACCTTCCCGTTCTCGACGAAGAACATGGACAAGTGGCTGCTCGGTGACTACGCGAACCTGGACATCAACCTCGACCTGACGAACGCCCGGCTCGACAACAACTTCCTGATCGGCACCCCGCTGGGTGGGACCCTCGGCGGGGTCGAGGGGGCTCTCGGCACCGTGGGCGGGGGTGGCGGCCCCCCCCCCCAAACCGTGGGCGCGCCCCGGGGGGGGGGCCCCCCCCGCGGCCCCCTTGGGGATAGTAAAACTCAGAAAAACAAACAACCCACCAGATAAATAGTT
>NZ_JBSFRT010000045.1:0-51290 GCF_053589375.1 Rhodococcus sp. NPDC003348
CAACGGGAATCCCGTTGCACCCCACCGACGTCTGTGCCGCATGCCGGTCGCGGGAACGCCATCGCCGAACGCGTGCCTCACCACACCGTTCCGGTCAGGAGCGCCCGGGTGTCCGGCACGAACGGCCACGACGGGTCCGTGAGATGGGCGCGCAGTTGCGCGTCGGTCCACCACCAGCCGTCCACGATTTCGCTCGGCTGGTGCACGACGGGGCCGTCCCAGCGGCCTTCGAACGCGAACAGGTGGCAGCGCAGGGGCTTTCCGTTCCACACGCCGTCCCAGGAGACCTGGGCCAAGGGAGAGAGTGCGATGTCCCGCACCCCCAGCTCCTCGCCGAGTTCGCGGGCAGCGGTCGCCGCGGGTGTCTCGCCCGGGTCGACGACGCCGCCGGCGAGGCAGTCGTGCATGCCGGCGAAGACCGCCTTGTCGGGGGAGCGGCGGTGCACGTAGATCCGGGCGCCGTCGAGCGAGCGCAACAGCACCCCTGAGCTCGCGTGCCACAGCCCCTCTGCGTACACGCGGGACCTCGGCGCGGTGCCGGTTTCGTTGCCGTCGGCGTCGTACACGGTGACGATCTCGTCGCGGGGGAGATCGTCGGTCGCCTGATCCATCGTTTCATCGTGTCACGTGGGGTTAGGCTGGCCGAGTGCCACTTCCGAGAAGGCTCGCCCGCATCAACCGGGTGGTGACCAACCGCCTGGTACTGCCGGTCGCAGGCTGGCTGCCGGGATTCGCGATCGTGTTGCACCGAGGCCGCCGGACGGGCCGGCTGTACCGGACTCCCGTCAATTGCTTCCGGTACGGCGACGGTTACCGCTTCGGCCTCAGCTACGGTGCGGACAGTGACTGGGCACGCAACATCCTCGCCGCAGGCCACGTGGACATCACCACCCGGGGACACCTGGTGAGCCTGGTCGAGCCGCGACGGGGGAGCGACCCGCGCGCGGACTGGGCGCCCCTGCCGGTGCGCGTGGTGTTGCGCGCGATCCACGCGGACGCGTACCTGCAGTGTCGCCTCGAGCGAGGATGAGTGGCGCGCATTGCGGTTCCACATGTGTGTTTCCAGCATTGAGTTTGTACATTAGATTGGTCACCCCGCGGGTATATAGCGATCGGCGGACCATGCTGCAGTCATGAACGGGGTAGGACATTCGATTCGGCTAGGGATGAGTCTTCGTTGACTGCCAGTATAATTTCGGGGTGTTAGGTGCCAATCAACTCGATGACAGTCGAGTGCGATAACAGAGTCGACTGTGAGGTACTGATGAGCGCATACGAGGATATAATGCCTGCTGCAACATTCCGGGGTCTGGTGAACGGGTCAAGAGTGACTTCGTCGCCAAGGCGCTGCGTTGAAGAGTCCCAATAGCGAAGATTGCATTCGGTCCAACCCGGATTGGGCGCCGCGGACGCTCACTCTTGAACTGGTGAGTTTCTTGGATAGGACGCCAAATCCTTTAGCTTGGCTAGTCCGTCTGTGTGATCCTCAGCGACGCTGTATTCAATTGGAATCACACCGAACGCATCCTTGAGCATCTGCTTCTGGAAATCATCAAGTTCCGGCGTAAGAAGGTAGTGGGACGGTGTTTGTCCACGTCCACCCACCGTATTCTGCAGTAGCAGCCTTATGTCTGGATCGGTTAACGAATATCCGACGAACAGAATGACGCGAGTGAGAAATAATGCCTGGACAACCTCAAGGGCATGTCTACCCTTTACATGCATCGTCGAGTAATCGGTCTGCGTCAAAACGATGTTGTTTAGATCGTCAACGGATCCGTGGATCTTTACAAGTATTGGATCTCCTCGACGGACCTCTGGTCCGATTGTGTCCGATAGGTAGGTATGGACTTGATATCCAGATAGGGATGCTCGTTCAATGAGCCGATCGTAGTTTGTCGTGATGATTACATTTGGTTCGAGCATCATGAGCGCATCGTGCCATTCGTTTGGCATGTATGCAGAACTTCCGTTGCGCCCATCGGTAAGTTCGCGAATCTTCTGTTGTATGTCACGAATTCTTCCCTTCATGTGGGCCATGGTCGTGACTCGCTCGGCCGCTTCCAGTAGTGAGCCTGCTTGAAGGAGTTTCTCCACGTTCTCGTCTACGTTGGTGCTGCCGGATGCCTCCTTGGAGAGTTCCCTAATCAGAGAACTCCAACTTGGAGGGCGGCTACCGTCTGCGCTGCAGCTGTTCGTAGAAACGCCGGCGCCGATCACAAGGACAAGGTCATTTCGACGAATCGCGTTTATGACATCCTTTGGCCAGGACTGAGTCACCGCGCTTCTCCCATGTTCCCTGCAGTGCGTGCAAATATCTCAGAAAGCTGTTCTCTGTAGCGTTCCTGTTGATAAACTTGAGCTCCTCGAACTTCGTCTCCCGCCTTCAGATCTGCGATCGGCGCATGGGCGTTCTGCGCTAATGCCACCATTGAGAACATGTTTGGCACGACTCCAAGCTCGAAAGTTTCCGCTGTGGGCGCCGCGAATTGCTGGAGTTCGGCTGCGCGGGCTGGAATCTGCGCCTTGTAGCGGTCGTATGCAGCTGTAGGGCGAAGTTTCCCCCCAGATGAACGCGCAACGTACTGTTGCACTGTATATCCGACGTATCCATTTCGGAGATGTGCATCGCCAGGTAGACGTTTGATTGAGTCCGATGTCGGGTTCTTTTGAATCGTTCGTGCCATTGATTCCTTGTATTCACCGATCCATGACTTTATCCACTCTCCGATGTTCTCAAGCGCATAGAGGCTGAAAAGGTCGGCGGCGACCGGTGTGATGAAGTGTGTACATCCAATTAGGGCACTACGATTGAGTGCGCCGAGGCTTGGGCCCAAATCGACCACGACAAGATCGTGAGGAAGGGTTTCGCGAAGTGTGGACATCCAGTTCGTACGGCGGGCTCCTCCGATTTGTTCTCCCTGCAGGTCGATCCATGCCCGGCTGAGATGGTCTTCGGTTCTGGACAGCGAGGGGTGTCCAGCAAGAACGTCAACAGCGAATCGATCGCCGTGGGTGATGCTGATATCCGTATCTACGGTGGAATCGCCTTCTAGAATCTGGGTGAAGGCCTTCAGTACTGTCTCCGCAGGACTAGATGTAGCGTTATCGTATAGTTCTTCCCATTTTTGTTCGGACAACAACAGCTGCGTTGCGTTCGCCTGCGGGTCTAAATCGATTACGAGTGTTTTTAGGCCCAGTTCCGTCGATGCGTAGTGTGCGAAGTTGCATGCAAGCGTCGTCTTTCCGACCCCTCCCTTGTTGTTGAAGAATGCAAGGGTACGTTTGGTCATTCAATACTCCGTTTCCAGTCCCAGGGCGTCTTAGCCTGTGATGCCGGCTTGACTCTAGCGTCGATCATTCGCAACGCCGTGGGTACGTGCTTTCCGATTGAAAGCGTGGAGCATCTCAGGCAGTAGAGCTGGCGTGTTTCCTGCTTGAATCGCACCACGGTTCGTGCAAAGAATCGGCGGGGTTCGTCTGCGCCTGTCCGAGGATCTGCGGGGCGACGGGCGTCGGGCTTCAACGGGTAGTCGCCGCCGATTGCTACGTGTATCCAGGTCGCAATCGGCTCCTCAGTTGCAATGTGCGCGAGCCGCTCACGCTATATGTAACCACCGATGGCAGCATCGCTCAGGCGTACGAGTCGGGGACGGCCAGGACCGGTATTCGTCCACTATTGGGCGGCCGGTTCGTACCGTGCCAGTGGCGGATATCGACGGGCGACGCCCTGCTGTGCCGCTTTAAGCACAGATCGTCCCCGACCCGCGGAAACCGCAAACCGGCGACCGCTCGCGCGTTACGGTTAACGGGCTCGTGTTCTGCTCGCTTCGGAAGAAGGTGCAGCTCGATGAGATCGCACGGTCGAGGAGCAGGTGTGATCGGCGCGGTGCTGTTGGCGTGCGCCGCATTCGTCGCGGCGCCACCGCCGTCCGCGCAGGGGTTCGCCGAGGATGTCTGCTACACGGAGGACGGCGCTCCGGTCCACAACTGCGGTCCACTGCCGCCGCCCTGCCCGATCGACGATCCGTACGCGCCGGTGTGCGGTCTGCAGGCGTTCGGGGTGTACGGATACACCTTGCGGCGGCCGCTCGGTGGCCGGAGCCTGGTGCACACGGACTCGACGTACATCATCGCCCGCAGCGTCGGGTTCTCGGAGCGTGACGCGTACTGGATCGCGGCGTACGACGAGGCGACCGACCTCGGGTCGTTCACGCCCCGGGACGTCGACGGCAGGCTCGTTCCCGATGCCGGGGCGCTCACAACCAGGGACATCAGTGGGCTCGTGCGGACACATTTCGCCACCGGCGGGTTCCTGTTCCACTTCCTGCCGACGATGCGCGGACCGTCCGACCCGGTACCCGACGGCCTGCATCCCGACGTCGGTGATCCGCGGCACGAGGTCATGCTCACGCACCTTCGTCGCTGGGCGATGGCGGGGCCGGGAAGTGACGCGCCACTGTGCACGGGCGGTTTCACGAACCCATCGGCAGGCGGCGACTACGCCACTGGTGCAACGTGTTACGGAGGTGCGCAGCCGGTACCGATCAATGGTGAGTACAGCGTGGTGACGCCGGCCGCGATCCCGTTCACCAACGAGACGGGGGAGCAGGTCGTGTCCGGCACGGTCCGGTCGTCGCAGTTCGACTCCTGGATCGGCGACAACGCCTGGAATGCGCGGGTCGGTGTCTATCTCCACGCGCTTGGTGATCGCATCTCGCACCACGCCTGCACCGACGTGGGGACGATCGTGCCGCCGGGACCGGATCTGCCGGGGTTTCGCATCGATCTGAACGTACCCAGCTGCGACCAGGGGCCACACGCGCTGCGGCACGAGTACGAGACGGGTGTGGACTTCGCCGGGCTCGAGCCGGGGGACAGGACGACCGAGGCGACCCTGTCGATGGTGTACGACGAACTGGTGGCGTTCGCGAGGGTTCGCGGCACGCTCGACCAGCGCGCGACCGCGCCAGAGGCGAAGGCCGCGCTGGTGGGCGGCGGGTTGGTGCCTGCGCTCGAGATCCGCGACCCGGTCGCACGGTTGACCGCGGTGGTCGGCGTCGGTTGCAGGGCAGGGGTTCCGCCCTTCCCGGGCAACCCGGCGTGCCGCGGGTGAGCACGTGGTGAAGCCTTCGGCACCTTTCTTCTGCTCGAGACGCACCGACAATTCACCTGCAATAATGTCATAACGCAACTTATCGGCACTTAAACCGGTGCCGGAAAATCCAGCACCGCGCCTTCTACAACAGCTTCAGGCACCGGGGCGGGGGCGGGCACCCCGATGCACAGGCGCCCGAGGATCTAGGCTCGACGCCATGCAGCGGATCATCGGTATCGAGGTCGAGTACGGAATTTCGTCCCCGTCGGAGCCGACGGCGAACCCCATTCTGACCTCAACGCAGGCGGTGCTCGCGTACGCGGCGGCGGCCGGCGTCCCGCGGGCCAAGCGAACCCGCTGGGACTACGAGGTGGAGTCGCCATTGCGCGACGCACGAGGCTTCGACCTCGGGCGGTTCAACGGCCCGGCGCCGGTGATCGACGCCGACGAGGTCGGTGCCGCCAACATGATCCTCACCAACGGTGCCCGGCTGTATGTGGACCACGCGCACCCCGAGTACTCGGCCCCGGAGGTCACCGATCCACTGGACGCGGTGATCTGGGACAAGGCGGGGGAGCGAGTGATGGAGGCCGCGGCCCGGCACGCCTCGAGCGTCCCCGGCGCGCCGCGCTTGCAGCTGTACAAGAACAACGTGGACGGCAAGGGTGCGTCGTACGGCACCCACGAGAACTACCTGTGCTCGCGGGAGACGCCGTTCACGGCGATCATCGCCGGCCTGACACCGTTCTTCGCCTCCCGTCAGGTGATCTGCGGATCAGGCCGCGTCGGCGTCGGGCAGTCCGGCGACGAGGCCGGTTTCCAGCTCTCGCAGCGGGCCGACTACATCGAGGTCGAGGTCGGGCTGGAGACGACGCTCAAGCGCGGCATCATCAACACCCGCGACGAGCCGCACGCCGACGCCGAGAAGTACCGCCGCCTGCACGTGATCATCGGTGACGCGAACCTCGCCGAATGGTCGACGTATCTCAAGGTCGGCACCACCGCCCTTGTTCTCGACCTGATCGAGGCCGGGGTCGACCTGTCCGATCTTCAGCTCGCGCGGCCGGTCACCGCGGTGCACCAGATCAGCCACGATCCGACGCTCCGGCAGACGGTGGCGCTCTCCGACGGTCGCGAGATGACCGGTCTTGCACTGCAGCGGATCTACCACGAGCGGGTGGCCTCGTTCATCGAGCGGGAGGGATCCGACGATCCGCGTGCCGCGGACATCCTCGCCAAGTGGGCGACCGTGCTCGACCTGCTCGAGCGGGATCCGATGGAGTGCGCGCACCTGCTGGACTGGCCGGCGAAACTGCGGATCCTCGAAGGCTTCCGCAACCGTGAGGGACTGGCCTGGTCGGCGCCCAAACTGCACATGCTCGATCTGCAGTACTCGGACGTCCGCCTCGACAAGGGCCTGTACAACCGGCTCGTCGCACGCGGATCGATCGAGCGGCTGGTCAGCGAACAGCAGGTGCTGGACGCGATCCACAACCCGCCGACCGACACCCGCGCCTACTTCCGGGGCGAGTGCCTGCGCAGATTCGGTGCCGACATCGCGGCGGCGAGCTGGGACTCCGTGATCTTCGACCTGGGCCGGGACTCCCTGGTTCGGATCCCGACCCTGGAACCGCTGCGTGGCAGCAAGGCGCACGTCGGGGCGCTGCTGGAGGCGGCGGATTCGGCGGCGGACCTCGTGGATCAGCTGACGACCTGACAATCGCCCGAAGACGCGACGGAGAAACGTCGCAGTGTCGTGGACGTGAAGCGTCACAGTGTCGTGCGCGATCGGTAGGGTGAAGGTCCGAGCACGAGCGCACACTGGGTGTGCGGGATGCAGTGCAAGAGCAACGAGGAGGTCGGCGGCTATGGCGCAGGAGCAGACCAAACGCGGCGGCGGTGGCGACGACGACGATGCCCCCATCGGTGACGGTGGTGCGGGACAGGAACGTCGGGAGAAGCTCGCAGAGGACACGGACGACCTGCTCGACGAAATCGACGACGTGCTTGAGGAGAACGCCGAGGACTTCGTGCGCGCGTACGTGCAAAAGGGCGGCCAGTGACGCCGGATTCCCCGGCGACGCGTACGACGATGGGGGGCGGGGTGCTGCGGTTCGATTCGCAGCTGTCCTCGTTCACCGAGCATCTGCGTGTCCATGCGCCGGAACTGTTGCCGGAGAACCGATTCGATCTCGGGGCAAACGGAGGTAGGGGTGAGCCGATGACGGGTCGTCCGGACATCGCCCCACACGGCACGACGATCGTTGCACTGACCTTCGCCGGCGGTGTCCTCATCGCCGGCGATCGCCGCGCGACGATGGGCAACCTGATCGCCAGCCGGGACGTCGAGAAGGTGTACGTCACCGATGACTACTCCGCCGCCGGGATCGCCGGTACGGCGGGCATCGCGATCGAGCTGGTGAGACTCTTCGCCGTCGAACTCGAGCACTACGAGAAGATCGAGGGCGTTCCGCTCACCTTCGACGGCAAGGCCAACCGGCTGTCGTCGATGGTCCGGGGCAATCTCGGAGCCGCGATGCAGGGGTTGTCCGTGGTGCCGCTTCTCGTCGGATACGACCTCGACGGAGCGGAACCGGCCAAGGCCGGGCGGATCGTGTCCTACGACGTCGTCGGTGGACGGTACGAGGAGAAGGCCGGGTACCACGCGGTCGGTTCGGGTTCGCTGTTCGCGAAATCGGCGCTGAAGAAGATCTACGATCCGGACGCCGACGAGGCGGGTGCCATGCGGGCAGCCGTCGAAGCGCTCTACGACGCAGCCGACGACGACTCCGCGACGGGTGGACCGGATCTGACCCGTGGCATCTTCCCGACCGCGGTGGTGATCACCGACGCCGGCGCCGTGGAGGTTCCCGAGAGCCGGCTCGCCGAATTCGCCCGCGCCGTCATCGCCGACCGCACCAAGGAAGCAGGTGACACGCCGTGACGATGCCGTACTACGCCTCCGCCGAGCAGATCATGCGGGATCGCTCGGAGCTGGCGCGCAAGGGTATTGCCCGCGGTCGCAGCGTCATCTCGCTGACCTATGCGGACGGTGTGCTGTTCGTGGCGGAGAACCCGTCGTCGTCGCTGCACAAGGTCAGCGAGCTGTACGACCGGCTCGGTTTCGCCGCCGTCGGGAAGTACAACGAGTTCGAGAGCCTGCGGCGCTCGGGCATCATGCATGCCGACATGCGCGGCTACTCGTACGACCGCCGCGACGTCACCGGTAGATCCCTGGCCAATGCGTACGCGCAGACGCTCGGCACGATCTTCACCGAGCAGCCGAAGCCGTACGAGGTGGAGCTCTGTGTCGCCGAGGTCGGGCGGGCGGGGCAGGACCACCACGCGCAGCTGTACCGGATCACCTACGACGGCTCGATCGTCGACGAGCAGCAGTTCGTCGTGATGGGTGGCGCGACCGAGCCGATTCTGACCGCATTGAAGGAGTCGTACCGGCCGGGCCTGCCGCTGGCCGAAGCGGTCGCGGTCGCGGTCGACGCGTTGCAGGTCGGGACCGCGCCGCCCGGCAACGGTGAGGCCGAACGGCGGCGCATCGGGGTCGGTGCCCTCGAGGTGGCCGTGCTGGACCAGACCCGCCCGCGGCGCGCGTTCAAGCGGATCACCGGGGCGGCGCTGTCGGCACTGCTGCCCGCCGAACCCGCGGCACCGGCTGCCGAGGCCGCGCCGGAGCCGGGAACGGAAGCCACGGGACCGGCGGCGGGCCCCGACGCGGGCTGACCCGACCCCTCGAACGTTTCGGCCCCGGTGGATCATCGCCGGGGCCGAAACGCGTCCGGACCGCCCGGTCTTTCGTCACGGGTCGTGTCTGTACCGAGACATCACCGAAATGCACGGCGGCAGCGGCGAAGTCACGCGGAATGTCGATGGCCGGTGCACCGGCCGCGGAGGGCTTCGGCGTTGTACTGTCGAAGTGTGCAGCGACGAATCATGGGAATCGAGACCGAGTTCGGGGTGACGTGTACTTTTCACGGTCACCGTCGACTCAGCCCGGACGAGGTGGCGCGATACCTGTTCCGGAGAGTCGTCTCGTGGGGGCGGAGCTCCAACGTCTTCCTCCGCAACGGTGCCCGGTTGTATCTCGACGTGGGATCGCATCCGGAGTACGCGACGGCCGAGTGCGACGGGCTGGCCCAACTCGTCACGCACGATCGCGCCGGTGAGCGTGTCCTCGAGGATCTTCTCGTCGACGCCGAACAGCGGCTCACCGAGGAGGGCATCGGTGGGGACATCTACCTGTTCAAGAACAACACCGACTCGGCAGGCAATTCGTACGGCTGTCACGAGAACTTCCTGGTGGTCCGCGCGGGGGAGTTCTCCCGAATCTCGGACGTCCTGCTCCCGTTCCTGGTCACGCGGCAGCTGATCTGCGGCGCGGGCAAGGTTCTGCAGACTCCGAAGTCGGCGACCTTCTGCCTGTCCCAGCGTGCGGAGCACATCTGGGAGGGTGTGTCCTCGGCGACGACCCGTTCCCGCCCCATCATCAACACGCGCGACGAGCCGCACGCGGATGCCGAGAAGTACCGCCGGCTCCACGTCATCGTCGGTGACTCGAACATGTCCGAGACCACCACGATGCTCAAGGTCGGCTCCGCGGCGCTGGTGCTGGAGATGATCGAGGCCGGGGTCTCGTTCCGCGACTTCGCGCTCGACAACCCGATCCGCGCGATCCGCGAGGTCAGCCACGACCTGACCGGCCGCAGGCCCGTCCGCCTCGCGGGCGGCAGGCAGGCGAGCGCGCTGGACATTCAGCGCGAGTACCACGCGCGCGCGGTCGAGCACCTGCGCAACCGGGAACCCGACGCTCAGGTCGAGCAGGTCGTGGAACTGTGGGGCCGGGTGCTCGACGCCGTCGAGTCCCAGGACTTCGCGAAGGTCGACACCGAGGTCGACTGGGTGATCAAGCGCAAGTTGTTCCAGCGGTACCAGGACAAGCACAACCTGGATCTGGCCGATCCGCGGATCGCGCAGCTCGACCTCGCCTACCACGACATCAAGCGTGGACGTGGCGTGTTCGATCTCCTGCAGCGCAAGGGCCTGGCCAAGCGGGTCACCGAGGACGAGCAGATCGACGCCGCGGTGAACACGCCACCGCAGACCACTCGCGCGAAGCTGCGCGGCGACTTCATCGCCGCGGCCCAGGACGCGGGACGCGACTTCACCGTCGACTGGGTGCACCTCAAGCTCAACGACCAGGCCCAGCGGACGGTGCTGTGCAAGGACCCGTTCCGGTCCGTCGACGAGCGGGTCGAGCGCCTGATCGCGTCGATGTAGTGGCGGTGCCGTTAGGCTGCTGATCCGTGGCGACCAGCAAAGTCGAACGGCTGATGAACCTAGTCATCTGCCTGCTCTCGACCCGGCAGTTCCTGACGGCGGACAAGATCCGTCAGAGCGTTGCGGGCTACAAGGAGTCGGTGAGCGACGAGGCGTTCAGCAGGATGTTCGAGCGGGACAAGAACGAACTGCGTGATCTCGGGGTTCCGCTCGAGACGGGACAGGCATCGCGGTTGGGCACCGTCGAGGGCTACCGGATCAGCCCCGAGGCGTACGCACTGCCGGAGATCGACCTCACCAGCGAGGAGTCGGCCGCGGTCGCCATCGCGGTGCGACTGCTCGAGTCCCCGGAACTGACGTCCGCCGCGCAGGGCGCCGTCCTGAAGCTGCGGGCCGCGGGCGTCGCGGTGGACCAGGAGTCGGCGTCCTCGTTGTTCACGGCACTGCCCGCGCGGGTCCGTGGCTCGGAGCCGGCACTCGAATCGGTGCTGGCCGCCATCGAGGCCGGTCAGGCGATCCGCTTCGAGCACCGGTCTGCCCCCAACGCGCCGCTGCGTACACGGACCCTCGAGCCGTGGGGTGTGGTCACCCACGACGGCCGGTGGTACGTGGTCGGTCACGACAAGGACCGCGATGCCACCCGCACGTTCCGGTTGTCCCGGATCGGGGAGCAGATCACCGCGTTCGGTCCCACGGGCGTCGTGCGCAAACCCGAAGGTACGGACCTGCGCGACATCGTCGGTCGCGCGGTCGGCACGGCGGGCGTGTCCGGCACCGCGACGGTGTGGGTGCGCGACGGCCGGGCGCAGGAACTGCGTCGCCTCGGTCAGCAGACGCGGGCCATGACGATCGGCGACCGGGCGGGTGCGGTGCTGGAGGTACCGGTCCGCTCCCGGGAATGGCTCGCACGATTGATCACGGGATATGGGGAGGATGCAGTGGCGCTGGCACCCGAGGCACTGCGCGCGGATGTCGTCGCGCGGCTGACCGTCGCGGCGGGTGAGGCGCGATGAGCCAGCGACTGTCGCAGCGGCTGTCGCGGCTGCTCAACATGGTGCCGTACTTCGTCGCCAATCCCGGGATCACGAAGAGTGAGGCCGCAGCGGAACTGGGGGTCACGGTCACGCAGCTGACCACCGACCTGAACCAGTTGTGGGTGTGCGGACTGCCGGGCTACGGCCCCGGCGACCTGATCGACCTGTCCTTCGAAGAGGAGACCGTCGCGGTCACGTTCTCCGCCGGGATCGACCGTCCCCTGCGGCTGACCTCGACGGAGGCGACCTCGATGCTGATCGCGCTGCGTGCGCTCGGGGACCTGCCGGGCACCGCGGATCCGTCCTCGGTCCAGGGCGCAATTGCGAAGATCGAGTCCGCGGCGGGAGTCGCGGCCGCCGGTGCGGTGACGCAGGCGGTCTCGGACCCGGGTCCGGAGAGCCCGGTGGTCGCGGCGGTGCGGTCCGCGGTCCGCCACGGGCGCGCACTCGACATCACCTACTTCTCGGCATCCCGGGACGCGGTGACCAGGCGGGTCGTCGATCCGATCCGGGTCGTCGCGGTCGACAATCACAGCTATCTGCAGGCGTGGTGCCGGCAGGCCGACGGCGTCCGGCTGTTCCGCTACGACCGGATCGACGCGGCCACCGAACTCGACGAGCCGGCGCGCGTCCCGGAGGACGCATACGACGAGTCCTCGGCGCTCGACCTGTTCCACGACGACGCAACTCTGCCCCAGGCGCGACTGCTGATCGCCCCGGACCACGCCTGGGTGATGGACTACTACCCGATGACGGACGTCGTGGTGGCCGCGGACGGGTCGGTCGAGGCATCGATGCGGTACGCGTCGCTGGACTGGATGGCCCGGCTGATGGCGGGGTTCGGCACCGGGGTCCGGGTACTGGGTCCGACGGAATTGTCCGAATCCATCCGGGCCCGTGCGCACGCCGCCCTGGAGATGTACCGGCAGCCGCTCGACAGCTGACTCCCAGCATTTGGGCCCGACGGGACCCCCGATGTCCGGTAGCATCGAGCCAACTGATCTCTGGAGGTAAAAATGGGTGCAATGAGCCCCTGGCACTGGGCCATTGTGGCGCTGGTCGTCGTGATCCTGTTCGGTTCGAAGAAGCTCCCCGACGCTGCCCGTGGTCTGGGCCGGTCCTTGCGGATCTTCAAGAGCGAGGTCAAGGAGATGCAGAACGACGGCGCGCCCGCCGCTGCCGCCCCGGCCCCGCCTGCGCAGTTGCCCGCGACGCCGGAGGTGCAGGCCACCGTGGTCGAGACCCCGCAGACCGAGATGAAGGCCTCGTAGGACGAACCACCGTGTGATCCCGGGGTGCATGGGCATCCCGGGGCGCAGCTGAGCAGAACCAAGGGCCCGAATCAGTGCGTATCCCCTTCGACCCGCGGCGCAGTCGGCGCCGGGTCAACCCAGACGGCACCATGTCGCTGGTCGATCATCTCTACGAGCTGCGGACACGGCTGCTGTGGTCGATCCTCGCGATCTTGGTCACAACGGTGTTCGGCTTCTTCTGGTACTCGCACCAGATCCTGGGCATCGACAGCCTCGGCGAGATCCTCCGCGGACCGTACTGTTCGCTGCCGTCGGAGTCTCGGGCCGCGCTCACCGAGGACGGCTCGTGCCGGCTCCTCGCGACAGCGCCGTTCGAGCAGTTCATGCTCCGCTTCAAGGTGGCGCTGACCGCCGGCATCGTCCTCGCGTGCCCCGTCTGGCTGTACCAGCTGTGGGCTTTCATCACGCCGGGTCTGTACTCCAAGGAACGCCGGTACGCCATCGGGTTCGTCTTCTCCGCCGCCGCCCTGTTCGTGTTCGGTGCGGTGCTCGCCTACCTCGTGGTGTCCAAGGCGCTGCACTTCCTGCTGACCATCGGTGGTGACGTTCAGGTCACCGCCCTCAGCGGTGCCGAGTACTTCGGCTTCGTGATCAACCTGCTGATCATCTTCGGTGTCAGCTTCGAGATCCCGCTGCTGATCGTGGCGCTGAACTTCGTCGGCATCCTGCCCTACGCCAAGCTCAAGGCGTGGCGGCGCGGCCTGATCATGGCGATGTTCGTGTTCGCGGCCATCGCCACCCCGGGGCAGGACCCGTTCTCGATGCTGGTGCTCGCAGTGGCGCTGACCGTCCTGCTGGAGATGGCCATCCAGATCGCTCGCCTCAATGACAGGCGGAAGGCTCGTAAGGACTCCGAGGGGTGGGGTGCCCTCGACGACGACGAGGCGTCCCCGCTCGACGCCGCCACCGACATCGCCGCACCCAGCCGGGTCAACGACTACTCGGACACGTTGTAGGTCCCACTCGTTCGGACGCACCGCGGCGCTTGCCCGCGGTGCGCCGGTCGGCGCGCCCATGCGGGCGGGTGAATTCCTGCGGACGGTCCCGGTCGATAGCCTTGCGGGGTGGAACTCGACGTATTCGCCGCCCAGCTGAGCTTCCCGCTGGACGGATTTCAGGTGGAGGCGTGTCGGGCACTGGAAGCCGGTCACGGAGTGCTGGTGTGCGCCCCGACCGGGGCGGGCAAGACGGTGATCGGCGAGTTCGCCGTGCACCTCGCGCTGGTGTCCGGGCACAAGTGCTTCTACACCACGCCGATCAAGGCGCTGAGCAACCAGAAGTACGCCGATCTGGTGGAGCGCTACGGCAAGGCATCGGTCGGCCTGCTCACCGGCGACGTGAGCATCAACTCGGACGCCCCGGTGGTCGTGATGACCACCGAGGTGCTCCGGAACATGCTGTACGCGGACTCGCCGACCCTGCGCGGACTGTCGCACGTCGTGATGGACGAGGTCCACTTCCTCGCCGACCGCTTTCGCGGCGCGGTGTGGGAGGAGGTGATCCTGCACCTGCCGGAGGACGTGCGCCTGGTCAGCCTGTCCGCGACGGTCAGCAACGCCGAGGAGTTCGGCGCCTGGATGGGGACCGTCCGCGGCGACACCGAGATCATCGTCGACGAGGTGCGACCGATCCCGCTGTGGCAGCACATGATGGTCGGCCGCCGACTGTTCGATCTGTTCGACACCACCGCCCAAGGCGCCGATCCGACGGCCCGGCTGGTCATCGACCGGGATCTGGTCCGGCACCTCAAGGAACGCCAGGCCCTCGACCGGTACGACACCTGGCAGCCGCGCGGCCGCGGTCGCGGTTCGGCGCCGAGTTCGGCGAACCGTCCGCTGCCGCGCCCGGAGGTGATCGCCCGCCTCGACGCGGAAGGGCTGTTGCCGGCGATCACGTTCATCTTCAGCCGGGCCGGGTGCGATGCCGCGGTGACGCAGTGCCTGCGGTCGCGGCTGCGGCTGACCACCGAGGACCAGGCCGACGAGATCGCCGCGATCATCGACAAGCACACCGGGGACCTGCCGAAGCACGATCTGTCGGTGCTCGGGTACTGGGAGTGGCGCGAGGGCTTGGAGCGGGGCATCGCCGGCCACCACGCGGGCATGCTGCCCGCGTTCCGGCACACGGTCGAGGAACTGTTCGTCAAGGGCCTCGTGCGCGCGGTGTTCGCCACCGAGACGCTCGCACTCGGCATCAACATGCCGGCCCGGACCGTCGTCCTCGAGCGACTCGTGAAGTACAACGGCGAGACCCACGCCGAGCTGACCCCGGGGGAGTACACCCAGCTCACGGGCCGGGCGGGGCGGCGCGGCATCGACATCGAGGGGCATGCGGTCGTGCTCTGGCAGCCCGGGGTCGAGGCCACCGAGGTCGCCGGCCTCGCGTCGACCCGCACCTTCCCCCTGCGCAGTTCGTTCCGGCCGTCCTACAACATGTCGATCAACCTGATCGACAGGATGGGCGCCGTCGAGGCGCGCTCGCTCCTGGAGCGATCCTTCGCGCAGTTCCAGGCGGACCGCTCGGTGGTCGGCCTGGTCCGGTCGATCGAGCGCGACGAGCAGGGACTCGTCGAGCTGCGTGACCAGTTGGGCGGGGAGGACAGTGAGTTCTTCGAGTACGCGCAGCTGCGCGAGCGGGTTCGGAACCGGGAGCGGCAGCTCGAACGGCAGGGCCGCACCGACCGTCGGCAGGACGCGGTGACCGCACTGACCTCGCTGCGCCGCGGTGACGTGATCGCGATCCCGACCGGGCGCCGGTCCGGTCTGGCCGTCGTCCTCGAGACGGACACCGATCCCCGTGATCCGCGGCCGCTGGTGCTGACCGAGGACAAGTGGGCGGGCCGGATCTCGGCGGCCGACTTCCCGTCGCCGGCGAAGGCACTCGGCAGTATGCGGCTGCCGCGGCACGTCGAGCACCGCACCGCCCGCACCCGCCGCGATCTGGCGTCGGCGCTTCGCAGCACCGGGATCGTCGCGCCCGGACGCTATTCGAAGCGGAAGTCCCCGGCCGCGAGCGACCGTGAGCTGGCGGCGTTGCGGCGTGCACTTCGCTCGCATCCCTGTCACACCGATCCGGACCGTGATCGGCTCAGCAGGATCGGCGAGCGGTACAACAAGCTGGCGCGGGAGATCGACAGCAAGCGGCAGAAGGTGGCGGCGACGACGAATTCGCTCGCCCGCACCTTCGATCGGATTCTGCGGCTGCTCGCCGAACGCGGATACACCGGATCCGACGGTGCGGTCACCGAGCAGGGGCACCGCCTGATGCGGCTGTACTCGGAGAGCGACCTGCTGGTCGCCGAGTGCCTGCGCAACGGGACGTGGAAGGGGCTGGCCCCCGCGGAACTGGCCGCGGTCGTCTCGGCGTTGGTGTTCGAGTCCCGGCAGGACGCGGCCACGGCGGATCGTGGTCCGACGGCGCCGATCCGCCACGCGCTCGGCGAGACGGTCCAGTTGTGGTCGGCGCTGCGCACCGACGAGGTCCGGCACAAGCTGCCGCTGACCCGCGAACCCGACTTCGGGTTCGTGTCCGCGATCCACAAGTGGGCGAGCGGAGGACCCCTCGTCGAGGCGCTGCTGGCCGCGGGCGACCGCGGGCAGGCGTTGTCGGCGGGCGACTTCGTGCGGTGGTGCCGTCAGGTGATCGACCTGCTGGACCAGGTGCACCAGACCGCGCCGGATGCCGAGGTGCGGTCGGCGGCGGCCAAGGCGGTCGGCGCGATCCGCCGCGGCGTGGTGGCGGTCGACGCAGCTTGATCGGCGGTTGTGTGATTGGATTCGCTCGCGCTCTGCCGCCACCCGGGGGTTCGTTGTACAGGGGTGGATACGGGGGATCGACAGTGCGAGCAGCGACGAGTGGAGGCAGCAGATGAGTGGCCTGGAGAGCGGTGGCGACACGGTCGGTGACCGTCCGCCCGCGGACGCCGATTCCGGTCAGCAGGCTCCGCCGCAGGCCGAGCAGGGCCAGGGCGAGCGCCCGGCCGATTCCGCACAGGCGCCGCAGGGTGTGCCGTCGGCGACGACCGTGCTTCCGCAACAGCCGTCGCCGCAGTGGGGCCAGCAGGCGTGGAGCGCGCCGCAGCAGTACGTTCCGCCCCAGTATTCGCAGCAGCCCGGGTATCCGCAGGCCCAGTATTCGGAAGCCCAGTACCAGCAGCAGTATCCGTACCCGGCCGGGCAGCAGTCCCAGTATCCGGGGCAGCAGCCGTACGGTCAGTACCAGCAGGCGCCGACGTCAGGGCAGTTCCCGCAGGCGGGATACCAGGCTCCGTACCCGCAGCCGGCGCAGTACCCGCAGGGGCCCCAGTACCCTCAGGGCGGCCAGTACCCGGCGCAGTATCCGCAACCGGGCTATCCGCAGCAGCCCGGGTATCCGCAGGGGCAGTTCCCGCAGCCGGCCGCGGCCGCCCCGAAGTCCAAGTTGCCGTTGTGGATCGGGATCGGCGTCTTGGCGGTGGTCGCGGTGATCGGCTTGATCGGCCTGTTCACTCGCGGCTTCGGCCTGGGGCTGACGACCACCCTGGACCGGTCGGCCGCCGAGAAGGGCGTCGTGCAGGTGCTGACCGGGACGTACGGACTCACCGAGGTCGATGACGTCGTGTGCCCGGCAGGCCAGGAGGTCGTCGAGGGCGGCACCTTCACCTGCACGCTCACGGTGAAGGGCCAGCCTCAGAAGGTGACGGTGACCTTCACCGACGAGGACGGCACCTACGAGGTGAGCCGGCCCACCTCGCGGTGACCGCTCGCCTCACCGGGCTGCCGCGAGTGCGGTCGTGAGGCGACCGATCGACGCGCCGATCTTCAGTTCCTCGGCGAGGGCGGACAGCCGGTCGGGGTCCGCAGGTGCCGTCGGCAGGGTGTCGGGCCCGGACAGCTCGACGGGTGCGTCGACCGCCACGCGCACCACCGGCAGTGCCGCGTCGAGATAGTCGGCGGACGCGGTGAGCTTGCCGCGCATCCCCTTGGCGAGGCCGGACGCCGGGTCGTCGACCGCGGCGCGCAGGGCCGCGACGGAGCCGTACTGGAGCAGCAGGGTGGACGCGGTCTTCTCGCCTACCCCCTTGACGCCGGGCAATCCGTCCGACGGGTCGCCGCGCAGCAGTGCGAGTTCGGCGTAGCCGGGGCCGGGCCGGTCCGCGGGCACACCGTACTTCTCGGCGACCTCGGCGGGGCCGAACAATTCGGCCTTCGACAGTCCCCGGCCGACGTACAGCACGCGCACTGGAACCGGGTCGTCGGAGACCACCTGCAGCAGGTCCCGGTCACCGCTGACGACGACGGTGGTGTCGTCGCGTTCGCGGGCGGCGAGGGTGCCGAGCACGTCGTCGGCCTCGAACCCGACGGCGCCGCCGGTGGCGATTCCCGCGGCGGCGAGCACGTCCATGATCATGTCGACCTGCGGGGTCAGGGTGTCGGGCACCTCTTCGACGTCCGGTCCGGCGTCGAGTTCCTCGGCGACCCGGTGCGCCTTGTAGGAGGGCACCAGGTCCACCCGGAACTGGGGACGCCAGTCGAGGTCCAGGCACACGACCAGTCGGCTCGGCTGGTGGCGGGTGATCAGCGCGGCGACCATGTCGGTGAATCCCCGGACCGCGTTGACCGGTCGCCCGTCGGCGGCCGTGAACGATTCGGGGAGCGCGTAATACGCGCGGAACCACAGGCTCGCGCCGTCGAGGAGTAGCAGGGGTCCGGTCATGGCGCCCATCCTGCCAAAGACCACTAGCCTTGACTGTCATGAGTGCACAGAGCGAGTCCGCAGCACGCTTTCCGACCACCGTCTACGCCGAGCGGTTGCGCCGGGCCGCCGAACTGACCGCGGCGTCCGGTCTGGACGCACTGCTGATCACACCGGGCCCCGACCTGAAGTACCTGGTGGGTTCGGGGGCGGCGTCGTTCGAACGCCTCACCTGCCTGGTCATCCCGGCGGACGGCACCGCGGCCTCGGTGGTGGTGCCGACGTTGGAGCTGGCCGGGCTGGCGGACTCCGCGATCGCGGATCTCGGCCTGGCCGTGCACGACTGGGTGGACGGCGTCGACCCGTACGCCCTCGTCGGGTCGCTGCTCCCGACTCCGGGTCGCACGGCGGTCGCGGAGGCGATGCCGGCGCTGCACGTGATTCCGCTGACGACCGCACTCGGGGCGCCGCCGGTGCTCGCGACGGGGGTGTTGCGGGAACTGCGAATGGTCAAGGACGAGGCGGAGATCGAGGCGTTGCGGAGGGCGGGTGCGGCGATCGACCGGGTGCACGCCCGGATGGGTGAGTTCCTGCGCGCCGGCCGCACCGAGGCCGAGGTGGCCGCCGACATCGCCTCGGCGATCGTCGAGGAAGGCCACTCCGCACCGGAATTCGTGATCGTCGGGTCGGGGCCGCACGGCGCGGACCCCCACCACGAGGTGTCCGACCGGGTCATCGAGTCCGGGGACGTCGTGGTGATCGACATCGGTGGTCCCGTCGCGCCGGGCTACAACTCGGACAGCACCCGTACCTACAGCATCGGGGAGCCGTCCGCGGAGGTCGCGGCGAAGTTCGCGGTCCTGGAGCGGGCGCAGCAGGCGGCGGTGGACGCGGTCCGGCCGGGGATCACCGCCGAAGCGGTGGACGCCGCGGCGCGGGACGTACTCGCCGCGGAAGGGCTCGCGCAGGTGTTCGTGCACCGTACGGGGCATGGCATCGGGTTGTCGGTCCACGAGGAGCCGTACATCGTCGCGGGCAACCGGATCGAGCTGGCGGAGGGGATGGCGTTCAGCATCGAGCCGGGGATCTACTTCCGTGGCGACTGGGGTGCCCGGATCGAGGACATCGTGGTCGTGACCGCGGATGGGTGCGAGTCGATGAACACCCGGCCGCACGGACTCACCGTGCTGTAGTCGGCTCCCGGCGGCACGGCACAGGCATAGGGTGTGACTCAGGTCACCATCCATTCCGTCGTGAGGACGTGCCGCCATGACCGCTACACCGCTCACCCGGCAGGGCTTCGGATCGATCAGGTCCGGCGGGCTCAACTGGGACGCCTTTCCGCTGCGCCTGTTCGCCAAGGGCAACGCGCACTTCTGGGACCCACTGACGATCGACTTCACCCAGGATGCGAAGGACTGGCAGGGCCTGACCAGCGAACAGCAGCGCAGCGCCACCTACCTGTGCACGCAGTTCATCGCCGGTGAGGAGGCTGTCACCGAGGACATCCAGCCGTTCATGAAGGCGATGTCCGCGGAGGGCCGGCTCGGCGACGAGATGTATCTGACGCAGTTCTGCTTCGAGGAGGCCAAGCACACCCAGGTGTTCCGGCTCTGGATGGACGCGGTCGGCCTGACCGGGGACCTGCACCCGTTCGTCGCCGAGAACCCCTACTACCGGCAACTGTTCTACGAGGAGCTGCCCGGCTCCCTGCGGATTCTCGAGACGGATCCGAGCCCGGCGAACCAGGTGCGCGCGTCAGTGACCTACAACCACGTCATCGAGGGCAGCCTCGCGTTGACCGGGTACTTCGCGTGGCAGAAGGTGTGCACCGAATGGAACATCCTGCCCGGCATGGTGGAGTTGATCCGGCTGATCGGCAACGACGAGCGCAGGCACATGGCGTGGGGCACATTCACCTGCCGCAGGCACGTGGCCGCGGACGACGGCAACTGGGATGTGGTCCAGCAGCGGATGGCGGAGCTCATGCCGCTTGCCCTGGGCCTGATCAACTGGGTCGACGACCAGTTCGAGGTACAGCCCTTCGGTCTCGACAACGACGAGTTCGTGGCCTACGCGGCGGACCGCGCGCAGCGGCGTCTCGGGGCGATCGAGTCGGCGCGCGGTCGCCCGGTCGAGGAGATCGACCTCGACTACACCCCGGAGGTGCTCGAGGAGCGCTTCGGGGCCGAGGACGCGGCGGCGTTCGAGGAGGCCGCCAAGTAGTGACGCGTCAGACGATGAAGTTGCCGAACGTCGGGTTCGTCTGACACAGCGGCAGGCTGCCGAGGTCGATCGTGCCGAACACCGTCGCCATCACCCTGCCGTGCCCGGTGTACACGGTCTTCGAGTAGTACGGGTAGGTGCCCTCGAGGTTCGCGATCCCGTTCTGGCCGGTGTCGTAGTTGACCCACGCGACGGTCACCTGACCGGCGGCCGGGATCGGCGGCGCGGCGGGGAAGCTCTGGAACCGGATCTCGCCGGGGTTGATTCCGGGTTCGGGCCCGGACTGCCCGGTGGCCCCGGTCAGCGACATGAGGCTGCCCTGGTTGGCGCAGCCGATGGTCAGGGCCGGCGGCCCGAACGGGTGTGGCGGCAGGGCCTGCGCCGCCGGGACCGACGCGAGGAGCGCGGCTGCCGCCGCCCCCACCAGGATCGAAACTCGAGTTGCTGTGCGTGTCATGACTGCCCCTCGGCTCGGGTGCCCCCGTAATCCGTACAACACTAGGCGCGGTTCCGGGGCGCCGTCGAGGGCCTGAGGCTCAGCGGCCGAGGAGCCCGGCCACCCCCAACGCACGCCGGACGTTGATCTCGATGACCACCCGGGTCGGGTTCTCGCGCGGCGGTCGGTACCGGCGCGTGTAGCGGGCGACGGCCTCCGCGACGTCGTCCGGGTCCGAACTGACCCGGGTGGTGCCCTCCAGGGTCAACCAGCGGGGTCCGTCGATCTGCGTGACCGCTCCGTACCCGCCACGCTCGGCATTGAGTGCCTTCTGCGATCCGGCGTTCGTGATCACCCTCGCCAGCATCCGCTCCGGATCCCAGGTGAACCCGACCGCGACCACGTGCGGGGTGCCGTCCCGGCGCAGGGTCGTCAGCGACGCCAGGTGCCGATCGGTGAGGAACGCGAGCGCCTCGGCGGTCAGGTCGGAGGGATCGAAGGGGGCACGGGCCATACCCCGACGTTAGGACACAGCGCTACGGCCCGGCACACTGGATGCATGAGTGTCGGATCGGTGGTCGTTCTCGGTGGGCGCAGCGAGATAGGTCTCGAGGTCGCGACGCGACTCGCATCCGGACGCCCGGTTGTCCTCGCGGCACGGCGCAGCGGCGATCTGGACGCCGAGCGGCGGGCCCTGCAGGCCGCGGGCGCGACCGCAGTGCACACCGTCGAGTTCGACGCCGACAAGGTCTCCGATCACGCCCGTGTGCTCTCCGAGATCGTCGAGCTGGGCCCGATCGACACCGTGGTGCTCGCGTTCGGTGTCCTCGGCGACCAGGCGCGCGCCGAGACGGACGCCCAGCACGCGGTGAACGTCATCCACACCGACTACGTCGCGCAGGTGTCGGTGCTGACGCACCTGGCGCAGCTGCTGCGCGCGCAGGGGTCGGGCCGGATCGTGGTGTTCTCATCGGTGGCCGGGGTCCGGGTGCGGCGTGCGAACTACGTGTACGGGTCCGCGAAGGCCGGCCTGGACGGGTTCGCGAGCGGCCTCGGTGACGCCCTGCACGGCAGCGGGGTCTCGCTGCTGCTGGTCCGGCCCGGTTTCGTGATCGGCCGGATGACCGAGGGGATGAGCCCGGCGCCGATGTCGAGCACTCCGGGTCAGGTCGCGGACGCGGTGGTCGCGGCGCTCGGGAAGGGCCGCGAGCGGGTGGCGGTCCCCGGTCGGCTCCAGTTCGTGTTCTTCGTAATGCGGCTGCTGCCGCAGGCGATCTGGCGCCGGATGCCGCGTTGATGGGACATCACACAAATGTGCTGACGGGCGCTCCGGTCAGTGTCGTCGGGATCGGTGCCGACGGCTGGGACGGCCTGTCTCCGAACTCTCGGCGCGCGATCGAGGACGCCGAGGTGCTGATGGGGTCCGCGCGTCAACTCGACCTCGTACCCGGTGACTCGAACCGGCTCCGGGTGCCGTGGCCGTCGCCGCTGGTGCCGGCGTTGCCGGGCCTGTTCGGTGAACACGACGGTCGGCGCATCTGCGTCCTGGCGAGCGGCGACCCGATGTTCCACGGCATCGGAGTCACCCTGGTCCGGCTGCTCGGGGCGGATCGGGTTCGGGTGCTCGCGCATCCGTCGTCGGCGTCGCTGGCCTGCGCACGCCTGGGCTGGGCACTCCACGAGACGGCGGTGGTGTCGCTGGTGACGGCGCCGCCCGAGGCGCTGATCCCCGACCTCGCCCACGGGCGACGGCTGCTGGTGCTGAGTCGGGATGCGCACACCCCCGACACCGTCGCGGAACTACTGCGCGACAACGGTTTCGGGGACACCACGATCACCGTCCTCGAACAGCTCGGCGGCCCCGCCGAGACGGTGGTGTCCGGCACCGCCGCCGGCTGGGACCGCGCCCCCGGGGACGCCCTGAACCTACTGGCCCTGCACTGTCTGCGCACCGCGGGCGCGGTGCGGCACACGCGCCTGCCCGGCCTGCCGGACGACGCGTTCGAGTCGGACGGCCAGCTGACCAAGCAGGAGGTCCGCACCCTGACCCTCGCCGCACTGGCCCCCGAACCGGGGGAACTGCTGTGGGACGTCGGCGGCGGCTCGGGCAGCATCGCCATCGAGTGGATGCGCACCGACCCGACCTGCCGGGCGATCGGGTTCGAGCGTGACGACCGCCGCCGCGACCGGATCGCCGCGAACGCCTCCCGGCTCGGTGTCCCCGGGCTCGGCGTCCGCGGCACCGCACCGGAGTCGCTGACCGGCGCGCCGATCCCGGACGCGATCTTCCTCGGTGGCGGCGTGACCGCGCCCGGCGTGTTCGAGACCTGCTGGGCGGCGTTGCCGGTCGGCGGGAGGATCGTCGTCAACGCCGTCACCGCCGAGTCGGAAGCCCTCCTGCTGGCCTGGCACGCCGAGTACGGCGGCAGGCTGCGCAAGTTCCAGATCTACCGCGGCAGCGCACTCGGCGGTTTCACCGCGTGGCGCCCTCAGCTGCCGGTCGCCCAGTGGATCGCCGCGAAGACGCCCCCGGGCGCGAGCCCGATCCAGTCACCAGAGGAGCTTTCGTGACCGTCCGTTTCATCGGCGCCGGACCCGGCGCCGCCGACCTGATCACCCTGCGCGGCGCGCGGATCCTCGAGCAGAGCCCGGTGTGCCTGTACGCGGGCAGCCTGGTGCCGGCCGAGCTGCTCGACCTGTGCCCGGACGGCGCCGAGATCGTCGACACGGCGCGGTTGAGCCTGGATCGGATCACCGAACTGCTCGTCTTCGCGCACCGCGAGGGCAAGGACGTCGCGCGGCTGCACTCCGGCGATCCGTCGATCTACAGCGCGGTCGCCGAGCAGGTCCGCAGGCTCGAGGCCGCCGGGGTGGACTACGAGATCGTGCCCGGCGTCCCGGCATTCGCGGCCGCCGCGGCCACTCTCGGCCGTGAACTGACGGTCCCCGGGGTGTCTCAGTCCATCGTCCTGACCCGCGTCTCGACCCTGTCGACGGCGATGCCGGAGGGGGAGGACCTGGCCACGCTCGGCGCGAGCGGCGCGACGCTGGTGATCCACCTGGCCGCGCACCGCATCGATCAGGTCGTCGACGAACTGCGCGTCCCCTACGGCGGCGACTGCCCGGTGGCGGTGGTGGCGTTCGCCAGCCGTCCGAACGAGATCGTGCTGCGCGGCACCGTGGACTCGATCGCGGCGCAGGTGCACGAGGCCGGTGTGACGAAGACCGCGGTGATCATCGTCGGGCGGGTGCTCGGTGCGGCCGGGTTCCCGGACAGCTACCTGTACTCGGCGAGCCGCGCCCGCGTCACCCATTGATGCGACGCGTCCTGATCCTCGGGGGTACGTCCGAAGGGCGTGCGCTGGCCGCCGCGCTGGTGAGCGAACCGGGGATCGCGGTCGAATCCTCGCTGGCCGGCCGGGTGCGGAATCCGCGTCTGCCCGACGGCGAGGTCCGCGTCGGCGGTTTCGGCGGCGTCGACGGCCTTCGGGAGTACCTGCGCGCGAACAGGATCGACGCGATCGTCGACGCGACACACCCGTTCGCTTCCCGGATCACCGCCAATGCCGCGACCGCGGCCGCCTCCGCGGGTGTGCCGCTGCTGATCCTGCGCCGCCCCGCGTGGACACCGGCACCGGAGGACAACTGGACACAGGTCGACTCGCTCGCCGCCGCGGCCGCCGCGCTTCCCGCACTCGGCCGTCGCGTCTTCCTCGCCATCGGCCGGCAGGGCGTCGACGCGTTCGCCGGGTCGGACGCCTGGTTCCTCGTCCGCGCCATCGATCCCCCCGAGGGGCCGGCACCCGCGGCCACGACGCTGCTGCTCGACCGCGGCCCGTTCGGGCTCGACGCCGAGCGGGAACTGCTGCGCGACAACCGGATCGATGTTCTGGTGACCAAGAACAGCGGGGGCGCGCTCACCGAGGCGAAGCTGACCGCCGCCCGTGAGCTGGGGGTCGCGGTGCTGATGGTGTCGCGGCCCCCGCTTCCCTCCGGGGTGCCGGTGACGTCCGACGTCGCGGCGGCGGCCGCGTGGGCACTCGAGTCAGTCGCCGACTGACTCGGCGCGTTGCAACAGCAGGTCCCGCTCGCGGAGGTTCTGGGTCAGCGCCGCGGCCCGGGTGAACTCGGTGCGAGCATCACCGCCGCGGCCCAGCTGGGCGAGCAGGTCGCCGCGGACACTCGGCAGCAGGTGGTAGTCGCGCAGCATCGGATCGTCGGCGAGGGCGTCGACGAGAACCAGTGCGGCCTCCGGGCCGTCGGCCCGGGACACCGCGACGGCACGGTTCAGTGCCACGACCGGCGACGGGGTCAGCGTGTACAGGCGTTCGTAGAGCGCCGCGATGGTGGCCCAGTCGGTGTCCTGGTACGTGGCGGCCCGCGCATGGCAGGCGGCGATCGCCGCCTGGAGCGAGTACGGGCCGGTGCCGGCGCGCAGCAGGGCCTCCATGCCGAGCCGGATCAGGAGCCGGTTCCAGCGGGCCCGATCCTGGTCCGCGAGCAGCACCGGCGCCCCGTCTGCGTCCACTCGCGCGGCGGTCCGGGAGGCCTGCAGGCTCAGCAGTGCCAGCAGTCCGTGCGTTTCGGGTTCGCGGGGCATCAGCGCGGCCAGGACCCGCGCCAGGCGCAGGGCGTCCTCGCACAGTCCGGGGCGGAGCAGGTCGTCACCGGTTGTCGCGGAGTAGCCCTCGTTGAACACCAGGTAGACCACCTCGAGGACCGACGACAATCGGGCGGCCCGGTCCGGTCCGGTGGGAACCTCGAACGGCACCTGCCGGGCGGCGAGGGTCCGTTTGGCGCGCACGATGCGCTGTGCGACCGTCGATTCCGACGCCAGCGTCGCGCGGGCGATCTCGGAGGTGGTCAGGCCGCCCACCAGGCGCAGCGTCAACGCGATCCGCGCCGGGGTGGACAGCACCGGATGGCAGGCAACGAAGATCAGCCGCAGCAGGTCGTCGTCGATCTCGTCCGGGTCCGGTGGCAGGTCGGGGGCCGCTGCCACATCGAGACCGCGGCCGATCTCGGCGAGCTTGCGTGTGTAGTTCTGCTGCCTGCGCACCAGGTCGACCGCCCGATTCCGGGCGGTGGCGATCAGCCACGGGCCCGGCCGGTCCGGAATCCCGGTCTGTGGCCACTGTTCGAGGGCAGCGACCAGCGCGTCCTGGGCCAGTTCCTCCGCGGTCCCCACGTCCCGCACGATCCGGGCCGCGGCCGCGATGATCCGCGGCGACTCGATCCGGAATACCGTCTCGATCGCCTCGTCGACCGACTGCGACCCCACGGGTCCGATGACAGCAAACCCGTGGGGCCCGGTCAAGGCGAGTCCGGCGGCCCTGTTGTTCGAAGTCAAGGTTGTTCGAGATCAAGGCCGTTCGGAATTCGGGCGACGGTCACTCCTCGGCGATCTGGCGCAGTTCGAGGGTGACGGTCCAGTAGTCCTCGTGGACCCGCAGGAACCGCCGCGACCACTCGAGGGCCTCGGCCTTGTCCTTGCACTGCATGATCGCGTAGCCGCCGACCACCTCCTTGCTCTCGGTGAAGGGGCCGTCGGTGTAGCTGAGCTCGCCTCCCGACCACGTGATCCGCGTGCCCTCCGAGCTGGGGGTCAGGCCCTGCGTGTCGAGCATGACGCCGGCCTTGGTGACCTCCTCGAGCAGGGCGCCCATGCGTTCCATCAATTCCAGGCTGGGGCCGTCGGCGGGGGCGGTGCGCTCGTCGACCCGGATGAGCGACAGGTAGCGGGGCATGGTGACTCCTCGGGTTGCTCGGCGGGGCCGTTCCCCGCCGCTACCTGTGAGTCGATCGGCGAGGCCCGGAATCGACAGCTTCCGGAATTTCTTTTCCAGAGGTCCTCACCACGGCGGCATATCCTGGATGCCAGTCCTTCCGAGGTGAGCGCATGGTGCATGTGCACGGGTCGTGCCGGCCCGGTGCGGAGTTCGGAGCAGTCAGGGCGGCGCAGCGAGATGGCCGACCGTGATCCGCTCGAGACGCAGCGTGCCGTGGTTCCTTCCGTCGCGGCGGAGTTGAGCGCCGCCGGATTCGACGAGGCACGCGAAATCGGGCGCGGCGGATTCGGCGTGGTCTACCGCTGCGTGCAGTCCTCGCTGGAACGCAACGTGGCCGTGAAGGTCCTCACCGCCGACCTCGACGAAGAGGCCCGAACACGGTTCGTCCGCGAGCAGCGGGCGATGGGCCGCCTGACGGGACACCCGAACATCGTCGGCGTCCTGCAGGCCGGCGCAACCGCCAGTGGTCGGCCCTACATCGTGATGCAGTACCACCCGCGCGATTCGCTCGAAGCCCGGATCCGCCGCGACGGCCCACTCGCACTCGCCGAGGCGCTTCGCCTCGGCGTGAAGATGGCCGGCGCCCTCGAGACGGCACACCGTCTGGGTGTCGTCCACCGCGATGTCAAACCCGCGAACATCCTGTTCACCGAGTACGGAGAGCCGGCGCTCACCGACTTCGGCATCGCCCACATCTCCGGCGGATTCGAGACCAGGACCGGCACCGTCACCGGATCGCCGGCGTTCACGGCCCCCGAGGTGCTCAGGGGGAACCCGCCGAGCGCCGCCTCGGACATCTACGGTCTCGGCGCAACCCTGTTCAGCGCCCTCACCGGGCACGCCGCTTTCGAACGCCGGGCCGGCGAGCAGGTGGTGGCACAGTTCCTGCGGATCACCACCGAGCCCGTCCCGGATCTGCGTGAACGGGGTGTCGGCGACGACGTGAGCGCGGTCGTCGAACGGGCGATGTCCGCCGATCCGGACGAGCGACCCGCCACCGCAGCGGATCTCGGGGACGAGCTGCGCCGGGTCCAGCTCGCCAACGACCTCACCGCCGATGACATGGCCCTGTTGCCCGACTCGGTCGGCCGACGACGAGAAGGAGCGCCGCCTCGTCCGCCGTCGGTCCGTGGCTTGAACTCGTCGGTTCGACGACGCACCGTCGCCGTACCGGCCGTGCCGAGTACCACAGGGGAGTTGCCGCTCGAACTCTCCAGTTTCGTCGGTCGCCGCCGGGAACTGACAGAGGTCAAGGAGAGCCTGTCCGTGTCGCGTCTGGTGACGTTGACCGGGATCGGCGGGGTGGGGAAAACGCGACTCGCGTTCCACGCGGCAGCGGACATGCGGCGCGGGTTTCGGGACGGGGTGTGCCTGGTCGAGCTGGGCGAGTTGCGCGACGGTTCGTTGCTCGTGGACGTGGTGGCCGCCGCCCTTGGAGTGCGGAATCCGTCCGCGCGGACGTTCGAGGACGTGGTGGTGGAGTTCCTCACCCCCCGGCACCTGCTGCTGGTACTGGACAACTGCGAGCAGGTCGTCGACGCGGTCGCCGCGCTGGCCGGTACGTTGCTTCGCCGCTGCCCGGAGCTTCGGATCCTGACCACGAGCCGCGAGCCGTTGAACATCGGCGGGGAAACGGTACTGCCGGTCCCACCGCTGGCGGTTCCCGACACGGACGCACCTCCATCCGTGCGGAGCGCGCCACGGTACGACGCGGTGACCCTGTTCGCGGAACGGGCCGCCACGACGGTGCCGGGATTCGAGCTCACCGAGGACAACCGAGCCACGGTGGCCGAGATCTGCCGTCACCTCGACGGCCTGCCTCTGGCGATCGAGCTGGCGGCGGCGCGACTACGGGCGATGTCGCCCGAGCAGGTCCTGGAGCGGCTGGCCGACCGGTACTCGCTGCTGACCCGCGGCCCGCGCACCGTGCCGCCACGCCAGCAGACATTGCGGCTGTCGATCGACTGGAGTTGGGAGCTGTGCACCCCGCGGGAACAGCGGTTGTGGGCGGGCTTGTCGGTGTTCGCCGGTAGCTTCGAACTGGATGCGGCGCAGGACATCTGCGGGGGAGACCTGGATCGGGAGGACCTGATGGACACCGTCGCAGCGCTGGTCGACAAGTCGATCATGACGCGCGAGGAGACCGGCGACACGGTGCGCTACCGGATTCTCGAGACTCTGCGCGCCTACGGTTGGGAGAAGGCGGAGCAGGACGGCGAGCACGAGGCCCTGCGCAGCCGGCATCGCGATTGGTATCAGAGGATGACGCTGGATGCGGAGGCCGGCTGGATCGGGCCCCGACAGTTGGAGTGGATCGAGCGCCTGGACCGGGAACAGTCGAACCTGCGTGAGGCGATGGAGTTCGCCTTGACCGACTCGGGTGACGGCGAGGGCGTCGCGGGGCTCCGGATCGCCGTCGGCCTGTTCCCCTTCTGGGTGTCGCGCGGTCGGCTCAGCGAAGGACGGCACTGGCTCGACCGCGCACTGGCCCGCCGACCCCTCCCACCGGCCGCGGAACGCATCAGAGCGCTCTACGCCGACGCTCTGCTCGCCGGAATGCAGGGCGACCTGCCCGCGGGGATCGCCCTCGTCGAGGAGGGGCAGGCGCTGACCGAGCAGACGCCCGACCCCGCGAGCGACGCCCTGGTCGCTGCCGGCGCCGGAATGCTCGCGCTGTACGGCGGTGATCTTTCCCGCGCGCACACCCGGCTGAGCGAGGCCCTCGAGTGGTTCGACGCCCAGGACGAGGTGTCCCGGGTGGGGATTGCGGTCCTGCAATCGCTCGGATGGACTCTGGAACTGCAGGGTGACGCCACGCGGGCCGCGGCCTGCCACGAGCGGGTGCTCGAGATGACGAAATCGCGTCACGAATCGGTGTATCGGTCGTATTCGCTGTGGGCCACGGGTGTCGCGGCGTGGAGGCAGGGTGATGGCACCCGCGCCGTTCGGCTGATGGAACAGGTCCTGCGACTGACCAGGCTGGTGGACGACCCTCTCATCGCCTCCGCGGGTCTGGAGGCACTGGCGTGGATCGAGGGCGACGGGCGCGACGCGCAGCGGGCCGCGACCCTGCTCGGAGCAGCCGAGTCGCTGCGCCGAGCCGTGGGCACCTCCACCCTCCTGTACCTGCACCTGCTCGTCCACCACGAGCAGTGCGAGCGTCAGATCCGCGGCGCGATCGGGGAGCGGGCGTTCGAGACAGCCCACCGCAAGGGCCGGGCTCTGAGTTTCGCCGACGCGGTTGCCTACGCACTCCGAGAGCCGTCCGCGGCCGCGTCGACCAACGCGGACACCGAGGCGACCCTGACGAAACGCGAACGGCAGGTTGCCGGCCTGGTGGCAAAGGGTCTGACCAACAAGGCGATCGCCGCCCAACTGGTGATCTCGCGGCGGACCGTCGAGGGCCACGTCGAGCACATCCTGATCAAACTCGGTTTCACATCGCGGGCTCAGATCGCCGCCTGGGTCGCCGAGCAGAAAGACGATGAACCCTGACGCGTGCGAGCGGCCACCTGCTCCCACATCGTTCCGGACTCAGACCTGGACGTCGCACTGCCGGTCGGTCGCGGATTCGACCCTGACGGGCGCGCGATCGCCGACCCGCACCTCGAGGGTGCGGCGGGCGGGTAGCCCGGGGAAGCCGCCGACCACGGGCTCGACGCTCAGCATCCTGGAGTTCTCGTCCCACCGGATCGTGGTCCGGGCGAACGCACCGTCGCCGTAGTCCAGTCCGGCGCCGGCGTCCTCGTAGAGCGTGAACCGTGCGTCCGCCCCGGGGAACACCGACACGACGAGATGATCGAGCGGTCGCTGGTCGTCGGAGTCCTGGTACGGGCGACGGATCACGATCGACCCGGCCCTGGCGTACACCGGCGCCCGCTCGAGCGGGACGGTCACCGGCTCGACACCGGGTCCGCTGCGCCGCTCGCCGGTGAAGAAGTCGATCCAGTCACCCGGCGGGAACCAGACGGTCCGGGTGGCCGGGTCGCCGGGCGTCGCCACCGGCGCGACCAGCAGGTCGGACCCGAGGGTGTACTGCCGGTCGTGGACGTACGCGTCCTCGTGATCCGGCCACTGCAGGTACATGCCGCGGGCGAGGGGCAGTCCGGTGTCGTGGGTCTCGCGGGCGAGGGTGTACAGGTACGGGACGAGCTCGCCGCGCAGCCGCAGGAAATCCGCGGCGACGGTGCGGGCCTTGCCTCCGAACTCCCAGGGCAGGCGCCGCGCGTCGCCGTTGTTGGAGGAGTGCAGGCGCAGGATCGGCCCGAACGTGCCGGACTGGATCCACCGGGTGTACAACTCGTCGTCCAGGGCGCCCTGGAATCCACCGATGTCGTGCGAGACGTAGGGCAGTCCGGCATTGCCCTCGGCGACGGTGAAACGGGTCTGGAAGTCGAGCATCTCCCACGTCGAGCGCGCGTCACCGGTGAAGTGGATCGTCGATCGGTGCTCGCCCCACGGTCCGGGCCGGTCCCCGGCCCAGTCCTGCCAGGAGCCGCCGACGCGCGACAGTGTCGGCCACCTGCTGCCGCGGGCACGGGTCCGGCGGGTGTACTGCGAGTTGATCCACGCGTCTCCCGACATCCCGTCCGGTGGACCCGCCGTCGACCCCTCGCAACACCAGTCCAGCCACCAGAAGTCGGCGCCGTCCTCCTCGAACGCGGTGTGCAGGTCCATGTACGCGTCGAGTTGCCGCGGATCGGCGAAGTCGAAGCCGTGGTGCACATCGATCACGCCGCCGGGGTCGGACTGGATGCTGATCAGATTCGGCATCACCACCGGGGCCAGTCCGCCGCCCGCGGCGTCGGTTTCGGCGAACCGGGCGTCGCCGCGGGCGATGGACGGATGCACGTTCAGGCCCACCGCGAGCCCCTCGTCGTGCGCCCAGCGGAAGAACCGACGCGGATCCGGGAACAGGTCGGTTCGCCACTCCCAGCCGTTCCACCGGTGCGGGGCCTTGAAGTCGGTGTCGACCATCAGCACGTCCAGCGGTACCCGTTCGGCCCGGAACGCGGGCAGCAGCTCGTCGCGGTACGCCTGCTCACTGTACGGGTGGTAGCGGGAGAACCAGACGCCCAGCGCCTTTCGCGGGGGCAGCGGCGCGGCACCGGACAGCAATCGGTAGTCGGCGAACGCGGCGGTCAGCTCGGTGCCGTACCCGAACAGGTAGCCGTCCTGGTAGGCGCCGGTGCGGGCGGGGCGGGGCGAGCGGGTGGCGCCGTCCTCGCCGAGCAGGACGCTGTGCGAGTCGTCGAGGAACGTCCAGCCGGCGCGGGAGAGCAGTCCGTCGTGCAGCGGGACGGGTCCGGAGCGGCTGTCCAGGCTGCGCAGCCAGCCCCCGAGGTTGCCGGGGGTTCCGGGTTCGGCCGACGCGAGCCCGAGGTAGCCGGCCATCCCGGCGCCCGCCGGGCTCGGGGTCGCAATGGGGGACTGCCATGCCGGGGACGCGAGCACGTCGGAGTCGCCGCGTCGCACCGTGATTCGCAGGTTGTCGGGTCCGAACGGACCGCTGCCGCGCCGGTATGTCACGGTGACGCGCCCGGTACGGAGCACCAGGTCGTCACCGGACGTCTCCCGGGAGAAGCTGGGCGCGGGAGTGTCTCGCCGGTACGCGAGCATCGTCGGACGATCCTCGAACCGGCCGTCGTCGGCGTACTCGAGCCGGATCAGTGTCGGGCTGAGCACCTGGAACCGGGCCCGCCCGTCGGCCACCACCCCCTCCGCGGGGGCGGCGCCTGCAGGCCCCGCTCCCAGTGCGCCTGCACCGATCCCGGCCGCGGCGACCACGAGAAAGCGGCGCCGACTCAGTTCGACCATCGTCCACCCCTTTTCGCGTGGCCTGACCGGCGACACGGTACCGCCGAGCAGGTCAGGAGGAGGCGATTCCCGGACATCGAGGGACCGGGCGGGTTGAATGTGCGGCGAGGAGAAGGGGACTGGATATGGATCGAGTGTGCATCGTCGGTGCCGGGCCGGCCGGATTGTCGGCCGCGCGGGCACTGCGGCGTCTGGGTGTCGAGTACGACCAGTTCGAACGGCACAGCGACGTCGGCGGGATCTGGGACATCGACAATCCCGGCACGCCGATGTACGAGTCCGCGCACTTCATCTCGTCCCGCACGGTGTCGGGGTTCTTCGACTTCCCGATGCCGGACTCGTTCCCGGACTACCCCGGGAACCGGCAGATCCTCGACTACACGCGTAGCTTCGCCCGCGCGTACGGCCTGTACGACGCGATCCGGTTCGACACCGGGGTGGACGAGGTGATCCCCGCCGGCGACGGGTGGTCCGTGCGGCTGTCGACAGGTGAGGTGCGCCGCTACCGGGCGGTGGTGTGCGCGACCGGGGTGACCTGGCAGCCCCGGATCCCGGAGCATCCGGGCAGTTTCGACGGCGAGGTGCGGCACGCGGTCACCTACCGCGACCTCGACGAGTTCCGCGGCAAACGGGTGGTGATCGTCGGTCTGGGCAACTCCGGCGCCGACATCGCCTGTGACGCCGCCGCGGCGGCCGTCCGCACGCACGTCAGCGTGCGTCGCGGCTACCACGTGATTCCCAAGCACATCTTCGGCACGCCGACCGACGTGTTCGCCGAACGCGGCCCGAAGCTGCCGCTGACGCTCGAACGGCCGCTGCTGACCGGACTGCTCCGACTGCTGCAAGGCGACCTGACCCGTCTCGGCCTGCCGCGACCCGACCACAAACTGCTCGAGTCGCACCCGCTGCTCAACAGCCAACTGGTGCACCATCTTCAGCACGGCGACGTCGAGATCGTTCCGGACATCGCGCGATTCGACGGCCCCCGGGTCGAGTTCAGCGACGGATCGCACCGGGAAGCGGACCTCGTCCTGTATGCGACGGGCTACGACTGGGCGATCCCGTACGTCCCGCAGGACTGCTTCGACTGGGCGGCGGGCCGACCTCGGCTGTATCTCACGGCCTTCAACCCGAAGCGGCCCACCCTGTTCGGCGTCGGATACCTGGAGACCAACTCGAGCGCGTACACGCTGTTCGACCAGGTGACCAATCTGCTCGCCCACTACCTGCACGACCAGCAGCACAACCCGGCCCGGGCGGCGGCCTTCGACCGCAGGATCGCCACCGACCGGCCGGACCTGAGCGGCGGGATCTCGTTCATCGGCACCGACCGGCACAGCGCGTACGTCGACTCGCACGCGTTCCGTGACCACCTGACCCGGGTTCGGGCCGAGCTCGGCTGGGCGGACCTGACGCCGGGGATGTTCGACCGCGTCAAGGTCACGGTGTGAAGCGCGCACTGGTCACCGGGGCGGCCGGAGCCATCGGGTCGGCAATCTGCCGGGGACTCGCCGCGCGCGACTTCGACGTCACCGCAGTCGATGTCGACGCCGCCCGCGCGAACGCGCTCGCGGACTCGGCTCCGGGACGGATCCGGCCGCACCCGTGCGATCTGGCCGACCCCGCACAGCTGGAGGCGTTGACCGTGTCGATCGACACCTGTGACCTGCTCGTGCACGTTGCGGGAATCGTTGTCACCACACCCTTCGAGCGGGTGACGGCGGCAGAGGTCGATCGTGAACTCGGGGTGAACCTGCTCGCCCCGATCCAGCTCACCCGGGCGCTGTACCCGAGGCTGCAGGACCGGGGCGGTCACGTGATCGCGGTTGCCTCGATCGGCGGGATGCTGCCGCTCGCGGAAAGTCCCGGTTACAGCGCGTCGAAATTCGGGCTGCGCGGCTTCCTGCTCTCGCTCGCTGCCCGTCACCCGGAAACCGGGGTGCGCGTCAGCATCGTCAACCCGGGGTCGGTCGACACCCCGATGCTGCGGCACGAGGCCGCAACCGGGGGATCGCCGCTGAACTTCCTCGGCGCACCGCTCGCGCCGCAGGCCGTCGCCGACCGGGTGCTCGCCCTCGTCGCCCGTCCCCGGGTCGAGGTCAACCTCCCTCGCTCGGACGGCTGGATGGTCAAGGCGGGCATGCTGATTCCCGGTGCCACCCTGCGGGCCCTGCCGTGGATCGGCCGGCTGGCCGGGCGCAATCTCGACCGGTACCGGACCCGCCACCGACTCTGATCGGCGGCCGGTCCGAGGTCCCGGGTCGATCAGCCCTGTCCGGCGGTCCGGAGGGTCGAGATGACTCACCTTGCGCCGCCATACGATCAGAGTCGGCACAGTGCTTCCACTGCCGCGCCTCAGACCTTCTTGACGACGCTCGACTTCAGTTGCATGGGGCCGATGCCGTCAACCTTGCAATCGATGTCGTGGTCACCGACACCGGCGACGAGGCGAATATTACGCACCTTCGTCCCGGTCTTGATTCCTGTGGGGCTGCCCTTCACCTTGAGGCTCTTGATGACAGTGACCGTGTCTCCATCAGCGAGGACATTGCCGACGGCGTCCTTGATCACCGGACCGTCCGCATAGGTCGTTGGCTCGGAGATTGGTTCCCATTCATGCGCGCATTCCGGACACACCATCAATGCGCCCATCTCGTAGGTGTACACACACGAGCACTGGGGGCACGGGGGAAGTGGCTGGTCCATTCGAGGCATCGTATTCGAGACGGTGAACGAGTCCATCACCTGTCGTCCTGGGCTCAGGCTGCTGCGGAACACCGATGCCGCGGAGTCGGCGCCTCTCAGGTGAACCGACTCGCCTCTGCGGTCTCATTTTCGACGGCCCCACATGCGAGGGGCACTCCGCGACGAAACGGTGCCGGCCTTCGGCGGATGGGTCCGATGGCCGACACCGAGACGGTCAGATCCGCTCGATGATGGTGCCGGTGGCCAGCGCGCCGCCGTTGCACATCGTGATCAGCGCGGTCGAGCCGTCGCGACGCTCGAGCTCGTGCAGGGCGGTGGTGATCAATCGGGACCCTGAACTGCCCACGGGATGTCCGAGTGCGATCGCGCCGCCGTTGACGTTCACTTTGTCCATGTGCGGCCCGTGCACCTGCGCCCACGACAGCGCTACGGAGGCAAATGCCTCGTTGACCTCGAACAGGTCCAGGTCGCCGATCTTCATGCCGGCCTTCTCGAGCACCCGGGACGTGGCTTGGACGGGGCCGTCCAGGTGGTACTCGGGTTCGGCGCCGACGAGGGCCTGGCTGACGATGCGGGCGCGGGGCGTCAGCCCGAGTGAGCGGGCGCGGTCGGAGTCCATGAGCAGGACGGCGGCGGCCCCGTCGGAGATCTGCGATGACGTGCCCGCGGTGTGGATACCGCCCTCGAGGACCGGCGTGAGCTTGGCGAGAGACTCGGCGGTGGTGTCGCGCAGGCCCTGGTCGCGGCTGACGACGTTCATCTCCGACGTCGGCTGCTTGTCGTCACCGATGACCGGCGCGGTGACCGGGACGATCTCGCGGTTGAAGCGGCCTTCCTCCCACGCCTGCTTCGCGAGGGCCTGCGAGCGGACACCGAGGGTCTCGATGTCGGCGCGGATGATGCCGCGGCGGCGTGCAATGCGCTCGGCGGCCTCGAACTGGTTGGGCATGTCGATGTCCCACGATGCCGGGCGGCGCGGGCCTGCGTCGGTTCCGACGTTGGCGCCGAGCGGGACCTGGCTCATGGACTCGACACCGCACGCGATGCCGATGTCGATCGCACCGGTCGCGATGAGGCCGGCGATGAGGTGGTTGGCCTGCTGTGCGGAGCCGCACTGGCAGTCGATCGTGGTGGCGCCGGTCTGCCACGGGAGCCCGGCTGCGAGCCACGCGGTGCGGGTGACGTTGTTGGACTGGGCGCCGGCTTGGGTGACACATCCGCCGATGACCTGTTCGACCAGCAGCGGATCGATGCCCGCGCGGTCAACGATGCCCTTCTGTGCGGTACCGAGAATCTCGGCCGAGTGCAGGCCAGACAGCCAGCCGCCGCGCTTGCCGATGGGGGTACGCACTGCCTCGACGATCACTGGTGTGCCCATGGTCAACAACCTCCACTGTTTTGGTTAGAACAGGTTCTTAATATCAGCGAAGCATGAAAAAGTCGACACACCAACCATTTTCGAATTTTGCTCGACTGAAACTGAAACACGAACACGGGTACCGCAGGGCGCGAGACGTGCGACCGGGGGAAGCTGGCAGCGCAGAGACTAGCAAATTGCTAAAATTCGCAAGTGGCGCCTTCCGTGTGGGATGATCCCGCGAAAGCGAGGGTGCATGACCACGTCGCTACGAGCGAAGACGACCACTCCCGCAACGGAGACGACAGGAGGCGCAATGGCCACGAGCGCGCGCCAACCGCTGTATCAGATGAAGGCGGACTTCTTCAAGACGCTGGGGCACCCGGCACGCATCCGGGTCCTCGAGTTGCTGAGCGAGCGTGATCACGCCGTCTCGGAGATGCTGCCCGAGGTGGGGATCGAACCGGCGAACCTGTCTCAGCAGCTGTCGATCCTGCGTCGCGCCGGGCTGGTCACGGCCAGGCGGGAAGGTCTGTCGGTGTCCTATACGCTGACCTCGCCGAAGGTCGCGGATCTGCTGGCGATCGCCAAGGGGATTCTCACGGGCGTCGTCGCGGGGCAGGCCGAGCTGCTCGAAGAACAAGCGGAGTCGGCAGTGCTGGTAGGAGAGGCCGCAGGCTGACCGAACGGGCGCCGGCCGGGTTTACTCATACCCACTGATTGCAGACTTTCTTAAATATGCATCTTGCATGAATGGACGACGAGGGTGACTGACGAAGACGACGACACGCGCGGACCCGCCGGCGGCACGGGTGTTCAGCTCGAGGGGATCACTGCCGCCGTTGTGACTGTCGGCGCATCCCGTCGCGACCGTTCTCCGGCCGAGCCGCAACGCTCGCCCTGGATGGTGATGGAGATGTACGCGGATCTGATTCGCCGCCGCACCCCGATTCGGGTGCTGCGGCTTCCCATGGCCACCGGGGACTCCCGGCTTGTCGCAGCGCGGATCGCCTCGGCATCACCGCGTGTGTCGGTTGCGTTCGTGACCGGCATCGGGGCGGGGGAGTCCTCCCGGATCGCAGACGACGTGGATGCTCGTGGCGGACCCGTGATCGTCACCGAACTCGATGTGCTGACCGCCGCACTGGTGGCAACCACGATTTCCCTTCTTCGTCGCGGCGGTGCCGCACCCCGTTCGGGACGCGTCGTGATCAACGGCCCCGAACGCGCACCCCTCCTCGGTCCGGTCCTGTTGAAGTCCGGAATCGGCGAGGTGATCAACTGGAGCAGAGTTGACGCACATGCGTTCCCCCTGCGGCGATTGATGCAGCGCCACGATGTCCTGATCGATCTCGCCGGCACCGCGACCGACACCGACGCGCCCGGCCGCACCGTGGCCTGGCCGACCGACCGCTTCGCGCTGGGACGGTTGGTCGTGCCGGGCCTGATGAGCGCTCTGTGTGGGCACGACACGACGAAGGTGACCGCTGAGATCCTCGCCGCGTGCGCGCGAGCCCTGGCGTTGACCACACCCCCGGGACAGACACTGCCGTCGTCGGACGACGGCCTCGTCACCCCGGCCATAGCCCGGCACGTCGGCCGCGCCATCGCCTTGTCCACCAACCAATAGCCACACATGACACGCCACGTCCGCAGGTATCCGTGAGGAGAACACCCGTGACCACACCCGCAACCGGTATCGGGGCCGCCCCGACAATGCACGAGGAGATCGTGTCCTGGGTCGTCGACGTCGCCGACCTCACGAGCCCCGACGCCGTGGTGTGGTGCGACGGATCCGCCGACGAATGGGACCGCCTGACGACGCAACTGGTCGACAAGGGTACGTTCGTCCGACTCGAGGGCAAGCCGAACTCCTTCTGGTGTGGGTCCGATCCGGAGGACGTGGCCCGGGTGGAGGACCGAACCTTCATCTGCTCCAGACTCGAGGCCGACGCAGGGCCGACGAACAACTGGATGGACCCCGTCGACATGAAGACGGTCATGACCGAGCACTACCGCGGCGCGATGTCCGGTCGCACGATGTACGTCATCGCCTTCTGTATGGGCCCGCTGGACGCAGCAGAACCGAAGTTCGGTGTTCAGGTCACCGACTCCGAGTACGTGGCCGTCTCGATGCAGATCATGACCCGATCCGGGGCCAAGGTATGGGACAAGCTCACTGCCGGAGCCGAATTCGCCAAATGCCTGCACTCGGTCGGCGCCCCGCTCCGTCCGGGCGAGGCGGATTCCACGTGGCCGTGCGATCACACCAAGTACATCTCCCACTTCCCCGAGGAGCGGATGATCTGGAGCTACGGCTCCGGCTACGGCGGCAACGCACTGCTCGGCAAGAAGTGCTACTCCCTGCGCATCGCCTCGAAGATGGCCAAGGACGAGGGCTGGCTCGCCGAGCACATGCTCATCCTCAAACTCACCTCCCCCGAACAGGAGGTGCACTACATCGCCGCGGCGTTCCCATCCTCGTGCGGGAAGACGAACCTCGCGATGCTCGAGCCCACACTCGACGGGTGGACCGCCGAAACGCTCGGCGACGACATCGCCTGGATGCGCTTCGGTGAGGACGGGCGACTGTACGCGGTCAACCCCGAGGCGGGGTTCTTCGGCGTAGCCCCCGGCACCGGCGCCCACACGAACCCGCACGCGATGGCCACCATCGAGCGGGGCAACTCGATCTTCACCAATGTCGCGCTCACCCACGACGGCGACGTCTGGTGGGAGGGGATGACAGATCAGCCGCCCGCCCACCTGACCGATTGGCTGCGCCGGGACTGGACCCCGAACTCGGGCGAGCGTGCGGCGCACCCGAACTCTCGGTACTGCACCCCGATCGCGCAGTGCCCCACCGTGGCCCCGGAATGGAACGACTCTGCCGGCGTGCCGATCTCGGCGATCTTCTTCGGGGGCCGCCGGGCCACGACCGTTCCACTGATCACCGAGTCGCTGAGCTGGCAACACGGAGTGTTCCTCGCCTCCACACTGTCCTCGGAGACCACCGCGGCGGCGGCCGGCAAGGTCGGTGTGGTGCGCCGCGACCCGATGGCGATGCTGCCATTCCTCGGCTATCACGTCGGCGACTACTTCGGGCACTGGCTGGACATCGGGGCGAAGGCGGATCCGGCGAGATTGCCGAAGATCTTCTACGTCAACTGGTTCCGGCGCGGTGACGACGACGAGTTCCTGTGGCCGGGGTTCGGAGAGAACGTCCGGATCGTGAAGTGGGCACTCGAGCGGATCGAAGGTCAGGGGGTGGCGGAGTCGACGCCGATCGGATACGTGCCAGCGGTGGACGCACTCGACTTGACGGGCCTGCAGCTCGACCACACCAAGATTGCCGCCGCCTTGAAGGTCGACGTCGACGAGTGGCTCGCCGAGACTCAGCTGATCGACGAGTGGTACGCCGCCATCGGCGGCAATACCCTGCCCGATGTCCTGCGCGAGGAGCTCGGCGCCCTCAGGCTCCGGCTCAGTGCTCCCGCCCTCGCCGATCTGTATCCCGGCAAACCGGCCACCACACGAGATGCCGACTTCCGTCGCGTCCGGGGCCGCACCCGTCGCCGCGAAGCCTGACATCCGGCGCACAGGGGTGCTGGACTCGGGCACCGAGATCGCACTCCTCCGCGCACCGCAACATTTGTCCCCGACAGTGGGCTGAACGGTGTCACCCGCATCGTCCAACCTTCCATTTTTGTGGATTGCCAACATTCGTAACTAGCGAGATGGCGAGACTCTCGGCATACCGAGGAAGCTGCACATGTCTGAACTTGGAAACCCGAACGGGCCCGCGAACGCGACCAGCCCTGCCGGTGGCCGCGTCCCCGGCGCTGTTCGGACGGTCGCCGAACTCCTCCCCAGGTGGAGCGAGTGGAAACCCGCGGTCCGCACACCCGGCGCCGATCTGCTCTCCGGCCTCATCGTGGCGCTGGTCGCGCTGCCATTGGCGTTGGGCTTCGGTGTCAGCTCCGGCCTCGGCGCAGCCGCGGGTCTGACGACAGCGGTCATCGCCGGAGCGGTCGCGGCAGTGTTCGGAGGTTCCCGCTTCCAGGTGTCCGGCCCAACCGGGGCGATGACAGTGGTCCTGGTGCCGATCGTGGCCGAGTACGGTCCGGAGGGCGTGCTTGCGGTCGGGTTGATCGCGGGGGTGGTTCTGGTCGGGTTGGCGTTTGCGGGCGTAGGCCGAGCCGTCCGATACATGCCCGCCCCCGTCATCGAAGGATTCACCGCGGGTATCGCCATCGTCATCGCTCTCCAGCAGGTGCCGGCCGCCCTGGGAATCACCGGTGCCGAGGGCGAGAAGGTGTGGCAGTCTGCGTTCGATGCCGTGCGCAAGTTCGTGGCGGATCCGTCGATCTTGGCGCCGTCCATCGCGCTGGTGGTCGCCGTGGCGATTCTCATCGGCGGACGCTACTTCCCGAGGGTCCCGTTCTCCCTCTTCGCGATCGCAGTCGCGACAGTCGTCGCGCAGCTGTTCGGTTTGGACATCGCGCGCATCGGCGCCATTCCGTCCGGCTTCTCCGCGCCGACTCTGAGCTTTCTACACCTGGGAAATCTCGCCTCGCTGCTTGCGCCGGCCCTCGCCGTGGCAGCACTCGCGGCACTCGAGTCGCTCTTGTCGGCGACCGCCGCCGATTCGATGGGAGTCGGCACGCGCCACAACCCCGACCGGGAGCTGCTCGGGCAGGGCCTGGCGAACATCGCCGCACCGCTGTTCGGAGGCGTCCCGGCAACCGGCGCGATCGCCCGGACCGCGGTCAACGTCCGCTCCGGCGCCCGCACCCGGCTCGCGGCCCTGACCCACGCACTCATCCTTGCCGCGATCGTGTACCTGGCCGCAAGTCTCGTCGCCGACATCCCTCTCGCCGCCCTCGCCGGGGTGCTCCTGGCCACCACCGTCCGGATGGTCGAAACTGCCTCGATCCTCGCCATCGCCCGAGCCACTCGCGCCGACACCATCGTGATGATCGCAACGTTCCTCGTCACCGTCGTTTTCGATCTGGTCACCGCAGTCGCCGTGGGCGTCGGATTCGCCGCGATCCTCGCATTGCGGGCGGTCGCCAAGGCAGCGCGGATCGAGCAGGTGCCACTGGAGCAGGACGAGCACCTGGCCGAGGAACACGAACTTCTGCGCGAGCACATCGTCGCCTACCGCATCGACGGCGCGTTGTTCTTCGGAGCGGCCCACCGATTCCTCCTCGAACTTGCGGAGGTCTCGGAGGTGAAGGTCGTGATCCTGCGCATGTCGCGGGTGACAGCCCTCGACGCCACGGGCGCCATGGTCCTCAAGGATGCCATCACCAAACTCGAACACCGTCACATAACCGTGTTGATCTCGGGCATCAGGCCAGAACATGTGCGCCCACTTGAAGCCCTCGGCGTGTTCACCACCACAGACAGCGAGGACCGGCACATCTTCGACACGACGCCACGCGCCATCAGCTATGCGCGGATGCTCGTCCTTCCCGACAGCCACTACGCCTCCACCAGTACAGAGGACTGACCGATGCCAGGAATCCAATCCACCACCGACACACCGACGATGCGCCAGTATCTCGGTTACCTCACCGGCCGCACCCTGCCGCCACACCTCCACGACTGGGTCGTCCACGACGTCACGGGGCCCGGCTCAACCCACCGCTACGTGATCCGCTGCGTCGTCCCCCTCGTGCCCGTTCTCGCGGCCCTGATGCTGATCCCCGGTCCGTGGGTGATCCGAATCGGCATGGTCCTTCTGCTGTTCCTCCCGTTCGTCTACTTCCTGTTCGCGCTGAAGAACATCTACCTGCGTCACCGCCTCGTCAGCCACGGCCTCGATCCGCAGCTCCTCGCCAAGCACAAGCAGCAGCGGCTCGACAAGGAACGCGAGGGATACGAGACCCGATACCGATCTGCCCCCTAGCCGACGGCCGCCCGCCACCCACGATGACAAGGAGTCACTCGGACATGCCCATCGCCACCCTCAACGGAATCCGACTCAACTACACCGTGACAGGCACCGGTCCACTGGTTGTGCTGGTCATGGGGAGCGGCAGCCCGGGCCGCGTCTGGAACACATACCAGGTCCCAGCCCTGGTGAAGGCCGGATTCCGGGTCGTCACCTTCGACAACCGCGGGATCGCTCCCTCGGACGAGGGCACGGACAACATGAGCATCGACGATCTGGCAGCCGATACGGCCGCACTGATCGAACACCTCGACGGGGCGCCTGCACATGTCGTCGGGGTCTCGATGGGAGCGCGCGTGGTCCAGGAACTTGCGATCGCGCGTCCGGACCTGGTTGCGAAGGCTGTCATGCTCGCCGCCACCGGGAGACCGCATCCGGTCGAGACCACCCTCAATCTGGGGCGGCAGGCCCTTCACGACCAGGGAGTGGAACTGCCACCGAAGTATGCCGCAGCAGTGAACGCACTCTTGCACCTGTCGCCGCGGACACTCTGCGACCCCGAGAAGGCGCAGGAGTGGCTGGACATCTTCGAATTCTCCGCCGCACCGCGAACCACGGCGGGCGTGCGCGCCCAGCTCGGCATGGACCGATCACGCAATCGGCTCGGCGATTGCGCCAGTATCACCGCGCCCACCCTGGTCATCGGCTTCGCCGACGATCGCATGACGCCGCCCGCCCATGGCCGCGAGGTTGCCGACGCCATTCCCGGCGGCCGCTACGAAGAGATCGCCGACTGCGGCCACTACGGATACCTCGAGAGGCCCGACGAGATCAACCAGCGACTCGTGGACTTCCTGACAGGTGTCGGGCCATCGATAGCCGGATGAACGCATAGCTCACCGGAGGCCGGTCGGTGTGCAAGAGGTCCGCGGCACCCAATCGGCATTCAGCAGGCAACGGCGCGGGGGCGCGGCTGGTTCCGATGTCGGTCGTGTTGTGGCGCCCGTCACCGCGGTCTAGCTTCGAGTGGGGACGTCCTGACGTCGATCCGGGAGGAAGTGTCCTGTGACGCAATCCGAGCATCACCCTCACACCGATCACGACCACGAGCACGGGCCCGGCTGCGGGCACGTCGCGGTGCCGCACGGCGACCATGTCGACTACGTCCACGACGGACACTTGCACCGCGTGCACGCCGGCCACGTCGACGAGTGCGAGACCGCGGAGCACTCCGTGCACGGCAGCCACGAACACCACCACGGCGAGGGCTGCGGCCACGTCGCGGTGCCGCACGGCGACCACGTGGACTACATCCACGACGGCCACCGGCACGCCGAGCACGGCGATCACTACGACGAACACTGACGCCGCGTCGGCGGCGCGGGTACCGGTCAGCCGGGGTAGCGCCGCGGCGTGAACACCTTCCGCTCACCGCCGGAGTCGACGATCGTCGTCTGCGAAGAGCCGACGATCAGCAGCGTGCGCATGTCCACCTCGGACGGCTCGAGGTCGCCGAGCGGAACGATCCGCACGCTCTCCTCCGGCCCGGCGACGTCGCGGCCGACGATCACCGGGGTATCGGGGGAGCGGTGTTCGAGCAACAGGTCCTTCATCGCCGCGACCTGCCAGGTCCGGGACTTCGACGCCGGGTTGTAGACGGCCATCGCCATGTCGGCGGCGGCGACCGCGGAGATCCGCCGCGCCACCACGTCCCACGGCTTGAGCCGATCGGAGAGGGAGATCATCGCGTAGTCGTGGCCGAGTGGGGCGCCGACGCGGCTGGCGACGGCGTTCGCGGCGGTCATGCCGGGCAGGACCCGCACGGGCACGTCGCGCCACTGCTCGTCGGCGGCCATCTCGATCACGGCGGCCGCCATCGCGAACACGCCGGGATCGCCCGACGACACGACGGCGACGCGAGCCCCGCGCTTGGCGAGATCCAAAGCCATTGCGGCGCGCTCGGATTCGACCTTGTTGTCGCTGGAGTGCCGGTTCTGTCCGGGCCGCACCGGTACCCGGTTCACATAGGTGGTGTAGCCGACGACATCGGTCGCCAGAGCAAGTTCGTCGCGCACCTCGGGGGTCGTCCACGCGTCGTCGCCGGGCCCCAGCCCGACGACCGTGACACACCCCGTCGCTTCGCTCGCCCCGGTCACACACCCCGTCGCTTCGCTCGCCCCGGTCACGCTGTCACGCTGCGCCGCAGGATTGTTCGACGGGCTGGGCACGATGGCGATGGAGAAGTACGGCACCTGCGACTCGTCGACGTCGGCGGCGCGCAGGACCCGCTGCTTGTCGGTGCTGGCGCGTTCGACGTACGAGGCCTCGCCGAGGCGGCCGGAGTCCGCCAGCGCCTGCCGCACAGCGGGGAAGGTGCGGCCGAGCTTCAGGATCGCGGCCGAGTCGGTTTCCCGCAGCCGCCTCGTGAGCTCCTCGGCGGGCAGCGTCCCGGGCAGCACGGTGAGCACCTCGTCCCGTTCGACCAACGGCACCCCGAGCGCCGCGGATGCCGCGCTGATGGAGGTGACGCCGGGGATCACCTCGGCGTCGAAGCGGTCGCACAGTCGCTTGTGCATGTGCATGTAGGAGCTGTAGAAAAGCGGATCCCCGGCGGCGAGCAGGGCGACCGTCCGGCCCGCGGCGAGATGCGCGGCGAGGGTCTCCGACGCCTCCGCGTAGAAGTCGTCGATCGCGCCCTGGTAGCCGCCTGGATGGTCGACGGTCTCGGTGGTCACCGGGTAGACCAGGTGCTCCTCGAGCTGTCCCTCGCGCATGTACGGGGCGGCGACGGCGCGGGAGATGCTGCGGCCGTGACGGGCGCTGTGGAACGCGATGACGTCGGCCTCGCCGATGATCCGCGCGGCCTTGACGGTGACCAGTTCCGGGTCGCCGGGGCCGAGACCGATGCCGAAGAGTTTGCCCGCCATCACTCGACCTCGCTGGCGATCGCGTTCAGTGCGGCGGCGGTGATCGCGCTGCCGCCACGGCGTCCCCGCACCACGATGTACTCGATGTCGCCGGCGCGGAGGATCAGGTCCTCCTTGGACTCGGCGGCACCGATGAATCCGACCGGGCAGCCGATGATCGCCGCCGGCTTCGGTGCGCCCTGGTCGATCATGTCGAGTAGGTGGAACAGCGCGGTGGGGGCGTTGCCGATCGCGACGACCGCACCTTCCAGCTTGGGCCCCCACAATTCCAGCGCCGCCGCCGAGCGGGTGTTGCCGAGACGGTCGGCGATCACCGGCACCCGCGGATCGCCGAGCATGCACACGACATCGTTCCTGGCGGGCAGGCGCTTTCGCGTCACCCCCGACGACACCATCGTCGCGTCACAGAAGATCGACGCCCCGTTGCGGAGCGCGGCGCGGGCCGCGGACACCACGCCGGGCGTGAACGCGACGTCGTCGACGAGGTCGACCTGACCGCAGGCGTGGATCATCCGCACGACGGCCTGTGAGACGTCCGCGGGGAACCGGGTGAGGTCGGCCTCGGCCCGGATCGTGGCAAAGGACTGACGGTAGATCTCGGCTCCGTCGCGGATGTAGTCGGTCATGGCTCCCCACGATATGGGGCGATCCACGCTCAGCGTGCGGGTGGGTCCACCCGGTAGCCGTCGCCGGTGGCGACGACGTCGGTCACCTCGCCACGCGGCCGGCCGCACCGCCGCTCACACCCGGACCAGTGCTGGCGGCCCTCCGCGGGAAGTCGACCGGACTGGACGGCGTCGGTCGCATCGCCCCGCACGTCCGCGAGGGACTTCGCGCAGCCTGGCCTGCCCGTGCAGGCGCTGACCTGCAGCCACGTCGAGTTCGCGTCGAAGATCAGGCCCATCGGGGCGAGGACGCGGACGACCTGTTCGGCGACCCCTTCGTCGAGGTCGTGCAGCAGGATCGACCGCCACGACGTGACCGTGATCGGTGCCTCCACGGCGACCAGGAAGTCCGCCAGGCGCGCAGGCAGCACCCCGAACCGCACGCCGGCGGCGAGGGTGACCCCGCCGTCGGGCTGATCGAGCCAGCCGATCGGACCCGCGGACTCGGGTCCGGTCAAGGCGATCGGCTCGGCGGTCGCCCCGAGGCCCAGCCGATCGAGCAGCAGCCGCGGTCCGCCGTCGATCTCGTGCAGACGCCACCGCGTGCCGCGGATCTCGTGCAGCGCCCGCGCCGCGTCCAGCAGCATCGCGACCCCGTCGTCGGCGGGCAGCCGCACCCCGTGGTCGGCGCCGGCGAGCACCAGCGCCACCTGGTCCGGGGAAACCGCATGGAGCCCGAGGTCGGCGCTCAGCGCGGAGACGTCGCCGCGGCCGTCGTCGAGCGTGAAGAGCACCCGGCCCGGCAGGTCCGCGAGGCGCGGGTCCCCGCACAGCCCGGCGTCCAGCGCCCGCACCCAGCCGCGGACGTCGACGAGTCCGCCGATCCGCCCGGACAACGGGGTGGCGAGGATGTTCCGCACCCGTTCGTGGGTAGGCGACGGCAGCAACCCCGACTCACGGAGCCGGCCCGCGAACGCGTCGGGGTCGGCGACCGCGCGGAGCTGGATGTTGCCGCGGGAGGTGAGTTCGAGCTCCCCGTTGCCGAGGTCGCGGGACGCGTCCGCGAGGACCTGCAACTGAGCTGCGGTGATCGCGCCGCCGGGCAGCCGGACCCGGGACAGGGCGCCGTCGGCGGCCTCGTGCACCTGAAGAGCCCCTGGACAGGCGTCGGGTCGGGACCGGGCAGGTGCGGATTCGGTATCGGACATCACCCACCAGCCTACGGGGGCCGTGCCGGTAGCATCAGCGGCGATTGCGGCAGCTCGTGAGGAAACCGGTGCAAATCCGGTGCGGTCGCGCCACTGTGACCCGGGTGTTCCCGGGGAGTCAGACCCTCCGACGCTGCCCACCGAACCGAGTGGGGCGCGAAACCCCGAGGAGGCCAGCCCTGTGATCCTGTTGCTGTCGACGTCCGACACCGACCTGCTCAGTGCACGAGCCAGTGGCGCCGACTACCGGTGGGCGAACCCCGCGCGGCTGCTCGTCGACGACGTGCCCGGGCTGATCGACGGCGTCGACCTGGTGATCGTCCGCATCCTCGGCGGCCGCCGGGCCTGGGAGGAGGGCCTGGACGCGGTCCTCGCCGCCGGGAAGCCCACCGTCGTGCTCGGCGGCGAACTCGCACCAGACGCGGAACTGATGGAACTGTCCACGGTGCCTGCCGGGGTGGCGGCGCAGGCGCACACCTATCTCGCCGAGGGCGGCGCGGCGAACCTGGCGCACCTGCACGGGTTCCTCTCGGACACGGTGCTGCTGACCGGCGTCGGGTTCGAGGCCCCGGCGCACACCCCGACGTGGGGACACCTCGACCGTCCCGGGTTCCCTGATGTCACATCGGGTCACCTGACGACCCCCAATGTGACATCACGGAACCCGACCGTGGCGGTGCTCTACTACCGCGCGCAGCATCTCGCCGGGAACACCGCCTACGTCGAGGCGCTCTGCCGCGCGATCGAGGACCGCGGCGCCCGGGCCCTGCCGATCTTCTGTGCCTCGCTGCGCACCGCGGAACCGGAACTGCTCGACGTCCTGGGCGCCGTCGACGCGATGGTCGTGACGGTGCTCGCGGCCGGCGGCAGCAGGCCTGCGGGCGCGTCCGCGGGGGAGGACGACGAGTCGTGGGACGTCAGCGCGCTCGCCGCGCTGGACGTGCCGATCCTGCAGGGCCTGTGCCTGACCGGCAGCCGGGAGGCGTGGGAGTCGAACGACGACGGCCTGTCCCCGATGGATGTCGCGACGCAGGTCGCGGTGCCCGAGTTCGACGGCCGGATCATCACGGTCCCGTTCTCGTTCAAGGAGATCGACGAGGACGGACTGACCACCTACGTACCGGACGCCGAGCGTGCCGCCCGGGTGGCCGGGATCGCCGTCCGGCATGCGCGGCTGCGGCACGTTCCCAACCGGGACAAGCGGATCGCGCTGATGCTGTCGGCGTACCCGACCAAGCACGCCCGGATCGGCAACGCCGTCGGATTGGACACCCCGGCCAGCGCGATCGCGCTGCTGGCCGCGATGCGCGAGGCCGGATACGACCTCGGCCCGGCGGACGGGGAGGACGCGCTGCCCGGCCTCGCGGCCGGTGACGGTGACGCGCTGATCCACGCACTGATCGCGGCCGGCGGACAGGACCCGGACTGGTTGACGGCGGAGCAGTTGGAGGGCAACCCGATTCGCATCTCCGCGGCCCGTTACCGCGACTGGTTCGCGACTCTGCCCGCGGACTTCCGCGAGGCCGTCGAAGAGCACTGGGGCGCGGCGCCCGGCGAACTGTACGTCGACCGGACGTCCGACCCGGACGGCGAGATCGTGATCGCGGCGCTGCGGGTCGGCAACGTGGTGCTGATGGTGCAGCCGCCCCGCGGGTTCGGGGAGAACCCGGTCGCGATCTACCACGACCCCGACCTGCCGCCGAGCCACCACTACCTGGCGGCGTACCGGTGGATCGCAGCTGATGCGGGTGCCGGAGGTTTCCAAGCGGACGCGATCGTGCATCTCGGCAAGCACGGCAACCTGGAGTGGCTGCCCGGCAAGACCCTGGGCATGTCCGCCTCGTGCGGCACCGACGCCGCGCTCGGCGAGCTGCCGCTGATCTACCCGTTCCTGGTCAACGACCCGGGCGAGGGCACCCAGGCCAAGCGCCGCGCGCACGCCACCCTGGTCGATCACCTGATCCCGCCGATGGCGCGCGCCGAGTCGTACGGCGACATCTCCCGGCTCGAGCAGCTGCTCGACGAGCACTCGAACATCTCCGCCCTCGACCCGTCGAAGCTGCCCGCGATCCGCCAGCAGATCTGGACGCTGATGCGGGCGGCGAAGATGGACCACGACCTCGGCCTGGCCGAACGCCCCGAGGAGGACGTGTTCGACGACATGCTGCTGCACGTCGACGGCTGGCTGTGCGAGATCAAGGACGTGCAGATCCGCGACGGGCTGCACGTGCTCGGGCAGGCGCCCGTGGGGGCCGCCGAGGTCGAACTCGTTCTCGCGGTACTGCGCGCGAAGCAGATGTGGGGCGGCGAACGAACCGTCCCCGGACTGCGGGAGGCACTCGGTCTGAGCGAGGCCGGTGACGAGGCCCGCGGACGAGTCGACCAGATCGAGGAACTCGCCCACGGCCTGGTCGCCGCGCTGCAGCGGTCGGGCTGGGATCCCGCCGCCGCCAAGGAGGTCGGTGCCGAGCACGGTGCCGACGTCGTCCGGGTGCTCGAGTTCGCCGCCGCGGAGGTGGTGCCGCGGCTGCGCGGCACCGGTCGTGAGATCGACCAGGTGCTGCGCGCGCTCGACGGCCGGTTCATCGAACCGGGCCCCAGCGGTTCGCCGCTGCGCGGACTGGTGAACGTGCTGCCCACCGGCCGCAACTTCTACTCGGTGGACCCGAAGGCCGTGCCGTCCCGGCTGGCGTGGGAGACCGGGCAGGCGATGGCGGAGTCGCTGCTCGCGCGTTATCTCGCCGATCACGGCGAGTACCCGACGTCGGTGGGTCTGAGCGTGTGGGGCACCTCGGCGATGCGCACCTCGGGTGACGACATCGCCGAAGTGCTTGCGCTGCTGGGCGTCCGGCCGGTGTGGGACGAGGCGTCCCGCCGTGTCACCCGGCTCGAGGTGATCGAGCTCGCCGAACTGGGCCGGCCCCGCGTGGACGTGACGGTCCGGATCTCCGGCTTCTTCCGGGACGCGTTCCCGCACGTGCTGGCGCTCCTCGACGACGCCGTCCGGATGGTCTCGGCGCTCGACGAACCGGCCGAGCAGAACTTCGTCCGGGCCCACGCGCAGGCGGATCTCGCCGAGCACGGCGATGAGCGACGCGCCACCACCCGCATCTTCGGGTCCAAGCCGGGCACCTACGGTGCCGGGCTGCTGCAGCTGATCGACTCGAAGTCCTGGCGCGGCGACGCCGATCTGGCGCAGGTGTACACCACCTGGGGCGGCTACGCGTACGGTCGCGGCCTCGACGGCGCCCCGGCCGCGGACGACATGCGGACGGCGTACCGGCGAATCGCGGTCGCGGCCAAGAACACCGACACCCGCGAGCACGACATCGCCGACTCCGACGACTACTTCCAGTACCACGGCGGCATGGTCGCGACCGTGCGCGCGCTGACCGGCAAGGACCCGGAGGCGTACATCGGCGACAGCACCCGACCGGACGCGGTGCGCACCCGCACCCTCTCGGAGGAGACGTCGCGGGTGTTCCGGGCGCGGGTGGTCAATCCGCGCTGGCTCGAGGCGATGCGCCGCCACGGCTACAAGGGCGCCTTCGAGATGGCCGCGACGGTGGACTACCTGTTCGGGTACGACGCCACCACCAACGTCGTCGCGGACTGGATGTACGAGAAGCTCGCGCAGACGTACGTCCTCGACGAGCAGAACCGCGAGTTCATGACGCAGTCGAATCCGTGGGCCCTGCACGGGATCGCCGAGCGCCTGCTCGAGGCTGTCGAACGGGACATGTGGTCGGAGCCGGCGCAGGACGTCCTCGACGGGCTGCGACAGGTGTACCTGGAAACCGAGGGCGACCTCGAGGACCGCTGACACCGGGTCGGGGGGGGGGGGCGCGGGCCCCACCCCCACCCGCCCCACCCGCCGCCCCGCCCCGGGCCGCGGCCGCCCCGCCACAAC
>NZ_JBSFRT010000046.1:0-50564 GCF_053589375.1 Rhodococcus sp. NPDC003348
CCTGAGCCAGGATCAAACTCTCCGTTGAAGACTCTGGATTGGCCGGCGAACCGGCAATCAGTCATAGACATCGAGTCAAATCACTAGCAAAAAAAACTCAAACTAGCTAAACACTGACCATCCCAGACGGAAGAATGGAATGATCAGCAAATACCCACCCCATACAAATGATGGAGTGGAGTACCAAATAATTTGGCACTGACATTCATCGGCACACTGTTGAGTTCTCAAAGAACACGCACACACCTTCGCGTCCGAGATTATCTCGGCCTCTCCGGGGCAACTGTTCCAGCCTAACTGATTTCTCCCACCGGCGCAAACCGGTGAAGCAAGTTCCAGCAGGCTTGCCAGGCGCCTTCGTCCAACCTCGTGTCCCAGTCCCTCGCGGGCCGGGTCGGTGTCCGTGTCGCTCTGACTCGACAAAAGTTACGTGGCCGTGAACGGCATCGCAAATCCGCTGGTCACAGCACACCAGGGCGGGTGAAACCCCAGCTCACCGCCCGCAGCAGCCGCCCCAGGCGACAAATTACAACGATGTGACGCCGCACACGCAGCGCCGCGGCTCCTCGAGGGTCCCCGCCACGAGGACCTTGAACGGCGGAGGGCGCCGCCCCTCGCATGTGCGAGGCGACGACGCCCTCCGACCGGGACCGTCTCAGGCCGGCAACAGCTGGATGCCGGCGAAGTTGCGCTTCCCGCGACGGATGACGAGCCACTGACCGTGCAGCAGGTCGCCGGACTCGGGCGTCCAGTCCTCCGCGCCGACCTTGGCGTTGTTCACGTACGCGCCGCCCTCCTTGACCGCACGCTTCGCCGCGCCCTTGCTCTCGCACAGCCCGCTGGCGACCAGCAGATCGACGATCGCGGTCGGTTCACCGGGGCGCACCTGCGCCACCGACGCCTCGGTCAACGCGGCGGCGAGGGTCGACTCGTCGAGATCGCGCAGTTCGGCCTTCCCGAACAGTGCCTGGCTGGCGAGCTCGACGGCCGCGGTGTTCTCGGCCCCGTGCACCAGGGTGGTCATCTCGGCGGCGAGCCGGCGCTGGGCGACACGCGCCTGTGGCCGCTCGGCGACCTCGACCTCGAGCTCCGCGAGCTCGTCCTGACCGAGGAAGGTGAACCAGCGCAGGTAGCGGATGACGTCGGCGTCACCGGTGTTCACGAAGTACTGGTACCAGGCGTAGGGGCTGGTCATCTCCGGGTCGAGCCACAGGCTGCCGCCCCCGGTGGACTTGCCGAACTTCTTGCCGTCCGACGAGGTGACCAGCGGCACGGTCATCGCGTGCACCGACTCACCGTCCACGCGGCGGTTCAGCTCGACACCGGCGATGATGTTGCCCCACTGGTCGGAGCCACCGACCTGGAGCGTGCACCCGTGGTCCCGCCGCAGCTGCAGGTAGTCGTTGGCCTGCAGCAGCATGTAGCTGAACTCGGTGTAGGAGATGCCGTCCGATTCGAGGCGCCGCTTGACCGTCTCGCGAGCGAGCATGACGTTGACGGAGAAGTGCTTGCCGATGTCGCGCAGGAAGTCGATCGCGCTGAGCTTGCCGGTCCAGTTCATGTTGTTCTCGACGACTGCGGCGTTGTCGCCGTCGAACGAGACGAACCGTTCGAGCTGGGCGCGGATCCGCTGCGCCCAGTCCGCGACCGTGTCGGCGGAGTTCATCACCCGCTCGCCGACATCGCGGGGGTCGCCGATGAGCCCGGTGGCCCCGCCGGCGAGAACGATCGGCTTGTGCCCGGCCTGCTGGAACCGCTTGAGCGTCAGGAGCGGGACGAGGTGTCCTGCGTGCAGGCTCGGACCGGTCGGGTCGAAGCCGCAATAGAGGGTGACCGGACCGGCCTCGGCCTCACGACGCAGCGCGTCGATGTCCGTGGACTGCTGGATGAGTCCACGCCAGGTCAGTTCGTCAACAATGTTCTCGGTCGAGGCGATGTTCTCGGTCAGGGCGTTCTCAGTCACGGCTTCGATCATCCCGCACTCGGCGGCGCGGGCGCACGCGGGCTACGCCGGTAGGCGGAGACGGCGTTCGATGTGGGATCCCACAGACGCCACGGACGGTCGGCGGCGCGGCTGATTCCCACCCGCGGCCCGAATGCGATGGGCGTCGCGGGGCCGGGGTCGAGTCGAATCGGGGAGCCGCCGTCGAAGAGCGCGGACCCGTTGTCGCCCAGGGTTGTTCCGAGCGCCTGACCGAGATTGCCCGGACCGCGCGCCAATTCGCGTTGGCCGCGGTCGGGACCGCGACGGCGGCGCACCACGTCCTCCCCCGCGAGAATCTCCGCTGCCCGCAGCAGCACCGCACCCGCGGTCCCTTCCCCGGCGCAGCTGACGTTGAGGCAGAAGTGCAGTCCGTGGCTGAGATAGACGTAGAGCCGGCCCGCCGGGCCGTACATCACTGCGTTGCGTTCGGTGGGTCCCGGATAGGAGTGGGCGGCCGGGTCCGGCCACGGCCCGAGCGGGTCTCCCCCGTACGCCTCGACCTCGACGATCCGCAGGCGCACCGCACCGCACGACAGTGTCGATCCCAACACCAGTCGAGCCGCGGTGACCGGGTCGGCGACGGTGAGCGCGTCCTCGCTCAGTTCGGGCGACCGGGAGAGCACCATCATGCCCGCGATTGTGCCCCGGAGAGGCCGGATCGGAGCGCCGCAGCCCCGTTGACCTGGGGACCGGAGGGGTCTATAAAAGTCATCAGACGATGATTTCATCGCTCGATGAATTGGAGCACGAGATGCCCGGATCATCTTTCGCCGTTGCCATCGACAACCTCGTCGTCCGCCGCGGTGACGTCGAGGTGCTGCACGGCCTCGATCTGCGGATCCCGACCGGCAGCATCACCGGCCTTCTCGGACCCTCCGGCTGCGGTAAGACGACGTTGATGCGCGCCATCGTCGGCACCCAGATCGTCGAGTCCGGCACGGTCACCGTCCTCGGCGAGTCGGCGGGTTCGCCGCAACTGCGCCACCGCGTCGGTTACGTCACCCAGTCCCCCACCGTCTATCCCGACCTGTCGGTGCGGCAGAACATCGCCTACTTCGCGGCGCTGTACGGCCGTCCCGCACGCGCGGCGACCGACGTGATGGCGATGGTCGATCTGGCCGCGCAGGCCGATGTTCCCGCCGGGGAATTGTCCGGCGGTCAACTCGGACGGGTCTCCCTCGGTTGCGCGCTGGTCGGCGAACCGGAGTTGCTGATCCTCGACGAACCGACCGTCGGGCTGGATCCGGTGCTCCGTGCCGACCTGTGGGAACGATTCGCAGGCCTGGCCGCGAGCGGAACCACACTGCTGATCTCGAGTCACGTAATGGAGGAGGCCGAGCACTGCCATGACCTGCTGTTGCTCCGCGACGGACACCTGCTCGCACAGCTCAGCCCGGGGGCCCTGCTCGAACAGACCCGTGAGACCAACCTCGAACATGCCTTCCTGACCCTGATCCGCGAACGAGAAGTTCAGGAGCAGTCGTGAACGCCCCACTCATGACCCCTCGCATCTACGGGGCCGGCACCGCCCGCATCCTGCGGCAACTGCGCCGCGACCACCGCACCGTCGCGATGATCCTGCTGGTGCCGGCGCTGCTGATGACGCTGCTGTACTACCTGTACGTCAACGTGCCCACGCCCCCCGGCCAAGTGCCGCTGTTCGACCGGATCGCCATCACCATGCTCGGGATCCTGCCGTTCGTGGTGATGTTCCTGATCACGTCGATCGCGATGCAGCGCGAACGCAGTTCCGGCACCCTCGAACGCCTGCTGACGACCCCGATGTCGAAGCTGGACCTGCTCGGCGGCTACGGCACCGCGTTCTCCCTCGCCGCGGCGGCGCAGGCCCTCGTCGCCTGCCTGGTCACCTTCGGCTTTCTCGACCTGACCACGGAGGGAAGTGTCGGCTGGGTCGTGCTGATCGCGGTGGTCGACGCCGTACTCGGTGTCGCGCTGGGCCTGCTGTGCAGCGCATTCGCGCGCACCGAGTTCCAGGCGGTGCAGTTCATGCCGGTGATCGTGATCCCGCAGCTGTTCCTCTGCGGTCTGCTCGTGCCCCGCGACCAGCTCCCCGAATGGCTGCAGTGGGCGTCGAACGTGATGCCACTGAGCTACGCCGTCGAGGCACTGCAGCAGGTAGCCAAGCATCCCGGCGCCACGGCGACGATGTGGCGCGACATCGCCGTCGTGGTCGGGTTCGCGGTCGTCGCGCTGTGCCTGGCGGCGGCCACACTGCGTCGGCGGACGCCGTGACACCGCGGCGGAGCGCGTCGTGACCCGGCCGAGCGTCCGGATGGGGCGCCGGCCGGGCAGCCCCGACACCCGTGAGGACATCCTCGCGGCGGCCCGCCGCCGATTCTCCGAGACGGGGTTCGACAAGACATCGGTCCGCTCGATCGCGACCGCGGCAGGCGTCGACTCGGCGCTCGTGCACCACTACTTCGGTACCAAACGGGCGCTGTTTCTCGCGGCGATCGCGGTGCCGATCGATCCGAAGGTCGTGCTTGCCGGACTGCTCGACGCGCCTCGTGACGAACTGGGTGAGCGGTTCCTGCGCGCGGTGCTCGGCGTCTGGGAGTCCCCGCAGCGCGAGGGTCTGCTCGCGGCGCTCCGGTCGGCGATCTCCGGTGAGTCGGTCGGGCTGGTGCGCAGTTTCCTGACAGAGGTGGTGCTCGACGAGATCGGTCACCGGGTGGACGATCCTGCGGGGAGCGCGTCCCTGCGGGCCGGTCTGGTTGCGTCACAGATGGCGGGACTGATCGTCACTCGCTATCTGCTCCGACTCGATCCGCTGGCCACGATGGAACCCGAGCGGGTGGTGATGCTGGTCGCGCCGACGTTGCAGCGGTATCTCACCGGCGATCTCGCCGGGTCGAATGTGCCCGATCAGTCGGTGGATCCCGTTCCGCGCGTGATGTAGTCCTGGTGCTCGTCCTCGGTGACGTCGCGTGCCTCGTCGACGAGCAGCACCGGGATGCCGTCCTCGATCGGGTAGGCGCGACGCAGCCGCGGGTTGTAGAGCAGTGCGTCGTCGACCAGCAGGAGCGGGCCCTTGTCCTGCGGGCAGGCGATGATGCTCAGCAGGGTGGGATCGAGCGCCACGAAAGGTCCTCTCGCATCGGGTTGACGGGATCACCGGCCAGGCTACCCGCTAGCCGGTCGGTGCCCGACCACCGCGCTCCTGAAGGTCGGTGACCACCGCCTTCGTCAGTCGGCGGTAGCGGGTGTGCTCGGCGTCCCAGAACCAGGCCCGCACTCCCGGTTTCGGCAGGCCCGCCGCCCTCAGCTCGCCGCGCCGGGGTCGATACGAGTTGCTGATCGGGATCTCGGGGACGACGTGCACGAGGTCTGGGCACTGCCCCTCGTCGAGGCCGGCGAACGCGTCGGCCAGATGGGCCGCCGTCAGGGACGCCCCAGGGCGCAACGTCAGTGCGGTGACCGCCAGCTCCTCGTCGCCGACCCGCACACCGTAGGTGACGGCGAGGTCCACCTGGTCCAGGACGCCGAGCGCGTATCCGATCGGTTCCCCGTACACCGGGCCGCGCCGCGCGCAGACGACGGTGTTCCGGTCGTCCATGAGCCAGAAGTCACCGTCACCGTCGGTGCGGAACAGGTGCTCGGTGGGCACCCATGCGTCGCCGGCCGCGAACACTCCGCGCATCGCGCCGCCGATCGCCTCCGCGGACGTGGCCTGCCCCAGCAGGAGTCCCACCTCCCCGACCTCGCATTCGCGCACCAGTCCGTGATCGTCCTCGACGAACCGGCGCGTGACGGGGTCGTACGCGGCGATGCGGACCGCGGTGCTCCCGGGCAACGGACGCCCCTTCGACCCTGGCTTGGCGCCGGACACATTGGCGAGCACGACGGCGGCCTCGGTGGAGGCGTAGAACTCGAGCACGCGCGCGGGCGCGAACCGGTCCATCGTCCGCAGCCACAGTCCACGGGGCATTCCCGCACCGATGAACAGCCGGATCGGGTGCGAGGCGTCCAACGCGAAGTCGGGGCCGTCCACCAGTTCGCGCATCATCGTCCACGTGTACGCCACGACGGTGACCCCGTAGCGGTGCACCTCGGTCGCGAACCGCTCGGGGTCGAGACCCCGGGACAGTGCGATGCGCGCCCCACCGGCGATCGCCCCGCCGAGCGTCGCGAGCAGGACCGACGAATGATACAGCGGCGCAACAGAATAGACCGTGTCACCGTTGCCGAGATTCGCGGCGGTCGCTGTTCCGAAAGCGGACAGGGCCCAGCGATGGTTGGTGATGTACTTGGCCTCGACCTCGCCGCCGAACCGCCCGAACAGCACGAACGCCAGTTCGTTTGCGCGGCCGGGATTGGGCCGGTACCACGCCGGCATCGCGATGAGGTCCGGCTCGATCTGTTCGAGATCGACCGTCTCCGAGTCGGCTTCCAGATCGAGGACGCGGGATTCGCCACCACCGAGGACGAGCACCGGTGGCCCCAGCCGTTCCGCGGCACGCAGATGGTCGGGATCGGTGACGATCGTGGCGACCTTGCCGAGCCGCATCGCGTCGGCGAGGTCCTCGGTCGGGGGCAGCAGCACGCTGATCGCGCCGATCCTCGACAGCGCGGCGATCGCCACGAGTGCGCTGGGCCGGGTCTCCATCAGCACCCCGACCCGTGTGGACGGTCGCACCCCGGCCGCGATCAACCCCTTGACGACATTGTCGATCCGGGTGTTGACCGCACCGTTGGTGTACGCGCGGTCGTCGAACAGGAAGCACTCGCCGCGCGGGTTCTTCGCCCCTGCCTCGGCGAGCAGTTTGCCGAGCGAGATCGTGGTGTGCGGCTGCACCTGCCCGAGCCGGACCAGCCGCGGCAGCGCGCGGGCCGCCTCGGCGGTCAGTTCCCGGCTGCCGCGCACCGCGTGAACCGCCGCCTCCAGGGCCCCGCGCACGGCACCGACCCCCACCTCGGCGATCGAGGTACCGGTGTGCAGCAGCCGGTCCGCGACGGACACACCGGTCTCGTCGATAGGGAGGTCCTCCGCGGCCATCGGCACGATACCGGCCGGCTGCGGGTCCGTCCCGGTCCGCCACCGCACCCAGGCACCGGTCGTCGGCCAGGTGTGGTCGGCCGCCAACGATCCCACGACGAGGCCGAAATGACCTGCCCGCATGGTGGATTCGAATACCTCAGCCTTCGGCGCCGCTTTCCGGATACCCCGGACCGCGGTCGGCTGGCCGATGTCGTCCACCTCGCCGACGAATGCCAGGATCGGGCAGGTCACCTCGGCCAGGGAGACCGGTCGGTCACCGATCACGAAGCCACCGGACACCATCCGGTTGTGCACGACGAACTGTTTGAGCAGCTCCGCCACCGCCGGACCGGACCACGCCACCCAACCATCCGTGGCGAGGAAGCGTCGCTGCTGTTCACGCGGGAGGAGCGCCTCGCGGTCGTGCAGCTGCCGCAGGAAGTCGATCCGTGACTTGGCCGTCTTGACCGGGTCGAGGAGCTGGAACCCGGTGCGCGCCATCCAACCCGCGATCGAGAGACGGGTGAAGACGTGGTCGGCGAGGAAGTCGGCCGCCGGCGCGGCGATGTCGCCGGGGATCCCGAACGGCAGGGCCGCCAGGGTGTCGACCGGTGAACCGAAGGTGACGAGGGACGCGACGTGGCGGCACCGCCGGTACGCGGCGGCCTGGTAGGCGAACATGCCGCCCTGGGAGTACCCGGACAGGTGCACGTCCTGCCCGGTTTCCTTGTGTACGCGGTCGACGATCTCGCTGATCGCGACGATGTGGTCGGCGAGGGTGCGGTTCCAGCCGCCCTCCTCGGTGTCCGGGGAACCGAAGTCGACCACCCAAGGATCCAGCCCCATCGAGTGCAGGATGCCGACCGCGCCCTGGTCCTGGGTGACGTCGTACACGTCGGCCGACATCATCATCGGCGGGATGAGCAGAATCGGCGGACGGGGTGAATCGGCTTCGGTGACCTCGTCGGCGAAGTAGCGACGGAGCCGGTACATCGGCGCGCGGTCGACGACGGTGAACTCCGACGGCCGGGCCTCGGTCTCGAGGCCGCCCAGCCGGACGACCTCGAGACCGTTCTGCGCGGTCGCGACCACGCGGCGAACGGAACCGTTCAGAATCTCGGACCAACTCACTGCCGCGCCCCCAACCTTCCGCCGGTGTTCCGGCACAGTGTATTCGCGCGCGGCAGTGAGAATCCGTCAGTTTCCGATCAGGGCCTTCAATTGCCCCGCGGACTCCCGGACCCGATCCAGCTGGTGCGCCACCTGTACACCGGCGGTGCCACCGCGGGCGTTACGGGAGGCGATCGACCCCTGCACGGTGAGCACCTCGCGTACCGCCGGTGTCAGGGCCGGATCCACCGCGGCGAGCTCGGCGTCGGTGAGATCCTCGAGACCCACTCCGCGGGACTCGGCCGCCCGCACACACGCACCGGCCGCCTCGTGTGCGACCCGGAACGGAACACCCTGACGCACCATCCATTCCGCGATGTCGGTGGCGAGGGTGAACCCGGCCGGGGCCAGCTCGGCCATCCGGTCGGTGTGGAACTCGAGCGTCGAGACCAGCCCGGTGATCGCGGGCAACAACAGTTCCAGCTGGGCGACGGAGTCGAAGACCGGCTCCTTGTCCTCCTGCAGGTCCCGGTTGTACGCCAGTGGCTGCGCCTTGAGCGTGGCGAGCAGGCCCGTGAGGTTGCCGATCAGGCGCCCGGCCTTGCCGCGGGTGAGTTCCGAGACGTCCGGGTTCTTCTTCTGCGGCATGATCGACGACCCGGTCGACCAGGCATCGGCGAGCGTGATGTAGCCGAATTCCGGTGTGCTCCAGATGATGACCTCTTCGGCCATCCGGGACAGGTCGACCGCGATCATCGCGAACACGAACGCCGCCTCGGCCGCGAAGTCCCGCGAGGACGTGGCGTCGATCGAGTTGTCCGCCGCGGAGTCGAACTCCAGCTCCGCCGCGATGGCGTCCGGGTTCAGGCCGAGCGAGGACCCGGCCAGCGCGCCGGACCCGTACGGCGACACCGCGGCCCGCTTGTCGAAGTCCACCAGCCGCTGCACGTCCCGCAGCAGCGGGTGGGCGTGTGCGAGCAGGTGGTGCGCGAGCAGGACGGGCTGCGCGGCCTGCAGATGCGTCTTGCCGGGCATCACCGCCGCCGGATGCGCCGCCGCCTGGGTGGCGAGGGCGTCGACAACGTCGAGCACACCGGCAGCGACTCGGCGGACCGCGTCGCGCAGCCACATCCGGAACAACGTGGCCACCTGGTCGTTGCGCGAGCGGCCGGCGCGCAGCCGGCCACCGACCTCGGGTCCGACCCGCTCGATCAGGCCGCGCTCGAGGGCACCGTGGACGTCCTCGTCGGAGTCGGCGGGCACGAAGGCACCGCTCGCGACGTCGGCCCCGAGCCGGTCGAGACCGTCCAGCATGGTCGCCAGGTCGGCGTCACCGAGCAGTCCCGCGGCGTGCAGCACCTTGGCGTGCGCCTTGGAGGCACGCACGTCGTAGGGCGCGAGCACCCAGTCGAAGTGGGTGGACTTGCTCAGCGCCGCCATGGCGGCGGCCGGTCCGGACTCGAACCGGCCGCCCCACAGGGCACCTTCGTTGGTGCCGTGCGCCTGGACGCCTCCGGCATCGTGCTCGGTCATCGTTACAGGCCCAGGTCGCGCTTCGCGGCGACCTTGGAGGACAGGCCGTGGATGTTGACGAAGCCCTTCGCGTACGACTGGTCGAACGAGTCGCCCTCGTCGTAGGTCGCGAGGTTGAAGTCGTACAGCGACTGCGGGCTGCGCCGGCCGTTGACGGTGATCGCGCCGCCGTGCAGGAACAGGCGGATGTCGCCGGTGACCTTCTCCTGGGTCTTGAGCACGAAGGTGTCCAGCGCCTCCTTCAGCGGCGAGAACCACAGGCCGTCGTAGACCAGCTCGGACCAGCGCTGCTCCATCTGCCGCTTGTAGCGACCGAGCTCGCGCTCGAGGGTGACGTGCTCGAGTTCCTGGTGCGCGGTGATGAGCACCATCGCGCCGGGGGCCTCGTAGATCTCGCGGCTCTTGATGCCGACGAGGCGGTCCTCGACCACGTCGAGGCGGCCGACGCCCTGCGCACCGGCGCGCTTGTTGAGCTCCTGGACCGCTTCGAGCACGGTGACGGGCTTGCCGTCGATCGCGACCGGCTTGCCTGCCTCGAAGCTGATGATCAGCTCATCGGGGGCGTTCCAGTTGATGGTCGGGTCCTGGGTGTAGTCGTAGACGTCCTTGGTCGGGGCGTTCCACAGGTCCTCGAGGAATCCGGTCTCGACGGCGCGGCCCCACACGTTCTGGTCGATCGAGAACGGCGAACGCTTGGTGACGTTGATCGGGATCTGGTTCTCCTCGGCGAAGGCGATGGCCTTCTCCCGGGTCCAGGCGTAGTCACGAACCGGGGCGATGACCTCCAGGTCGGGGGCGAGGGCGCCGAAGCCGACCTCGAACCGCACCTGGTCGTTGCCCTTGCCGGTGCAGCCGTGCGAGACGACGGTGCCTCCGTGCTCGCGCGCGGCCTTGACGATGTGCTTGACGATCAGCGGCCGGCTGATCGCCGAGACCAGCGGGTAGCGGTCCATGTACAGGGCGTTGGCCTGGATGGTGGGCAGGCAGTACTCGTCGGCGAACTCGTCCTTGGCGTCGATCACGACGGCCTCGACGGCGCCGCAGTCGAGGGCACGCTGACGCACGACCTCCATGTCCTCGCCACCCTGGCCGAGGTCGATGGCAACGGCGACGACCTCTTTGCCGGTCTCCTTGCCGATCCAGCTGATGGCCACGGAGGTGTCCAGCCCGCCCGAGTAGGCGAGTACGACGCGTTCAGCCATGGTCTGTGTGCTCCTTTTGGGGTTGTATCTTCTCGAGATTCTTCAGTTGTGCCGATCGCATGCCGACCGGACCCGGCGCAAATGCCAGGTCAGGCCAGTTTTTCGATCATGTCGGCGAGCTGCGCGCCCGTCAGGGGTTCACGGGCCACCACAAGAATGGTGTCATCCCCGGCAATGGTTCCCACAACCTCGGGCAGAGACGCGCGATCCAGCGCGCTGGCGAGGTAGTGCGCGGCACCCGGCGGGGTGCGCAACACCGCGAGGTTCCCGCTCGCGTCGGTGGACACCAGCAACTCCCCCAGCAGCCGCGACAGCCGGTCGGTGCCGCCGGAGACGCCGCGCACCGGGCTGCCGTCCTCGGGCACGACGTACACGCCGGCGCCCCCGTCGGCGGCCCGCAGTTTCACCGCACCGAGTTCCTCGAGGTCCCGCGACAGCGTCGCGTGCGAGACCTCGATGCCCTCGGCGGCGAGCAGCGCGGCGAGTTCCGGCTGGCTGCGGACCTCGTGCACCGCCAGTAGGGCGGTGATCCGGGCCTGCCTCCCGGCCCGTGTCTGCGCGACCGCGAGCGACTTCGACGGCGGTGCCGTCACGCCCCTCGGCTGGGTGGCGGTCACGACTGTGCCCGGTCCTGATGCTCCAGCAGCCACACCAGCAGCGCCTTCTGTGCGTGCAGGCGGTTCTCGGCCTCGTCCCACACCACCGACTGCGGGCCGTCGAGCACCTCGTCGGTGATCTCCTCCCCGCGGTGCGCGGGCAGGCAGTGCAGCACCACCGCGTCCGGCGCCGCCTTCGCGAGCAGCGCCGCGTTGATCTGGAACGGCCGGAACGGTCCGACCCGGTCGAGGCCGTCGTTCTCCTGGCCCATCGAGGTCCAGGTGTCGGTGACGAGCGCGTCGGCGCCGGCAACAGCGGCCTGGGGGTCGTCGGTGACGGTGATGGTGGCACCGGTCTCGGCGGCCCGCGCGCGGGCGGCGTCGAGCACCCAGGGCAACGGCGCGAAGCCCGCCGGGGCGGCGATGGTGACGTCGATGCCCGCGGTGACGCCGCCGAGCATCAGCGAGTGCGCCATGTTGTTGGCGCCGTCACCGAGGTACGTCAGCTTCAGCCCCTTCAGCTCGCCCTTGCGCTCGCGCAGGGTCTGCAGGTCCGCGAGGACCTGGCAGGGGTGGAACTCGTCGGAGAGTGCATTGACGATCGGGACCGTCGCACCACTGACCATCTGCTCGAGCCGCTTCTGCCCGAAGGTCCGCCACACGACGGCGTCGACGTAGCGCGAGAGCACCCGGCCGGTGTCCTGCAGCGTCTCCTCCCGGCCGAGCTGGGTGCTCCGCCCGTCCACGACCACGGCGTGCCCGCCGAGTTGGGAAATGCCCACCTCGAACGAGAACCGGGTGCGGGTGGAGTTCTTCTCGAAGATCACCCCGACCGCGCGGGGCCCGGCCAGGGTCTGCTTGGCGAACGGATCCTTCTTCAGTACGGCGGCGAGCTCGAGCACCTCGGCCTGCTGAGCCGGGGTGAGGTCGTCGTCCCTCAAATAGTGCTTCACCGGCATGATGTCACTTCCCTTCCGCTACAGCGGTGTTCAGAATCTGCGGCAGCGCCGCCACGAATCCCTGTGCCTGCTCCTCGGTGAGGATCAGCGGCGGCGCGAGCCGGATCACGTCGGGCGCCGCAGCGTTGACGAGGTAGCCGGCGTCCCGTGCAGCGGCCTCCACGGCCGGTGCGACGGTGTCGGTGAGGACGACGCCGAGCAGCAGCCCGGCGCCGCGGACGTGATCGACGAGCGGGTGCCCGAGCGCCTCGATCCCCGCGGACAGCGACTTGCCGACCGCATCGGCGTGGCTGAGCAGATCCTCCTGGTCGACGGTGCGCAGCACCGCCAGCGCCGCGGCGGCACACACGGGGTTTCCACCGAAGGTGGTGCCGTGCTTACCCGGGCCGAAGAGTTCGGCCGCGGCGCCGGTGGCGATGCACGCCCCGATCGGCAGGCCGCCGCCGAGCCCCTTGGCGAGGGTCATCACGTCGGGCACGATGCCCGACGCCTGGTGGGCGTAGAACCAGCCGGTGCGCGCGATGCCGGTCTGCACCTCGTCGAGGATCAGCAGGGCACCACGCTCGGCGGTGATCCGGCGGGCTTCGACCAAGTAGCCCTCCGGCGGGACCACGACCCCGGACTCCCCCATGATCGGTTCGAGGATCACGGCGGCGGTGTCGGAGTCGACGGCCGCGTCGAGGGCCGCGATGTCACCGTAGGGCACGAACTCGACGCCCGCGGGCATCGGCTCGAACGGTGCCCGCTTCTCCGGCTGCCCGGTCATCGCGAGGGCACCCATCGTCCGGCCGTGGAAGGCCCGCTCGGCGGCGATGATCTTGCGCCGGCCCGTGAGCCGGGCCAGTTTGAAGGCCGCCTCGTTGGCTTCCGTACCGGAGTTGCACAGGAACACCCGGCCTGTGACGCCGCCGTCGCCACCGGCACCAAGGTGGTGCAGCAGCTGCTCGGCCAGTGCCACGGCCGGTTCGCTGGCGTACAGGTTCGACACGTGACCGAGAGTGTTCAGCTGCGCCGTGACCGCGTCGATGATCGCCGGGTGCCGATGGCCGAGGATGTTGACGGCGATGCCGCCGAGCAGATCCAGGTACTGCTTGCCGTCGGCGTCGGTGAGCACGGCCCCGTCGCCGGAGACGAGGGCGACCCGCGGGACGCCGTAGTTGTTCATCAGCGCACCGGACCAGCGCTGCTGGAGTGCGGAGGTGCCGGTCATGCGGGGCCTTCCTTTGCAGGGGTGGTGGGGACCGAGGGATCCGGTGGGACAACCATCGTGCCGATGCCCTCGCCGGTGAGTAGTTCGAGGAGCACCGAGTGCGCGAGGCGGCCGTCGATGACGTGGGCACTCGGGACGCCGCCGTGCACGGCGCGCAGGCACGCCTCCATCTTCGGGACCATGCCCGAATCCAGGCTCGGCAGAAGTTGTTCCAGCGCGGCGGTGTCGATCACCGACGCCAGCGAGCTGCGATCGGGCCAGTTGGTGTAGAGGCCCTCGACGTCGGTGAGGACGACCAGCTTCTCGGCGCCGAGGGCCTCTGCGAGCGCGGCCGCGGCGGTGTCTGCGTTGATGTTGTGCACCACACCGTCGGAATCGGGGGCGATCGTCGAGACGACCGGAATCCGGCCGGCGGCGATGAGGTCGAGCACCGCGGTCGGGTCGACGGTGGTGACGTCGCCGACCAGCCCGATGTCGGTCGGCTCGCCGTCGACGACGACGGTCCGCCGGGTCGCGGTGAACAGGTGCGCGTCCTCACCGGAGATGCCGACCGCATACGGGCCGTGGGCATTGATCAGCCCGACGAGCTCGCGTCCGACCTGACCGAAGAGCACCATCCGCACGACGTCCATGACCTCGGGCGTGGTGACGCGGAAGCCGCCGCGGAACTCGCCTTCCATGCCGAGCCGCTTCAGCATCGCGTTGATCTGCGGTCCGCCGCCGTGCACCACGACGGGGTGGATTCCGACGGTCCTCAGGAACGCCATGTCCTTCGCGAACGCCGCCTTCAGTTCGTCGTCGACCATCGCGTTGCCGCCGTACTTGACGACGACGATCTTGCCGTGGAACCGCTGCAGCCAGGGCAGCGCCTCGGCGAGGACGTACGCCTTCTGACTGGAGGTCAGGCTGAGGATGCTCTCACTCATGACGAGTAGGCCGAGTTCTCTTCGACGTACGCGTGCGAGAGGTCGGTCGTGCGGATGGAGACCTCCGCGTCGCCGACACCGAGTTCGATGCGCAGCGCGATGTCCTCGCCGGAGAGGTCGACCTCACGCGCGCCCGGTGCGCCGACGCCGTCGATGCACACCGGATTCCCGTTGAAGGACACCGAGATCCGGTCGGGGTCGAGGGCGATCGGGGCGATACCGATCGCGGCGAGCACCCGTCCCCAGTTGGGGTCGGAGCCGAACAGCGCGGTCTTGACCAGGCTGTCGCGTGCGACGGTCCGGGCCCCGACGAGCGCGTCCTGCTCACTGGCGGCGCCGGCGACGGTGACGGTGACCCGCTTGGTGACGCCCTCGGCGTCGGCCATCATCTGGTCGGCGAGGTCGTCGCAGACCGCGAGGACCGCGGCGTTGAGTTCCTCCTGGGTGGGGGCGATGCCGCTGGCACCCGACGACAGCAGCAGCACGGTGTCGTTGGTGGAGGTGGCGCCGTCGACGTCGAGCCGGTCGAAGGACAGCCGGGTCGCGGCCCGCAGTGCCTCGTCGAGCTGGGCCGCGGTGGCGACGGCATCGGTGGTGACGACGGACAGCATCGTGGCCAGCGAGGGGGCGAGCATGCCCGCGCCCTTGGCCATGCCGCCGACGTTCCACTTGTTCGCGTGGTGCAGCGCCGCCTGCTTCGGGACGGTGTCGGTGGTCATGATCGCGTAGGCGGCGTCGGTGCCGCCGCTGATCCCGCCGGCCAGTTCGTGCACGATCTCGGTGACGCCGGCGAGCAGCTTGTCCATCGGCAGTCGGTCGCCGATCAGCCCCGTGGAGCAGACAGCGACCTCACCGGCGCCGGTCTCGGTGCCCCAGTCGCTGAGGGTGGCCGCGACGTGCTCCGCGGTGGCGTGGGTGTCCTGGAAGCCGGGGGCGCCGGTGCAGGCGTTGGCGCCACCGGAGTTGAGCACCACGGCACGCAGCTTGCCTCCGGTGAGCACCTGCTGCGACCACAGCACGGGTGCGGCCTTGACCTTGTTGGCCGTGAAGACGCCGGCCGCAGCGGTGTCCGGGCCCTCGTTGAACACGAGGGCGAGGTCGGGCCGGCCGCTGACCTTGATACCGGCGGCGATGCCTGCGCCGCGGAAGCCTGCGGGCGCGGTGACACCCTGGGTGCGGATCAGGCGGCCACCGGCAACCTCGACTGCGTGCGGTGCGGCGAACTCGGAATCGGTTGTCACGGGGCAACTCCCACGGTCGAGAGACCATCGGTCTCGGGCAGGCCAAGGGCCAGGTTCATGGATTGGACGGCACCGCCTGCGGTGCCCTTGGTGAGGTTGTCGATGGCGGCGATCACGACCAGCAGGCCCGCGGTCTCGTCGACGGTCACACCGATCTGTGCGGCGTTCGAGCCGATGACCGCGCCGGTCTGCGGGTAGACGTTCTCTGGCAGCACGTGCACGAACGGCTCGTCGGCGTATGCCTTCTCGTAGACCTCCCGGGCGCGCGCCAGGTCCACGGTCGTCGCGGCGGTGCAGGTGGCGAGGATGCCGCGCGGCATCGGCGCGAGCACGGGCGTGAAGGAGACCGTGACGTCGGTGCCGGCCAGCGCCGAGAGGTTCTGGGTGATCTCGGGGGTGTGCCGGTGGACGCCGCCGACACCGTAGGCCTTGGCCGAACCCATCACCTCGGACCCGAGCAGGTCTGCCTTGGGGGCGCGTCCCGCGCCGGAGGTGCCGCTGACCGCGACGACGGTGACCCGCGGCTCGACGATCCCGGCGGCGACGGCCGGGGCGAGCGCGAGGCTGGCCGCGGTCGGGTAGCAACCGGGCACCGCGATGCGGGTCGCGCCGGTGAGCCTGTCCCGGTTGCCCGGCAGCTCGGGCAGGCCGTACGGCCAGGTCCCGGCGTGCGCGCTGCCGTAGAACTTCTCCCAGTCGGCGGCATTCGAGAGCCGGAAGTCGGCGCCGCAGTCGATGATCACGGTGCTCTCCGGCAATGCCTTGGCGATCTCGGCGGAGTTGCCGTGCGGCAGACCGAGGAACACGACGTCGTGGCCGGCGAGGACGTCCAGGGTGGTCGGTTCGAGCACTCGGTCGGCGAGCGGGAGCAGGTGGGGGTGGAACTGCCCCAGGGTGGCGCCTGCATTGCCGCCCGCGGTGAGGGCGCCGATCGTGAGCCTGCCGTCGCGGTGGGCGGGGTGCCCGAGCAGCAGGCGCAGGATTTCGCCGCCCGCGTACCCGCTCGCCCCTGCGATGGCGACCCGGATCGGTCCGGTGGAAGCTGCTGTGGTGACCATATGGACGATTATGCACCATCATGCAAGCCCATTCACACCTAGGCCCGCGCCGAGAACTCCTTCTGCGCCGCGATTGCGGTACCCATCCAGCGCCGCAGGTACTGCCGCAACTCCCCGTCACTGCGCGGCGGGTTCCCCGGCGAGAGGAAGAAGGACTGCATCGTGCGCAGGACGTACTCGACGAGCCCGTGCAGCGCGGTGTCGTCGTATCCGTGCCGCGCCCAGTCGACGTCGAATCTCTTGATCATCGTCATGCCGAACGCCTGCGCCTCGTCGGAGGTGAGGCTGTCGGAGTGGACGTTCGAGTACGAACTCGACAACAGGATGCCCAGATGGGGCGTTCGGCGGACCTCGGCGAGCGTGTAGACGACACCCTCGGTCATCGCCTCTACGGGATCGTCGAGACCCGCCACGCACTCGGCCAGCCGATCGAGGAAGCCGGCGACCGACGCGATGGCCGCGGCCCGCATCAGTGCATCGGCACTCGGAAAGTATCGATACACGGTCTGCCGGATCACGCCGAGCGACTCGGCGACGTCGGCGATGCTGATCTCCGAACCGGTCCGCCCGATGAGATCGACTGCGGCGGCGACGATACGACGGGAGGCCTCCTCGTCGTCACCCGGCGGACTGCCGCCCCACCCACGTCTGCGCGCCACCGGGCGGACGGTATCACAGGCGATCCGCCAATTCGGATCACGAGTGACGACCGATCGACCGAAAGCGATCATACACACGAGCCAATCTGCGTATGATCACTGCCATTGGGGGCCTCGCGGTGCCGGGGAGGCCACCTGACCAGCCCATTTCCCGTTTCGAGGTGCCGAACAGTGACCAACCTTCAAGCCCGCAAGATGGATTTCGGATTCGAGGACCAGGACGTCCCCTTCCTGTGGAACCCCGAGAACCCCGCGTGGTCGAGCATGTCCAACGCCGTCTCGTTCCTGGCCATCGGCTTCGAGAAGATGATCGTGAAGCTGATCCTCCAGACCAAGCCGCGGATCACCGATCCCGAGGTCGCCGAGGAAGCCACGGCGTTCATGCGACAGGAGGGGCACCACTCGACCGCCCACCGCCAGCACGTGAACGCGCTGATCAGGCGCTACCCCGGCCTGCAGAACACTCTCGACGCGGTCATCGGCGAATTCGACCTGCTCACCGAGCGCACCTCGATCGACTACCGGCTCGCGTACACCGCGGACCTCGAGGCCACCTTCACCCCGGTGTTCAAGCTGATGCTCGACAACGAGGCGACCCTGTTCGCGCCCGGCGACGACCGGGTCGCCTCCCTGTTCCTCTGGCACTTCGTCGAAGAGGTCGAGCACCGCAGTTCGGCGCTGATCATCTACAACTCCGTCGTCGGCAACGAGCTGTACCGGATGCGGATGGCGCCGTCGATCTTCGCGCACGTGATGAAATCGATCCGGATCGCGTGCGCCGGCTTCAACCAGCACGTTCCGCTGTCCGAGCGAAAGGTCGACGCGATGTCGATGTTCGCCCGGCACCGCATCAAGCAGCGGGTGCTCACCTCCTTCGCGCCCTACCTGACCAAGGGGCCGATGCCACGCGCGTTCGACGGCCTGCACCTGGGCGAGCAGCTCACCGCGCTCGCCGGTGCCGTCCGTAGCCAGCTGCCGGGGCACGACCCGACCCACGAGAACCTGCCTGTACTGGCCGGCCGCTGGTTCGCCCGCTACGACGAGGGCTACGACTGCACTCGCTGGTACACCGCCGAGCAACAGGATCGCAGCGCCGAGTCGGCACTGTCGGAGGTGAAGTGATGTCGGACCACTGCTCACCCACCTTCTCGGATCTCGCAACCCGCCTGGGCTTCTCGTGCGAGGAGGCCGGCGGGCTGGTCGAGTTCCGCAGCCCGGGCGCGCTGGAGAACTGGACCCTGCCGGTCCTCGAGTTCACCATCATCCTCGGGGCGGTACTCGCGCTCGTCTACGCAATTCTGCGGCTGCGCAGGAAGGGCGATCCCACCAATCTGGTGCTGTGGTTCGGTGCCACCGCGTTCCTGTTCGTGATCGAGCCGCCGATCTACTTCCCGGCCACGTTCGGCACCGAGGACTACCTGGGCACGATGTTCGCGCACAACGTGTTCACCGTCGATTTCCTGTGGGGTCGCCTGCCGCTGTACATCATCGCGATCTACCCGTTGATGGCCACCATCGCGTTCGAGATCGTCCGGATGCTCGGCGTGTTCCGGAAGTACGGCGTGATCCTCGGCGCGGTGTGCGTCGGCTTCGTGCACCACGCGTTCTATGAGATCTTCGACCACCTCGGACCGCAGCTGCGCTGGTGGGAGTGGACCCTCGACAACAAGGTCAACCAGCCGTTCTTCGATTCGGTTCCGTTGCCCAGCGTCGTGGTGTTCGCGGCGCTGTGGCCGATGTCGCTGGCGCTGTGCGTCCAGTTCTTCGTCGGTCGGCACGTCGATGCGGGCCGGCATTTCTCCGGCCTGCAGTTGGTGTGGCGCACCGTGGTGATCGGCCTCACCGCCTCGGTCGGGGTGTTCGTGCTCCCGCTCCCGGCGACCGTCTTCGGCATGGGGAGCGACACGGTCCGCGGGTTCCTCTACGCCGCGGAACTGGTCGCGCTGTCGGTCGTGGCGGTCGTGATTCTGGCTCGGCAGTGGTCCCGCGTTCGTGCGGGGCGCTCCGACGTCCCGCCGTACTCGAACGACTTCGTCCGGTGGTACGCCGTCGTGTACCTGGTCGTGATGGCGGTCCTCTGGGTCACCGCACTGCCCGCATTCTTCGACGCGGTCGACGGGGTCACCGCGAACGGCGATCCGGTCGGCAGCCTCTGGTACACGGTCGCGTGCTTCGCCGTGGCGATCCTCAGCGTCGTCGCCACGTTCACCGTTCCCCGACCGTCGGCGGCAACGAGTACGCCGCCACCGGCCGCTGAACCCGCGGCAAGCCACACGGCGTAGCCGATCCGGCCGCGAGACGAGGCGGGAGTGTCCACCGGACACTCCCGCCTCATCCCGTTTCGGTCGACTTCCTTATGCGAGAAATGCCCGAATTGCACCAAAAAGTGTCCACACCAATGATTTTCACAGGAATCCCTGATTGACATCCGCACAAATCTAGGCGAATGATTCCACTGGATCGCAAGTGGCGGCGCTCACTGCTCCGCAGCCCGGTGGCGGAGACCACTCTCCCGCCGCCGACAGCGACGAATCGATTCGGACCCAGAAAGGCGGGGCAGGTGTCACACCCCCAGACAACGCGACCTGCGCAGAACCCCGGAGCATCGGCCGACCTGCGGGCGGCCCGGATGATCGATGCACGGATCGACACGATGCCGCGGGTCGGCGTCGGACCGTTCGGCGGGCTGGCGCTCGTGCTGTGCATGTTCTTCGCGAACTACGACATCACCGTCTCCGGCCTGACGGTGAAGGCGACCGCGGCAAGCCTCGACGTCTCCGTCATGCAGATGAGCCAACCGATCGCACTCAACCTCGTCGGTTACGCGATCGGAGCGTTCGCGCTCGGTCACATCGCGGACCGCTTCGGCCGCCAGCGTGGGCTGGCGCTGACGATCGTGGTGCTCGCGCTGAGCGGAGCGCTGAGTGGGTTGGCGTGGAACATCGCCTCGCTCAGCTTCTTCCGGTTCCTCGCGGGTGCGGGAATGGGGGCAGTGATCGCACTGGTCTCGACGTACATCGGCGAACTGGCACCGAAGAACATGCGCGGCCGCTATCTGGCGACGATCATGACGTACCAGGCGATCGGCCAGGTCGTCATCGGATTCGTCTCGCTGCCCATTCTGAATCACCTGCCATCGTACGGCTGGCGGATCCTGCTGGCGATCGGCGGCATCGTCATCGTCGTCGTTCCGATGCTCGTCGACCGGATCCTGCCGGAGTCGCCACGATGGCTGGTGTCGACGGGGGACGTCGAGCGCGCCGAACGCATCGTCGCCGTAATGGAGGCGAGGGCCGGCTCGTCCCCCGAGGCCGCGCGAGCGGAGTACGAGGCACTCGAGGCCGCCGGGACGGATGCCGAACAGCCGGCGTCATCCGTATTCAGGGAACTGTTCAGCGGCGAGCTGCTGCGCCGGGTCGTGCTCGTCACCGGGTTCTGGTTCGTGTACTACCTCGCCGTGTACGGCTTCCTGAACTACACCCCGTTGATCCTCGAAGGTCGTGGGGTGTCGAGTTCGGACGCCCTGTTGGTCACCGTCCTGATGCGCTGCACCTCGGTGATCGTCCCACTGCTGATGCTCGTCCTGATCGAGAGGTACGAGCGCAAGATCCTCACGATCATCGGCACCGCCCTCGTCGCCGGGGGACTTCTGACACTGCTCCTGCCCGCGTCCGAGGTCACCGCGACCGCGGGTTCGATGCTGGTGAACTTCGGTATCAGCTTCACGATCCTGCCCGCCTACACCTACACCGCCGAGGTCTTCCCGACGCGGGTCCGAGGCTCTGCGTCGGCGGTGGGTGACGGCGTCGGCCACCTCGGTGGTGCGGTCGCCCCCTGGATCGTCGTTCCGGCACTGAGCAACCTCGGTGCGGTCCCGACGATCTGGATGCTCGTCGTCACCGTCCTGTTCTCGGGTGCGATTCTCAGCTTCGGTGTTCGCACGAAGAATCGCTCGCTCGCCGACATCTCCTCGGGCACGCCCGCCGCCGAGACGGCCGGCTGATCCACGGGCACCCAACGACGACCGGGGCCGCTACCGACACGGTGGCGGCCCCGGCACCCAGGGTCGGTCAGTCGCCGATCACCGAACTCCGGAGGACATGCTTGGTCAGCTTGCCGGACGGGTTCCGGGGCAGCTGGTCCACGACCACGAGTTCGCGTGGGATCTTGTAGCGGGCGAGCTTGTCGGACAGGTACGACCGCAGATCGTCGAGTTCGATGTGGGCACCGTCGACCGGAGCGATCACCGCGACAACCGTCTCGCCCCACTCCGGATGGGGACGGCCGATCACCGCGACGTCAACGACGTCGGGTCGCGGCCGGATCGCCTCCTCGACCTCCTGCGAGTACACGTTCTCGCCGCCGGTGATGATGACGTCCTTCGTTCGATCGACGATGTAGATGTACCCGTCCTCGTCCAGCCGGGCGACGTCACCGCTGCGGTACCAGCGACCCTCGAACACGTCGGCGGTGGCCTCGTCGTTGTCCAGGTACCCGAGCATTCTGGTGTCTCCGGCGAGCCAGATCTCCCCCGTCTCCCCCGGCCCGGCGTCGCCGCCGTCCGCCCGAACCACCCGCAGGTCCACACCCGGCATGCCGCCACGGCCGATCGACCCGGCCTTCGCGATCTGCTCGTGCGGATACAGCGCGGTCCCGGTCGGGCCCATCTCGCTCATGCCGTACACCTGGTAGAAGTCCTCGGACCGATAGGCCTGCTGCAGCTGCCGCGCCACCTCCGCGCCGATCGGCGCACCACCGTACGTCCAGCGCCGCATGGTCGAGAAGTCGAAGTCCGTCAGGTCGATTCCCGCCGCCCGGGCCGCCTGCAGTGGCGCGAGGTACGCGATCGGGGCACCGAAGAAGGCCGTGATCCGCTCGGCCGGAATGATCTTCAGGAACTCGATCGGGTGATACTCCCGCATCAACACGATCGTGCCGCCGAGGAACATGGTGGTGACCAACCAGACGTTGAGCGGCGCGGCGTGCCAGATCGGCATCGCGATCAGCACCCGCTCGTCCCGGTCCAGGCCGAGTGTCGTCGAGATGTACGGCGCGACAGTGGTGATCGAGCGGTGCGTGTGCAGGCAGCCCTTCGGGGCGCTCGTGGTCCCCGACGTGTAGAGGACCTGCGCGATGTCGGTCTCGTGGACGTCGGCGCCCTCCCACTCGTCGGCGAGGTCGACGAGGGCGTCGAAGTCCCGGTCCGCAGACGCCGACGTGCCCTCCCCCGGTTCCGTCAGCATCCAATCCACCTGCGGCGCCCCCGCTTCCGCGCTACCGCGCAGGTCCGCCGACACGATGCCGACCGTCGCCCCGCAGTGACCGAGGGTGTACTCGACCTCCGGCGGAGCCAGTTTGTGATTGACCGGCACGAGCGCGGCGCCTGCCCGCCAGGCGCCGAAGGCGGCGATCACGAAACCGGGGCTGTTGTAGGTCATCACCGCGACCCTGTCACCACGGCGGACACCACGGTCGCGCAGCACGGTGGCGGCCCGCTTGGAGGCGGCGAGCAATTCGGCATAGGTGATCCGCCGATCCCCGTAGACGAGCGCCTCCTTGTCCGGATACTTGCGCGCCGTGCTCTCCAGCATCGTGGTCAGGTTCATGAAGGTCTCCTCGGGGCGCCCGTTGCCGTGGCCCGTGTTTCGTTCTACAGTCGACTCGCAAGGATTGAATCACGATTCATAGTATTGGGAAAGGGTGCCCGCCGGATGGCCTACCGAGCGACCGAGAAGACGCGCGCCGCGCAGGCGCAGCGCCGCGCGGCCCTACTCGCCGAGGCGACCGCACTCGTCGCCTCCGGCGGGTTCGCCGCGGCCACGGTCAAGGCAATCGCCGAGAAGTGCGAGGTCAGCGTCGGTTCGGTGTACTCGTACTTCGACGGCAGCGCAGACCTGCTTGCCGCCGTGTTCCGGGTCGGCGCGGACCAGGAACTCGCCGCGGTCCGGGCCGCGGTCGACGCCGCGGACGGGGCGTCGAACCGCCTGCGCGCCCTGGTCGAGACGTTCGCACTGCGCGCCATCAAGGGACGCCAACTCGCATGGTCGCTGCTGTTCGAACCGGTCGATCCACGCATCGACGCCGAACGACTGGCCTACCGAGCGGACTACCACGCGCTCACGACCGAGATCCTGCGCGAGGGCATCACGTCCGGCGAGTTCCCCGAGCAACACCTCGGCGTGACCGCGACCGCGCTGATCGGCGCCATCAGCGAGGCACTGACCGGGCGCCTGTCCCCCACCCATGCCGTGACCACGGACAACGCCGACACCTCCGGCGCCGAGGACACCGACACCGTGGAGGCGATCCTCCGGTTCTGCTTCCACGGTGTCGGAATCACCGAAAGCCCCCGGCGGCCCGCACCATCGACCGAAGGAACGCACTCATGACGACCGTCACCCCCTCCGGATTCCACACCCACGAGGTGTTCAACCAGGCGCCGCCACGGGTGGACGTCAACGAGTACACCTCGAACGTTCCGCTGGTCGAGGGTGTGGCCCGCTACGACGCCGACTGGGCGCAGCAGGAACTGAGCGAGGTTGGCGCGCTGGTCGGCACCGAATCCTTCCAGCACGACGCCGAACTCGCGAACACCGTCACCCCGGTGTTCCACTCACACGACAGGTACGGCAACCGGATCGACGAGGTGGAGTTCCATCCGGCCTACCACCGAATCATCGGCGCCGCCGTCGAACACGGCGCGCACACCTCGGCGTGGGCCGACCCGAAGCCGGGCGCGAACGTCGCGCGTGCCGCATCGTTCATGATGTTCGCCCAGATCGAGCCCGGCCACTCGTGCCCGATCTCGATGACCCACTCCGTCGTCCCCGCGCTGTCCGAGTTCTCCCCCGAACTGTCGACGCTGTGGCTGCCCCGACTCTACGGCCGCGGCTACGACGGCAGACTGATCACGCCCGGCGACAAGTCCGGCGTGCTCTTCGGAATGGCAATGACCGAGAAGCAGGGCGGCTCCGACGTGCGCGCCAACACCACTCGCGCCGTGCCGAACTCCGACGGCACCTGGTCGCTGACCGGGCACAAGTGGTTCTGCTCGGCACCGATGTCGGACGGCTTCCTGATCCTGGCGCAGACCGAACTCGCCTCCGGCTCCGGCCTGTCCTGTTTCCTGGTTCCGCGGGTCCTCGAAGACGGCACCCGAAACGTCTTCCGGATCCAGCGGCTGAAGGACAAGCTCGGGAACAAGTCCAACGCGTCCTCGGAGATCGAACTCGACGGCACCCTCGGCCACCTGGTCGGCGAACCCGGCCGCGGCGTGCGCACCATCATCGAGATGGTCGCGCGCACCCGCCTCGACTGCGTCTACGGTTCGACCGCAGGCATGCGCCAGTCCGTCGCTGAGGCACTGTGGCACGTGCGAAACCGGGCGGCCTTCGGTACGACGCTGATCGACCAGCCGGCGATGACGGCGGTCGCCGCGGACCTGGCACTCGAGTCGGAGGCCGCTACCGCCACCGCCCTGCGCCTGGCACGCGCCCACGACGCGGACGCCGACGACACCGAGAAGGCGTTCCGGCGGCTCGCCACCGCGGTCGCGAAGTACTGGATCTGCAAGCGCGGACCGCACCACGCGTACGAGGCGCTCGAATGCCTCGGCGGCAACGGCTACACCGAGGCGTTCCCGTTGGCCCGCCGCTACCGGGAACAGCCGGTGATGGCCGTGTGGGAAGGCTCCGGCAACGTCATCGCCCTCGATGTGCTGCGCGCGATGACCCGGGAGCCGGAGTCGGTGGCTGCGTTCGACGCCGAGCTGGCCGAGGCACGCGGCGCCTCAGCGCTGTTCGACGCGCACCAGGACCGGATGCGGACGGCGTTGACCGAACTGGCCACGCTGGACCCGACCCTGGCACAGTTCCGCGCACGCGCGGTCGCGGCGTCGATGGCGCTCGGTCTGCAGGCGTCGCTGTTGCTGCGGACCGCACCGACGGCGGTCGCGGAAGCGTTCCTGACGGCCCGGCTCGGCGAGAACCGGGACCTCGAGTACGGCTCGTTGCCCCCAGGCACCGACTTCGCCGCAATCCTCGACCGGCACTGACATGTCCTCCCCGCCTTCCCGAATGGCGCATCCGGTCGGCTGAACCGATCAGATGGGCCATTCGGGAAGGGGCGAGTGGGTCAGCGGAGGCGGTCGGGTGTGCGTGCCGCGCCGTCGGCGTACCCCTTCGGGGTGCGCTGCAGGAAGTCCGGTTTGATCGAGATCGCGAGGAGCATCAGCACCCCGGCCGTCACCACGGCGACGGCCGCGAACGTGACGAAGAATGCAAACCCGACGAGAATGTCCATGAGGCACCTCCGTGTTGGTGCATCCACGGTACGACCGACCCGCCCCGCGCGCAGGGCAATGCCCGGCAGGTCAGTCCCGGTGCAGCGACTTGCGGATCTCGTCGAGCCGCTCCTTGGCCGCCTTCTCCCTTGCCGCGAACTGCTCCTCGAGGTTCCGTCCGGCGGACGACGCGGCGTCGAGTTCGGTGCCTCCGTCGGCGGTGCCGGCGCGGGTCTCGATCTTCTCGCGGACGGCGTCGAACGTCGGGACACCCCCCTCGGTGTATCCGGTCACGGCAGCGACATCGGGTGCCACCACCCCGCCCGGGACGGTGTTGGGGTTGGTGACGGCATGCGGGTCAGGGACGACGTCCGCGTCGAGGATCACCGGCGGCGCCGGCACGTCCGGCGTGGTCGGTACCGGCGGGGCGACGGGCTCGGGGACCAAGCGGATCTCGAGGGCCGCGGCCCGCAACGCGGCCAGCGCGGGCCGTCCGGTCGTCGCGGCGGCCACCACCGCCCGCACCTCGTCGTCGGTCAGCGCACTCATGCTGTTCACGATGGACTGGGTCTCGGTCATGGCACCTCGCTCGATCGGCTCGTCAGCCGGGTCGGCGGTCGCGAGCTCTCTGCGCCCAGGCTAGCCCGAAACGCACGCCACCCCGTCCCGCGTCGGCGCGGAACGGGGTGGCGTGTCGGGTACGGGGTCAGGCGCGCAGCTGCGCACCGACCGTCGCGGCCGCGGCGGCGACCGCGGCGTCACGGGCGGCGCTCGCCTCGTCCTCGGTCAGGGTGCGGTCACCGGCGCGGAACCGCAGTGCGAACGCGAGCGACTTGCGTCCGGCACCGACCTGCTCGCCGGTGAAGACGTCGAACAGCCGGATGTCCTCGAGGAGCTCCCCGGCGCCCGCACGCAGCGCGGACTCCACCGACGCCGCCGGCACCGAGCCGTCGACCACGACGGCCACGTCCTGCAGCACCGCCGGGAACGGCGAAACGCGGGGCGCGGGAAGCGATTCCACGATCGGCAGCGCGTCGAGGTTCAGCTCCACCGCGCAGGTGCGGGCGGGCAGTCCGGCGCGCTCGAGCACAGCCGGGTGCAGCTCACCGGCATGTCCGACCACCGTGCCGTCGACGAGCAGTTCGGCGCAGCGGCCGGGGTGCCACGGCAGGTACTGCGCGGGCCTGCGGTCGAGCCGAACACCCGCGGCGGCGGCGATGGTCTGCGCGGCCGCGAACGCATCGGTGGCGTCACCTGCACGTCCGGGCCCCCACGGCCCGCTCGGCTCACGAAGCCCGGTCAGGACGACGCCGACGTGAACCGGCTGCGCGGGCAGCGAGCGCAACAGATCGTCGACCTGCTCGTCGGTGGGCCGCCGGTCGACCGGCAGTGCATCGACCGGCTTGGTGTCCGGCCCGGGCTGGACAACCTGCGCGATACCGAACAGCGCCAGGTCACGCTGGCCACGAGAGGTGTTGCGGGCCAGGATCTCCAGCAGTGCCGGTAGCAGCGTCGTCGCGAGTTCCGGGCGGTCCGACTCGAGGGGGTTGAGCACCTTCGAGGTGACGCGGCGCGGGTCGTTGGCGTCCAGGCCCCAGGTGTCGAACACCGCGGCGGGCAGGAACACGGTCGGCAGCACCTCGACGTAGCCGTCGAACGCGAGCGCCTTCCCGACAGCGCGGCGGCGTCGCTGCGACGGGGTCAGGCCGCGCCCGGCCGGCGCGGCAGGCAGCACCGACGGGATCTGCTCGAGCCCTTCGAGCCGCAGCACCTCCTCGACCAGGTCGGCCGGCTGGGTCAGATCGGGACGCCACGTCGGCGGCGTCACCACCAGTTGACCGGTGCCGCTGTCGTCGACCGCGACGTCGACGGTGCACCCGACCTGGGTGAGCCGGCGGGCGGCGGTCCCGTTCGGGTAGGTCACGCCCGCGACCCGGCTCGGCAGGTCCAGGTCCATCGCGATCGCGGCGGGCGCGGCGACGGAACCCTGGTCGGTCAGGACCGGCTCGACGTGGCCGCCGGTGATCTCGGCGAGCAACCCGGCCGCCCGGTCCAGCGCGGCGGCGGACAGCGCCGGGTCGACGACCCGCTCGTACCGCTTCGACGCCTCGGAGATCAGCTTGTGCCGACGCGACGTCCGGAACACCGCCAAGGGATTCCAGATCGCCGCCTCGAGCAGCACCTCGGTGGTGCCCTCGCCGACCTCGGTGCTGCCGCCGCCCATCACCCCGGCGAGGGAGATGACACCGGTGTCGTCGCAGATCACCACGTCCTCGGCGTCGAGCGTCCGCTCCACCCCGTCGAGGGTGGTCAGCTTCTCCTCGGCGACCGCGCGGCGCACCACGAGACCTCCGGCGACCTTGGCCGCATCGAATGCGTGCAGCGGGTGACCGAGTTCGAGCATCACGTAGTTCGTGACGTCGACGGCCGGGGAGATCGGCCGAACCCCCGACAGCAACAGCCGGCGCTGCATCCACCACGGAGTGACCGCGTGCGGGTTCACGCCGGTGACCTTCCGCAGTGCGAAGCGCGTGCACCCGGACTCCGGCTGCACCGTCAGCGGCCACGCGTCGCCCGCGGCCTCGTACGGCACCGTCACGGCGGGATCGACGAAGTCCAGGTCGAAACCGTTCGCCAGCTCACGAGTCAGGCCGCGCACCGAGAAGCAGTAGCCACGGTCCGGGGTGATGTTCAGCTCGATGATCGTGTCGCCGAGTCCGAGGAGCTCGCCGGCTGCGGTGCCCGGCGCGGCCGTGCCCGGTTCGAGCACCAGAATCCCGGAGTGGTCCTTGCCGATCCCCAGCTCCGAGGCCGAACACATCATGCCGTTCGACACCCGGCCGTACGTCTTGCGGGAGGCGATCGCGAAGTCCCCGGGCAGCACCGCGCCCGGCAGCGCGGCGACGACGAGATCGCCGACCGCGAAGTTCCTGGCCCCGCACACGATCTCCTGCGGCTCTTCGCCGCCGACGTCGACTCGGCAGAACCGGATCGGCTTCTTGAACTCGGTCAGTTCCTCGATCTCCAGCACCCGGCCCACCACCAGTGGACCCGACACCAGCGGTACCGCGTCGACCTCCTCGACCTCGAGGCCCACCCGCACGAAACCGGCGTCCAGCTCCTCGGGGCTCACCTCCCAGCCGGGGGTGGCCCGCTGCAGGATCTCGGTCAGCCAGGATTGCGCTACTCGCACGTCTACTCAGCTCTCTCGTTCTCGGCTCAGTCGTTGAAGTTCGTCAGGCCTGGACACCGAAGGGCAGCGTGAACCGCACGTCGCCCTCGACGATGTCGCGCATGTCGGGGATGCCGTTGCGGAACTGCAGGGTCCGCTCCAGACCCATGCCGAACGCGAAGCCGCTGTACTCGTCGGGGTCGATACCACTGGCCCGCAACACATTCGGGTTCACCATGCCGCAGCCACCCCACTCGACCCAGCCGGCGCCACCCTTCTTGCCCGGGAACCAGACATCCACCTCGGCCGACGGCTCGGTGAACGGAAAGTAGTTGGGGCGCATCCGGGTTCGCGTATCGGGGCCGAACAGCGCGCGAGCGAACGCGTCCAGGGTGCCACGCAGATGCGCCATGGTCAGCCCCTTGTCGACCGCCAGGCCCTCGATCTGGGAGAAGACCGGGGTGTGCGTCGCATCCAGCTCGTCGGTGCGGAACGTGCGACCCGGGCACACCACGTACAGCGGCAGGTCCCGCGAGAGCATCGATCGCACCTGCACCGGGGACGTGTGGGTGCGCAGCACCTGACGCGAGCCCTCCGGCGCGATGTGGAAGGTGTCCTGCATCGTGCGGGCCGGATGGTCGGGCAGGAAGTTCAGTGCGTCGAAGTTGAAGTGCTCGGTCTCGACCTCGGGCCCCTCTGCGACCTCCCAGCCCATCGCCACGAACACGTCGGTGACCTGCTCGGAGATGATCGTGATCGGATGCCTGGCCCCGACGGCGCGGCGTCCGGCGGGCAGGGTCACGTCGATCGACTCGGCAACCAGCACCGCCGCGTCACGCTCGGCGAGGAGGATCTCCTTGCGCGCCTCGTAGGCGGCACTCGCCCGGGTGCGGGCCGCATTGACACGCTTGCCCGCGTCGGCCTTCTCCTTGCCGGGCAGGGCCCCGAGCGCCCGCCGCACGAGCGACAACGGCGCCTTGTCGCCGAGGTGGTCGATCTTCGCCTTCGCCAGCGCATCCAGATCCGAGGCCCCGGCAAACGCCTGCTCTGCAGCGCCCGCAGCCTCGGCGAGCGACTCCTCGCTCAGCGCCTGCGCGTCGATGATCGGTGCACTGTCGCCCTCGTTCTTGGCCACGGCTCGTGAAACTCCTCGTGTTCGGTTCTGCTCGCGCGTTCTCGGCAAATTCTAGGTTGTCGGCTCGGACGCCCTGTGCTGCACCCGCGCGCTCGCGTACAGGCAGATCGCTGCCGCGGTCGCCAGGTTCAGCGACTCGGCCCGACCACGAATCGGAATTCGCACGCGGTGGTCCGCCCGCGCGGCGAGGTCCGGGTCCAGTCCGTGCGCCTCGTTACCGAACAGCCAGGCCGTCGGACGGGCCAGCAAATCGTCGGCTGCGTCGAGGTCCACCTCACCGTCCGCGGCGGTCGCCAGCACCTGCACCCCGGCCGCGGCGACCGCGGCGAGGACCGTGTCGGTGTCCCGTTCCCGAGCGATCGGCAGGTGGAACACACTGCCCGCGGACGAGCGCACGCACTTGCCATTGTGTGGGTCGACGCTGTCGCCCGCGAGGATCGCCGCGTCGGCGCCGACCGCGTCGGCGACCCGGATCACGGTCCCGGCGTTGCCGGGGTCGCTGATCGCGACCGGTACCGCCAGCAGGCGCGGTCGCGCCCCCAGCGCGGTGGCGAGCGGAACGTCGACGGTCCGGCAGACGGCGACCACGCCCGGCGGCGTGACGGTGTCCCCCAGCGCCTTCGCCGCCCGGTCGGTCACCGGGGACACGCGCACTCGCTGTGCGAGCGCCCGCTCCACCAGCGCGGCATGCCGCACCGAGGCGTCCGCAGTGACGAACAGTTCCTCGATTCGTCCGGTGTCGAGAGCGGCGGTCACCGAATTCGCGCCCTCGGCCAGGAACCGTCCAGTCTTGCGCCGTTCCGCGCCACGCAGCAGCTTGACAGCAGAAACGACCCGTGGCGTCCGCTCGGTGAACGGGTCCACGGGTCGTTCCTGGATCGGCTTGCTCAGGCCGCTTCCCCGGCGGGAGCGTTCACGTCGGCCGGCAGCGCGGCCTTCGCGATCGCGACCAGGCCGGCGAACGCCTCGGCGTCGGAGACGGCGAGCTCGGCGAGGATCTTGCGGTCAACCTCGACACCCGCGGCCTTCAGGCCCTGGATGAAGCGGTTGTAGGTGATGTCGTTCGCGCGGGCGGCGGCGTTGATGCGCGAGATCCACAGCTTGCGGAAGTCACCCTTGCGCGCGCGGCGGTCCCGGTACGCGTAGGTCATCGAGTGGAGCTGCTGCTCCTTGGCCTTGCGGTACAGGCGCGACCGCTGCCCGCGGTAGCCGCTGGAGGCCTCGAGAACGGAACGGCGCTTCTTCTGGGCGTTGACTGCCCTCTTGACGCGTGCCACTGAAAAATCCTGTCAATCGGTCGGGATCGCCTGGACGCTCCCGAGAGGTAATGGAGAAGGTCGAATCAGATGCCGAGCAGGCGCTTGACGCGGGGAACGTCGGCCTTGTCGACCACGGCGACGCCGTCGAGGCGACGGGTGACCTTGGTGGCCTTGTGCTCGAGCAGGTGGCGACGCCCGGCCTTCTGGCGCAGGATCTTGCCGCTGCCGGACACCTTGAATCGCTTCGAGGTGCCGCTGTGGCTCTTGTTCTTGGGCATGGAGTCCTCAGTTTCTGTTTCTTCTACTGCTGCGTACTACGTGCTGGTCTGTCAGCTCGCGGGCGTGTCGGGCGTCTGCGGCTCCGCGGCGGGCGCCTGCGCCTCGGCAGGTGCTGCCGACTGTGCGGGCGCCGGCTGCGCGGGTGCCTGCGGACGAGCGCCACGCTGTGCCTGCTCCTGCGCCTTGACACGGGTCTTGGCGCCCTTGTGCGGTGCCAGCACCATCGTCATGTTGCGGCCGTCCTGCTTCGCGGACGTCTCGATGAAGCCGAGGTCGGCGACATCGGCACCGAGCCGCTGCAGGAGGCGGAAGCCCAACTCGGGACGGGACTGCTCGCGTCCGCGGAACATGATCGTGACCTTGACCTTGGATCCGGCCTCGAGGAACCGCACGACATTGCGCTTCTTGGTCTCGTAGTCGTGATCGTCGATCTTCGGGCGAAGCTTCTGCTCCTTGATCACGGTCTGCTGCTGGTTCTTGCGCGATTCGCGCGCCTTCTGCGCGGCCTCGTACTTGAACTTGCCGTAGTCCATGATCTTGCACACCGGCGGACGCGCGTCGGGCGCAACCTCGACCAGGTCGAGGTCGGCGTCCTGAGCCAAGCGGAGTGCATCTTCAACACGCACGATGCCAACCTGCTCACCTCCCGGTCCGACAAGGCGGACCTCGGGTACGCGGATGCGCTCGTTGATGCGAGTCTCAGTGCTGATGGGGCCTCCTAGGTAGAGCGGCGTGGTCGTCCTGACCGCCCGCAGCCCGCCTGCCCACGTCCCCAACAAAAGAACCCCGGCTGGATCTCTCCAGGCGGGGTCCGATGTCGACCGATCACGTGCCGCAGCGTCGTGTACATCTGCACACGCGCCACCCACGCCCCTCACGGGAACCTCGGATCGAACGCACCAGGCCTGTGCGGCCAGGTACCAACACCCGAGTGACCGGAACCGTTGACCTGCGAATATGCTTCGCGGAACAGCGGTGGGAGTCGGACTCCACTTGCTGCCCCCGACGTCGTCAGGGGCGGTCGTGTATGGAAGTCTAGCAGCCATGACAGACGCATCGCACACAGGGGAAGACAGCACCGAAGTCCGCGAACTGGCGGACGTCCCCGCGGTCGAGGTGATCAGCCGGGCGGCCGTCATGCTGATGAGCTCCGCCGCCGAGAAGCTCGGCCTTGCCGCGGACGACCACACCGACAGCGCGAACATCGACCTCGACGAAGCCCGGCGCGTCATCACCGCCCTCGCCGGCCTGGTCACGGCCTCGGTCGAGTACCTCGGGCCGCACGCCGGACCGATCCGCGAGGGCCTCCAGGCCCTGCAACGGGCATTCCGCGAGGCGTCCGCACACCCCGACGAGCCCGGCAAGGGCCCCGGCGAGAAGTTCACCGGCCCGGTCTACTGAACCACTCGGAAACCGCCACCGCGATGTGAGGCACTTCACATCGCGGTGGCGGTTTCGTTTTCTCCGAAACCTGGACGGCCGACCGGAACGCTCGTGTACAAAGGTCGCGAATGCAGTGGAGGGCACCACATGGAGGCCGGGTTCCGCTACGCAAGAACGGGATCCGATCCTCGAGTGGTCACTGCGATCGGGGGATCATCGCCGAAGCCGTCGTCGGGAAACCCGCAGGCCAAGCGGGGGCGCGGTATCTGATCGATCCGGCACCAGCCGGCCGGCGCAGCACGCGCCTCGGTCGGGTCAGTACATCACCATCAAGGAGACATCCATGGTCAACTCCGGAGACATCGACGGCCTCTTCGGCGCCATTGCCAACATCGTCAACTCGCTGATCGCCGGCGGTTCGTCCACCGGCGGCGGCACCACCGGCACCGTCTGACACATCCGTCGCGACGGATCAGGGCCGGAACCGCAGTGCGCGGTTCCGGCCCTGATCCGTATACAGGACCGTCACACCTTCGCGGCAGCCTTCCGCGGCGCGCGCTTCCGCTTCGCCGGTGCGGGGGCCGCCACCGGTGCCGCGTCGAGAACCTCGCGCAGGAACCGTCCCGTGTAGCTCGCCGGGACCACCGCGATCTCCTCCGGCGTGCCCTGCGCGACCACCGTCCCACCGCCCGAGCCGCCCTCGGGACCCATGTCGACGATCCAGTCGGACGTCTTGATCACGTCGAGGTTGTGCTCGATGACGATGACGGTGTTGCCCTTGTCGACCAGACCGTTCACGACGCCGAGCAGCTTGCGGATGTCCTCGAAGTGCAGGCCGGTGGTCGGTTCGTCCAGGATGTAGACGGTCCGGCCGGTGGAGCGCTTCTGCAGTTCCGCGGCGAGCTTGACGCGTTGCGCCTCGCCGCCGGACAGGGTGGGCGCCGGCTGCCCGAGTCGCACGTAGCCGAGACCGACCCGGACCAACGTTTCCAGGTAGCGGTGAATCGAGGTGATCGGCTCGAAGAACTCCGCAGCCTCCTCGATCGACATGTCCAGGACCTCGGCGATCGTCTTACCCTTGTAGTGCACCTCGAGGGTCTCCCGGTTGTACCGGGCCCCGTGGCAGACCTCGCACGGCACGTACACGTCGGGGAGGAAGTTCATCTCGATCTTCAGGGTGCCGTCGCCGGAGCACGCCTCGCACCGGCCGCCCTTGACGTTGAACGAGAACCGGCCCGGCTGGTAGCCGCGAACCTTCGCCTCGGTCGTCTGCGCGAACAGGGTGCGGATCTTGTCGAACACGCCGGTGTAGGTGGCGGCGTTGGACCGCGGGGTGCGCCCGATCGGCGACTGATCCACCTGGACGAGCTTGTCCAGCTGGTCCAGCCCGTTGACCCGGGTGTGCCGGCCGGGCACCTGGCGCGCCCCGTTGAGCTTGTTCGCCATCACCGTGGCGAGGATGTCGTTCACGAGCGTCGACTTGCCGGACCCGGACACACCCGTGACCGAGGTCAGCACCCCGAGCGGGAAGCTGACGTCGATGTCCTGGAGGTTGTGTTCCTTGGCCCCGACGACGGTGACCTGCCGCTTCTTGTCGACGGCCCGGCGCACCAGGGGAACGTCGATCGAGGACCGGCCCGAGAGGTAGGCACCGGTCAGTGACTCCTCACAGGTGAGCAGTTCCGCGTACGGGCCACTGTGCACCACCCGACCACCGTGCTCGCCGGCGAGCGGCCCGATGTCGACGACCCAGTCGGAGGTGCGAATCGTGTCCTCGTCGTGCTCGACGACGATCAGGGTGTTGCCGAGGTCCCGCAGACGCGTCAGCGTCTCGATCAGTCGGCGGTTGTCTCGCTGATGCAGGCCGATGGACGGCTCGTCGAGCACGTACAGGACGCCGACGAGCCCGGATCCGATCTGGGTGGCGAGCCGGATGCGCTGGGCCTCGCCGCCGGACAGGGTGCCCGCGGCACGCGACAGCGACAGGTACTCCAGGCCGACGTCGAGGAGGAAGCCGAGCCGCGCCTGCACCTCCTTGAGCACCTGACCGGCGATCGCCTCCTCGCGGGCACCGAGAGTCAGCGAGTTCAGGAAGCGGGAACAGTCGGCGATCGACAGCTCCGCGACCTCGGCGATCGACATGCGGCCGTGCTCGCCGGCCTCGATGGTCACCGACAGGATCTCCGGCCGCAGCCGGGTGCCGTTGCAGGCCGGGCACGGTACGTCGCGCATGTACCCGTCGTAACGTTCCTTCATCTGCTCCGACTCGGTCTGTTCGAGCCGCCGGTGCAGGAAGGGCATCACGCCCTCGAACTCGGCGTAGTAGGAGCGGGTGCGGCCGTACCGGTTCTTGTACTTGACGTGCACCTGGTGTTCGCTGCCCTCGAGCACCGCCTTGCGCGCCTTGGCGGGCAGTTCCTTCCAGGGGGCGTCCACGTCGAAGCCCATCACGTCGGCCAGGCCGGACAGGAGCCGACCGAAGTACTCGGAGGTCTGCCCCATCGACCAGGGCGCGATCGCGCCGTCGGCGAGGCTCAACTCGGGATCCGGCACCACCAGGTCCGGATCGACCTCCTTCCGGATACCGAGGCCGGTGCATTCGGGGCAGGCACCGTACGGCGAGTTGAAGGAGAACGACCGCGGCTCGAGGTCGTCGATCGCGAGGGGGTGCCCGTTCGGGCAGGCCAGGTTCTCGGAGAAGCGACGCTCACGATCGGTCGCGTCCTCCTCCCGGTCGACGAAGTCCAGGACCACGATGCCGTCGGCCAGCCGAAGTGCGGTCTCGATCGAGTCGGTGAGCCGCTGCTTGGAGCGCGCCTTGACGGTGAGGCGGTCCACCACCACCTCGATGTCGTGCTTCTCCTGCTTCTTGAGCTTCGGCGGATCGGTCAGCTGGTGCACGACGCCGTCGATCCGAACGCGGGCGTAGCCCTGCGTGTTCAGCTGCTCGAACAGGTCGACGAACTCGCCCTTGCGGGTGCGGACGACGGGTGCGAGGACCTGGAACCGGGTTCCCTCCTCCATGGCCAGCACCTGGTCGACGATCTGCTGCGGGGTCTGCTTGGCGATCCGCTCGCCGCAGGCCGGGCAGTGCGGTGTACCGGCTCGCGCATAGAGCAGGCGGAGGTAGTCGTAGACCTCGGTGATGGTTCCCACCGTCGAACGCGGGTTGCGGTTCGTCGACTTCTGGTCGATCGACACGGCCGGCGACAGGCCCTCGATGAAGTCGACGTCCGGCTTGTCCATCTGCCCGAGGAACTGCCGGGCGTACGCGGACAGCGACTCCACGTACCGCCGCTGCCCTTCCGCGAAGATGGTGTCGAAGGCGAGCGAGGACTTGCCCGAACCGGAAAGGCCGGTGAAGACGATCAGACTGTCGCGCGGCAGATCGATGTCGATCCCCCGCAGGTTGTGCTCACGCGCCCCTCGCACGATCAGGCGGTCTGCCACTCTCGATCCTTTCTCACGCCGAGTCCTGTGTGGAGTTCACGGCCGTCCACATGGTAGGCCGACTGTCCGACACGACTCCGCGCCGACGCGGGCGTCGCAGGTGATACGACGCGGGCATCGCAGTCCACACCGACGCGGGCGTCGGATCGGACACGACGCGCGCTCCCGGACCCCGCGGAGGCCGCCGCGACGGTAGCCTCCCCTCATGGAACGGCAGCAGATGCACATCGACGACCACTACACCGGGGTGCTGACGCAGGGCGCCGACCCACAGCGCCGCACGATCGCGGACGCCACGATCACGAAGATCTCGGTGGGCCCGATGGACAACAACGCCTACCTCGTGGTGGATGCGGGCACCGGGGAGTCCCTGCTCATCGACGCGGCGAACGAGGCGGACCGGCTGACCAGCCTGCTCGCGACCGCGGCTCCGCATCTCGGTTCGATCGTGACCACCCATCAGCACCCCGACCACTGGCTCGCGCTCGCGGACGTGGCTGCGGCGACAGGCGCACCCACCATCGCCCACCCCCTCGACGCCCCGGCACTGCCGGTGGTGCCGGCCCGCACCGTCACCGACGGCGACCTCGTCGAGGTGGGCAGGCTCGCACTCGAGGTGATTCACCTTTCCGGTCACACCGACGGGTCGATCGCGCTCGCGCTCACCGACCCCGCCTCCGGCCAGGTGCACCTGTTCACGGGGGATTCCCTCTTCCCCGGTGGTGTCGGCAAGACGGCGGACGCGCAGAAGTTCGACTCCCTGTACCGAGACGTGACGACCAAGCTGTTCGAGCGGTTCCCGGACGACACGGTCGTCTATCCCGGACACGGCCGCGACACCACGATCGGCGCCGAGCGACCGTTCCTCGCCGAGTGGCAGGAGCGCGGCTGGTGAGCTGACCCGCCGGCGCCACGTGCCGCCGTGGCCCACCGAGTGAGAGGGGCAACCGATGACCGAGCCGATCACCGAGTTCGACACCCGGTACAGCGAGCCGGGGACCGTGGCGGTGAGCTGGGAGTGGGGCCGCCAGGTCCTCACCGACGCGGAGCTCTACTGGATCACGACGGTGCGTCCCGACGGCCGACCGCACGTCACGCCGCTGATCGGTGTCTGGATGGACGAGGCACTGCACTTCTGCACCGGCCCCGGCGAACGCAAGGCGCTGAACCTGCGCCACAACCCGGCGGTCGCGCTCACCACAGGAACCAACTCCTACGCGGAGGGTTTCGACGTGGTCGTCGAGGGGTACGCCGAACCGGACCGTGACGTCCCCACCCTGCTGCGCATCGCCGACGCCTACGTGGCGAAGTACGGGCCGCAGTGGCGATTCGAGGTGACGACCGACGGGTTCCGCGGCGGCGGCGGACCTGCCCTGGTGTACCGGGTCGCGCCGGTCACGGCGTTCGGTTTCGGCAAGGGCCCGTTCAATCAGACCCGATGGCGATTCGGTGCGCGTCGAGCAGGCGTTTCTGCGGACATCCGCCCGGGCGATTAGAATCACTGGGCCCTTTTTGCCCGTGTTTCCGCCCGAGGAGATCACTTGCCCGACGAGGTCCACGCCGACCGAGAGCGCGAACAGCAGTACCTGACGATGTTGTACGACCGCCTCGACGGACTGCGCGAATACGCCAAGTCCCGCCTGGCGACGGTGCTGCTGCAAACCGGGGGCACCCCGCAGGCCCGCAGCGAACGCGAGTCCTTCACCCAGATGTACACCGAGGACATCGCCAAGTACGACGCCGCGGAGAACGGCCTGTGCTTCGGTCGCATCGATCTCGACCCGGACGCGGCGGACGGCGACGGCCACCGGTACATCGGCCGCGTGGGCATCCTCGACGAGGACAACGACTACGAGACGCTGTTGCTGGACTGGCGGGCGCCGCTGGCCCGGCCGTTCTACCTCGCCACCACGGCGTCCCCGGAGGGTGTGACGCGGCGCAGGCACATCCGCACCCGCAGCCGCACGGTGACGGGTCTGGGCGACGAGTACCTCGACCTGGCCGCGGCGCAGCGGGCCGGTGTCGTCTCGGACGACGGCGGCGTGGCCGGCGAGAGCGCACTGTTGGCGGCACTGAACGCGGCCCGCACCGGACAGATGACCGACATCGTGGAGACCATCCAGTCCGAACAGGACGCGATCATCCGCTCGACCCACAAGTCGGTGATGGTGGTCCAGGGGGGCCCGGGCACCGGGAAGACCGCGGTCGCGCTGCACCGTGCCGCATACCTGCTGTACACCTACCGGCAGCAGCTGGCGAAGTCCGGGGTGCTGATCGTCGGGCCGAACGCGACCTTCCTCGACTACATCGGGCAGGTGCTGCCGTCACTCGGTGAGACCGGTGTCCTGCTGTCCACGATCGGTGACATGTATCCCGGGGTGGTTGCCACGCAGCAGGATTCGCTGGAGGCCGGCGAGATCAAGGGTTCGCTGGACATGGTGGCGGTACTCAAACAGGCGGTCCGGGACCGGCAGTTGGTGCCGCGCACGCCGGTCACCCTGCCGTTCGACACCTACACGGTCACCCTCGACCGCAAGATCGTCACCCGGGCCCGGGGCCGCGCGCGGTCGTCGCGGCGTCCCCACAACCTGGCCCGGCCGATCTTCGTCTCCGCGGTGATCGAGGCGCTCGCCGACCAGTTCGCGGCGACTCTCGGAGCGAATGTGCTCGGCGGGGCGAACCTGCTCAGCCGCGACGACGTCGCCGACATCCGGGACGAGATGCGGACCGACACCGAGTTGATGGCCGCGATCGACGAGCTGTGGCCGCACCTGACGCCGCAGCAAGTGCTCACGGATCTGCTGCAGTCCGACGAGCGACTGGCGTCCGCGGCCACCGACCTCACCGCGGAGCAGCGGGCGCTGCTGCACCGGAGGCGCCACACCGGGTTCAGCGCCGCCGACGCCCCCTTGCTCGACGAACTGGCCGAACTGCTCGGGATCGACGACGCCGCCGAACGTGAGCGGGCGGCGCGGCAGTGGCGTGCGCAGATCGCCGACGCGCAGGGTGCACTCGACATCCTCACCGGCTCCGCACCCCAGGACCTCGAGGACGATCTCGACCCCGAGATCCTGATGGCGTACGACCTGGTCGACGCGAGCCAGCTCGCGCAGCGGCACGAGATGCGGCAGCAGTTGACGGCCGCCGAACGCGCGGCGGCCGACCGGACCTGGACATTCGGTCACGTCATCGTCGACGAGGCCCAGGAGCTCTCGGCGATGGCCTGGCGAATGCTGATGCGGCGCATCCCGAATCGCTGGATGACCCTCGTCGGCGACACCGCGCAGACCGGGGATCTGGCGGGCAGCTCGTCGTGGCAGACCGCGCTCGAGCCGTACGTCGCCAGCCGCTGGAAGCTGACCGAGTTGACGGTGAACTACCGCACGCCGTCGGAGATCATGACGGTCGCGCAGGACGTGCTTGCGGCGATCGACCCGCAGCAGGCGGTGCCGCGGTCGGTGCGCGACTCAGGGAACCAGCCATGGGCACACCGGGCCCCGGCAGGTGACGTGGCGGTGGAGGTGCGCCGCAGGGTCGCCGCGGAGACCGGTCCGGGGCTGGTCGCGGTGATCACCAGCGAGGAGGGCGTGGACGAGTTCCGTGACCTACACGGCGATTCGGTCAGCGTGCTGTCGGTCCGCGAGGCGAAGGGACTCGAGTTCGACGTGGTGATCATCGTCGAACCCGCGCTGATCGTGGACTCGTCACCGCGCGGAATGAACGATCTGTACGTCGCACTGACACGGGCGACACAACGCCTCGGCGTCGTGCACGCCCGGCCCCTGCCCGACGTCCTGTCCAAACTGGTTGCGGTGCAATAGAAGACCGGCGCGTGCGTGGGCATGCACGCGAAACGCCTTCGCGTGCGCCGGCAAGCTGCCGACGCACGCGAAGGGCGCACTCAACGAACGGTGTGAACGATCAGAACGTCGCAGGTCGACTTTCGGGCGGCGTCGGACGGCACCGAGCCGAGCAGCCGGCCGGTCAGGGTGTTCAGCCCCCGGTTTCCGACCACCAGCAGATCCGCGCTCACCTCGTCGACCAGCCCGAGCAGCGAATCCACGGGGGCGCCGACGATGGCCCGCTCGACGATGTTCGCGGCCCCGACCGCGTGGGCGCGCTCTCGCGCCGTGCGCAGGATCTCGTCGGTCGGCGCGGAACCCGTGATCTGGTAGGCGTCCTCACCGAGCGTGTCCTGCGCCGCTTCGATGTCCTTCGGATCCGCGGGGTGGTACGCGCAGGCGATGACGAGCTTGGCGTCCGCGTCGCGCGCAAGCGCCGCGGCCTTGTCCACCGCCTTCAGCGACGAATCCGAGCCATCGGTCCCCACGACGATGGTGCGGTAGGCACTCATTCATTCCTCCGGTTGTCGCATGCCCCACCGTCCCCGGTGGCGCGTTGGTCGTCGCCGGTCACCGCGCGAAACCGCGTCGGAGAACCCGGCTGCTCGCCGCAACCCTAGTCGGATGCCCGTCCCGCGCGGGGGAATTGCGGGCCAAGCCACATCTGTCGTGTCTGACTAGATTGGATCTCATGTCTCCGACCCGGTCGCGCGCACCGCGGGTCGCGGCCGTCGTGACCGTGGTGCTACTGGTCGTCGCGGGAGTCGGCACCGGCCTTTACCGGGCGGACCGCCGGCCCGGCGTCACCACCTCCGACGTGCGTGTCACCACCGCCGAAGCACGGGGCACCACCGGCGAGGTGAACATCGATGCGAGCCTGTACCTGCCTCAGCACACGCCCGCGCCCGCCGTTCTGCTCGCGCACGGGTTCGGCGGATCCAAGGACACTCTGGCGGACCAGGCCCGGAACCTCGCCGCCGACGGTGTCGTGGTCCTGGCGTACAGCGCCCGCGGATTCGGCGCCAGCACCGGCACGATCTCGCTGAACGACCCGGATCGCGAGGTGGCCGATGCGCGGGCCCTCGTCGACTGGCTGGCCGCGCGGCCGGAGGTCGAACTGGACGGGGTCGGCGATCCCCGGATCGGAGTGACGGGCGCGTCCTACGGCGGCGCGCTGGCGCTGATGCTCGCCGGCAGCGACCCTCGGATCGATGCGGTGGCCGCGGCGATCACCTGGAACGACCTCGGCCAGGCCCTATTCCCGAACCACGGCCTCCGACCCGGGCACGAACCGGCCGCGACTCCGGCCGACGCCGGGTACGGCGGCCCCGGCGTCCTCAAGCGCGGGTGGGCCGGGATCTTCTTCGGGGCGGGGGTGTCCGGGGCGGGGACCCCGGGCGCCGACGCCTGCGGGCGCTTCGACCCGTCGATCTGCCTCGCCTACGGTTCCGCGGCGGTGACGGGTCTGCCGACACCGGAACTGTTGGCGCTGCTGCGCGCCCACTCCCCCGCGGCGCTGGCCGAGCACATCACCGCGCCGACGCTGCTCCTGCAGGGCGAGCAGGACACCCTGTTCGGCCTCGACCAGGCCGACGCGACGGCACGGCAGATCGCCGCGTCCGGCACCGATGTGCAGGTGCGGTGGTTCCCCGGCGGGCACGACGCCGGCGGCGACTCGCCGAGCAGCCGGGCCTCGGCCGCCCGGTTCCTCACCGCGCAGCTGAGCGGCGACTCGAGCGGCACCTCGACTGACCGCGAGTTGCCCTTCGTGTTCACGCTGCCCGGGACGGGCGGCGGCGATCGGCCGTCCTACCGCCGAATGACCGCACCGAGCTATCCGGGCCTGACCGCGAGCGCTGCCCCTGTTCCGCGTGAGCAGCTGTCCCTGTCCGGGCCACCGCAGACCGTTGACCGGCCTCCGGGAGCGTCACCGGCTGCGGTGTCGTCGGTGCCGGGTCTGGGCTCGGCGGCGGACCTGCTCGCCGTCGCGGGGCAGGCGACCGGATTGTCGACCGATCCCCCGGGACAGACGGCCCGCTTCGCCACCGCTCCGCTGGACCGTCCGGTGACCGTCACCGGAACCTCCACCGCGCAGTTGAGTGTCACCGCGTCGGCTCCGCCCGGCGAGGCGGTGCTGTACGCGAAGCTGTACGACGTGTCGCCTCAGGGGCGTCACGTGCTGCCCGGGGGCGCCGTCTCCGCAATCAGGATTCCGGATACTCCTGCCGGGCAACAGATTCCACTGTCCGTGACACTTCCTGCCGTCAGCCACCAGGTACCGGAGGGACATCACCTGGAGCTGGCGGTGACCACCACCGACCAGGCGTACGCGAACCCGCTGTCCCCGGCTCGCTTCACGATCGCCCTCACCGACGGCACCCTGTCCGTGCCCAGTGTGGCCGCGTCGTCGTCCAGTCGGGCGATCCCCGTGGCCCCGCTCGTGGGCATCGGCGTGATCCTCGCCGGGATCGGCGCGCTGGTGACGATCGGGGTGCTGCGGTCCCGGCGCCGTGCGGTCGCGGAGGTCGACCCGGCACTCGTCGGCACCCCGCTCGTCGTCACCGGGTTGCGCAAGACGTACGGCACCGGGTTCCGCGCGGTCGACGGCGTCGACTTCACGGTGCGACGGGGCCAGGTGCTGGGCCTGCTCGGACCGAACGGTGCGGGCAAGACGACGACGCTGCGGATGCTCATGGGGTTGATCACCCCGACCGCGGGCGAAATCCGCGTCTTCGGACACCGGGTGACGCCGGGCGCTCCGGTGCTGTCCCGGCTCGGGTCGTTCGTCGAGGGATCCGGTCTGCTGCCGCATCTGAGCGGGATCGACAACCTGCGCCTCTACTGGGCCGCCACGGGGCGTCCGGAGTCCGAGGCCCGGATGGACGAGGCGCTCGAAATCGCCGACCTCGGCGACGCGGTGACCCGCAAGGTCCGCTCGTACAGCCAGGGGATGCGGCAACGGCTCGCGCTGGCGCAGGCGATGCTCGGCCTGCCCGACCTGCTGGTGCTCGACGAGCCGACCAACGGGCTCGACCCGCCGCAGATCGCGACCATGCGGGAGGTCCTGGTGAACTATGCCCGGGGCGGCCGGACCGTCCTGGTGTCCAGTCACCTGCTGGCGGAGGTCGAGCAGACCTGCACCGACGTGGTGGTGATGAACCACGGCCGGGTGATCGCCGCCGGCACCGTCGAGGAGTTCACCTCCGCGCAGGGCGCCACCGAACTGCGCGTCGACGACGCCGACGCGGCCGCAGACGCGCTCGCCGCTCTCGGCACGCCCGTGCACCGGGTCGGCGACGACCGGGTTCGCGTGGACCTCGGGGAGACCGATACCGCTGACGCGGTGCGAGCACTGGTCGGCGCGGGTGTCGCGGTCCGACGCGTGGCCCGGACCACCCGCCTGGAGGACGTGTTCCTGCGGTTGGTGCACACGTCGGATCATCGAGAGGAGGCACCGTGAGCATCGGACGATCCCGCTCCGACGAGGTCGCGATCCCGGCGGACGGCCGTGCGCCGGGATACCGGGCCGGGCGGACGCTGCCGTTGCGCACCGAGTTGGTGCGGCAATGCAAGCGCCGCCGCACCCACCTCGCATTGGGATTCCTGGCCGTGTTGCCTCTGATCCTGGTCCTCGCGTTCGCGATCGGCGGCACCGGATCCGATTCCGGCGCAACCGATCTGATCGAGCTCGCCACCCGGGGCGGGGTCAACTTCACCGTGTTCACCCTGCTGATGTCCGTCGGCTTCCTGCTGATCGTTGTCGTCGCACTGTTCTTCGGCGACGCGATCGCAAGCGAGGCGTCCTGGTCGTCGCTGCGCTACCTGCTGGCCATCCCGGTTCCGCGCAGCCGGCTGCTGCAGCAGAAGGCGATCGTCTCGGCGGTCCTGTCGATTGCGGCCCTGCTGCTGCTCGTGGTGGTCGCGTTGACGGTGGGCACCGTGTCGTACGGCACCGCACCGCTGGTCACCCCGTTCGGCGACTCGCTCGGCTACGGCGAGGCGATCGGCCGCCTCGCGCTCGCCCTCGGGTACGTCGCGGTCAACCTGATCTGGGTGGCCGGGCTGGCACTGCTGCTGTCCGTGCTCACCGACGCCCCGCTCGGTGCCGTGGGCGGCACGGTGATGGTCTCGATCCTGGTGCAGATCCTCGACCAGATCACCGCGCTCGGCCACTGGCGGGACTACCTCCCCGGGCACTTCTCCTTCGCCTGGACCCGATTCCTCGCACCGACGGTCGACTGGCACGACATCGTCGTCGGCTCGTTCGCCGCGCTCGCCTACGGCACCGCCTTCGCGGTCGCCGCCTGGTGGTGGTTCGCGCGCAAGGACATCACCAGCTGAGTCCCGGCGTCACCGGTGTTCGACCAGGCACGGTTGCGCACCGACGTCGACGGCGGGAAACTCGAAGTCACCCGGGCTCCGACAGCCAGCCGACGCATTTCACCGTCGGCACCGAACGAAAAGCGAGAGATCGTGCCTCCTCTCCAAGATCTCCTGGCCGTGTTCGCTCCCCGTCGGGCCGATGGGGAGGCCGCGCATCGCGACCGCGCACGCATCGGCGGTGCAGTGTGAGGGCCGTACGGTGTGCCCGCGGGGAACTCGCGATCGTCGAACTACCGGACCCGAATCCGGACCGGGGCCAACTCGTGCTGAATGTTCTCCGCGCCGGCATCTGCGGCTCCGACCTCCACGCACGCAGACACGCGGACGAACTCGCCGGAGTGATGGACGAACTCGACTATCACGACATCATCCGGTCCGACTCCCCGACGGTGTTGGGTCACGAGTTCTGCGGCGAGGTCGTCGAGCGCGGCGCCGGCGCCGGCGCCGGGAAGTCCTTCACCGAGGGCACCCGGGTGGTGTCGTTCCCGCTCGTGCGGGCCCGAGGGGGAACACACCCGACCGGACTGTCCCCGCTGGCTCCGGGGGCGTTTGCCGACAAGGTCCTGGTCGAGGCGTCGCTGTCGTTCGCCGTCCCCGACGGCCTCGACAGCGAGATCGCAGCACTGACCGAGCCCATGGCGGTGGCGCATCACGCGGTGCGCCGCAGCGAGATCGGACGCAGGGACGTCGCCGTCGTTCTCGGCTGCGGCCCGGTGGGACTGGCCGTGGTGTGTCACCTCAAGGCCAGGGGCGTGCGAACAGTGGTGGCCAGCGACTTCTCCCCCGGACGTCGCGCCTTGGCGACCGAGTGTGGGGCCGACGTCGTCGTCGACCCGGCCGTCGATTCACCCTGGCACGCAGCTGGCGCTCGCGGCTGGAGATTCTCGGCACCGGAACTACTCGACTACGCAGTCGACACCATGGACCGCCTGCGCAAGCTGCCCGGCTGGGCGTACGTGAACCGCGCGGCCCAGGCGATCGGGCTGGCCGACCAACCCCACCCGATCGTGTTCGAGTGCGTCGGTGTGCCCGGCATGCTGGAGGGCATCCTCGCCGCGGCCCCGCTGGCAACGCGCGTCGTCGTGGTCGGGGTATGCATGAGCGAGGACAGGCTGCGGCCCGCGATGGCCGTCAACAAGGAGCTCGATCTGCGGTTCGTTCTGGGCTACACGCCGCTGGAGTTCCACGACACCCTCCACCTGCTGGCCGACGGCAAGGTTGACGCGAGCCCGCTGGTGACGGGCACTGTCGGTCTCGCGGGCGTGCCCTCCGCATTCGACGTGCTCGAGCGCGCCGACGTGCACGCGAAGGTGCTCGTCGATCCGTGCAGCGAGGTGGAAACTCTGTCCACCTCGTCGCGCCCCACCTGAGAGCACATCGCCTCCGGCGCCGACGCGCTCCCCTGTCGACGGCCTGCCCGCCCGTGGTGCACCGCGTTATCTCGACGGCCGCGGCGGCCGTTCGGTCCGACACGGCTCCCGTAACGCCCCGCACGCCGCTCCGAACGTCGGTTCCGCCTATTGCAATCCGGCCGCATCCATGCCGCGCAGTTCCTTCTTCAGGTCCGCGATCTCGTCGCGGAGCCGACCCGCCAACTCGAACTGCAGGTCGCGGGCCGCGTTCATCATCTGGTCGGTGAGCTCCTTGACCAGATCGGCCAGTTCCGCGCGCGGCATCGACTTCACGTCCCTGCCCTCGTAGACCCCGGCGCTGACTGCCCGGCCGGCCTCGCCCTGGGCACGGCGACCACGGCTGGCGTTGCGCCCCGACCCGCCGATCTCGACGTCGGTGTCGTCGGCCTCCTCGTACACCTGGTCGAGGATGTCTGCGATCTTCTTGCGTAGCGGCTGCGGGTCGACGCCCATCTCGGTGTTGTAGGCGATCTGCTTCTCGCGGCGCCGTTCGGTCTCCTCGATGGCCCTGGCCATCGAGTCGGTGATCTTGTCCGCGTACATGTGCACCTGGCCGGACACGTTGCGGGCGGCGCGGCCGATCGTCTGGATCAGGCTGGTGGTGCTGCGCAGGAAGCCTTCCTTGTCCGCGTCGAGGATCGCCACCAGCGACACCTCCGGCAGGTCGAGTCCCTCACGGAGCAGGTTGATACCCACCAGCACGTCGTACTCACCCAGCCGCAGCTGCCGGAGCAGTTCGACGCGGCGCAGGGTGTCGATGTCGGAATGCAGATACCGCACCCGGATGCCGAGTTCGAGGAGGTAGTCGGTGAGATCCTCGGACATCTTCTTGGTCAGTGTCGTGACCAGGACCCGTTCGTCGCGCTCGGCGCGCTCGCGGATCTCGTGCACCAGGTCGTCGATCTGACCCTTGGTCGGCTTGACCACGACCTCCGGGTCGACCAGACCGGTCGGCCGGATCACCTGCTCGACGAACTCGCCGCCCGCCTGCCCCAGCTCGTACGACCCGGGGGTCGCGGACAGGTAGACCGTCTGCCCGATCCGCTGCGTGAACTCCTCCCAGGTGAGCGGGCGGTTGTCGGTGGCGGACGGCAACCGGAAGCCGTACTCGACGAGGTTGCGTTTACGGGACATGTCGCCCTCGTACATGGCCCCGATCTGCGGGACCGTCACATGCGACTCGTCGATGACGAGCAGGAAGTCCTCGGGGAAGTAGTCGATCAGCGTCGCCGGCGCCGACCCGGCGGGCCGGCCGTCGATGTGCCGCGAGTAGTTCTCGATGCCCGAGCAGAACCCGACCTGTTTGATCATCTCGATGTCGTAGTTGGTGCGCATCCGCAGCCGCTGCGCCTCCAGCAGCTTGCCCCGGTTCTCCAGGTCCGCCAGGCGTTCCTCGAGCTCGACCTCGATGTCCCGGACAGCGCGTTCCATCCGCTCCGGACCGGCAACGTAGTGGGTCGCGGGGAAGATCCGCACCGTGTCGACCTGCCGCACCACGTCCCCGGTCAGCGGATGGAGGTAGTACAGCGCCTCCACCTCGTCACCGAAGAACTCGATTCGCACCGCCAGTTCCTCGTACGACGGGATGATCTCGACGGTGTCACCGCGCACCCGGAAGGAGCCACGGGTGAACGCGACGTCGTTGCGGTTGTACTGCACGTCCACCAGCAGCCGCAGCAGCGAGTCCCGCGGCACCTCCACCCCGACGTCGAGTTGGATCGAGCGGTCCAGGTACGACTGCGGCGTACCGAGACCGTAGATGCACGACACCGAGGCGACCACGACGACGTCGCGTCGGGAGAGCAGGCTCGACGTGGCGGAGTGTCGCAGCCGCTCGACGTCGTCGTTGATCGACGAGTCCTTCTCGATGTAGGTGTCCGTCTGCGCGATGTACGCCTCGGGCTGGTAGTAGTCGTAATACGAGACGAAGTACTCGACGGCGTTGTTCGGCAACATCTCACGCAACTCGTTCGCCAACTGCGCGGCGAGGGTCTTGTTCGGCGCCATCACCAGCGTCGGCCGCTGCACCTGCTCGATCAGCCAGGCCGTCGTCGCGGACTTGCCGGTTCCTGTGGCGCCCAGCAGCACCACGTCCTTCTCCCCGTCACCGAGCCGCCGCGTCAGTTCCGCGATGGCCTGCGGCTGGTCACCGGCAGGCCGATGCTCGCTGACCACCTCGAACCGGCCGTCGGATCGCTCGATTTCCCCCACCGGCCGAAACTCGGAATGCGCCACCACGGGATGCTCGGATGCAAACGCCATGGCACCAGGGTAGGCGCAGGGTCCGACACGATCACCGCCACGGCGCAAGGCACCGGGAGGCCGGTCGCGATAGGTTCCAGGCATGGATGTGCACGCCCCGAAGGTCGAGGCCTTCAACCTCGCCGACCTCACGAACACCGACCCGAAGGGATTCGTCCGGCAGGTCGAGCGTTACCGGGTCGAGCCGTGGGGCCTGTACATGGCCCGCCACGCCGACCATCCGCACTTCCACTACCTGGAGTCCTGGCTGCTGCCGGACGTGGGACTGAGGGCGACGATCTTCCACTACCGCCAGTACCACGCCCGAGACCAGGACCGGTACGTCGACATCGGCGACTTCACCCGCGGCGACCGCGTGTGGCGGTCCGAGGACCACTACCTGGACCTGGTGGTGCGGACCGGACGCGACACCGAACTGCTCGACGTCGACGAACTCCTCGCCGCCCACACCTCCGGCCTCCTCGACGCCGGCACCACCGAACGAGCCATCACGACCGCAACCCGGGCCGTGGACGGCATCGCCGCCCACGGCCACGACCTCGACGCCTGGCTCGCGGCCGAAGGGATGCCGGTCAGCTGGCGCTGACGCGGCCCGTCGGTCCGGTCAGCCGGCGCTCGCGCCCGCGTCCCAACCGGTGCTCTCCGCCCACGCCATGGCCCGCTGGTAGGCGGTGTCGAACCACGGGGTCTTGGCGTCGACGTACAGTTCCGTCGCGGCGGCCGTGTCCGGCTCACCGGACGCCGCCGCTTCCGCAGTCCGCTTGATCGCCAGGTACTCGTCACGCACGTCCGTGTCGGCGCGCAGCCAGTCCCGGAACACCAACGCAAAGCGCTGCCCCGGCCAGCCGTCCACCCGCAGATGCACGTTCGCCGGTCGACCCGGATCGGCGGAAGCGTGGAATCGCTTGTCCCACAACGATGGATCCGCCTCACCACCGATCCCGTAGACCGGCTTCGGGTCGTCGCCGGTCACCGCATCGACACGCGGGAACCCCGCCCTCGCCAATCGGTCCGCCAACTCGTCGGCCGCTTCGAGACTGCGGACCGTCACCTGCAGATCGATCACGTCCTTGGCGTCGAGGCCCGGCACCGCGGTCGACCCGACGTGGTCGATCCGGACCGCGTCGGCGCCGCACACGAATTGCAGCCGCTCGACCAGCCTCCGCCCCTGCTCCGACCACTCCGGGTCCGCCTGCGACAGGACCGGAGGCACCCGCACCGCAACGGAATTCGCAATGTTCTCCGCGTATCGCTGCAGCCGCTCCCACAGTGCCTTCACGGCCGGGTCCAGTGCGCCGGGCGGACCGCTGTTGTCGAGCCACACGTCGGCGGCGGCGCGACGTTGCTCGTCGGTCGCCTGAGACGAGATCCGTGCTCGCGCATCGTCCTCCGGCATGCCGCGCAGTTCGACGAGACGGCGGATTCGTTCGTCGGCGTCGACATACACCACCACGACCAAATTGAACATCGCCCCCATCCGCCCCTCGACCAGCAGCGGGATGTCCTGCAACACCACGGAATCCGGAGGCGCCGATTCGACCAACGCGGTGGTCCGGGCACCGATCAGGGGATGTAAGATGCCGTTGAGTCGACCGCGGGCCGCCTCGTCACCGAACGCCTTGGCAGCCAGGGCCGGTCGGTCGAGCCGCCCGTCGGGCTGCAGTATCTCCGGACCGAACTCCGCTGCCAGAGCGGCCAGTCCGGGGGTGCCCGGTTCCACGACTTCGCGCGCTATCAGGTCGGCGTCCACGACGACGGCCCCGAGATCGCCGAGGATCCGTGACACGGTGGACTTTCCAGCTCCAATGCCTCCCGTGAGGCCGATTCGTAACACGCACCCCAGTGTGTCACCAAACACGCCCGAAGCCCATCCAGCCCAAATGACCCGGGATCACACGCCCGTCGACTATCTTCGAGAACGACGTGCCAGGCCACCCAAATCGAGATGAAGGAACACCATGCGCAGCACTTCTCCCCAGCCTGGTCGGCACCGTCTTGGCATGGTCGACGGGGTGCATTGCATCCTGATCCCCGAGGTGGCCGCCGCCCTGCAGGAACACCACCGCAACTGGTTCACGCAGATGCTCAGCCCCGCTCGCCACAGTTTCGCATCGATCCGCAAGCGCACCGCGGAGATGCAGGGTACCTGGGCCGCCGGCGCCGCCACCGCGAACTGACCCGAGCCCCAATCGGCCGAACGACGGCGACCCCACCCGCTCGCGGGTGGGG
>NZ_JBSFRT010000047.1:0-46465 GCF_053589375.1 Rhodococcus sp. NPDC003348
GGCACGACCCTGACCGGGTCGTGCCGCCTCGTCTCATCGCTATCCCCGCTCGTCGGCCGCGAATCGTGTGGCCACCAGGGCACCCACCTCCGCCATCGCCGCGCGCGCCCGAGCGATCGTCGCGGTCTGCATCGCAAACCCGTGTCCCACACCCGGGTACCGCAACTGCGCAGTCGGCACCCCGGCATCCCGGAGTCGGTCCCCGTATTCCTCGACGCCGTCGCGGATGGGGTCGGCGTACCCGACGGCGATGATCGCCGGCGGCAGCTCCGTCAGCGACGTGGCGAGTGCGGGAGTGCCGTACTCGTCGTCGACGCTCGGGTCGTCACCGAGGTAGAGCCCCTTCATCCAGTCGATGTCGGTTGCGGTGAGGAACGGGCTGTCCCCGAACTCCCGCATGGACGGCCGGTCGCAACGGCGTTCCACGCCCGGATAGAACAGGACCTGCTGTGCGATCGCCGGCCCCTCCTCGTTGCGTGCCCGGAGGGCGGTCGCGGCCGCGAGCCCGCCGCCGGCGCTGTCCCCGCCGACGCCGATTCGCCCTGGGCCGACACCGAACTCGCCGGCGTGCTCGTGAAGCCAGCACAGCGCCGCGTACGCCTCGTCGTTGGCAACTGGGTACGTGTGCTCGGGGGCCAAACGGTAATCGACGTTCGCGACCACCGCTCCGGTGGCGTCCGCGACGTCGCGGGCGAGTCGGTCGAAGGAAGCCAGCGAGCCCATGATCATGCCGCCGCCGTGAAACCAGAGCAGGGCCGGCGCATGCGTGTCCGGGGCCGCATGAGGGCGATAGACGCGCACCGGCACCCGGCCGTGGGGTCCGTCGAATCCGCAATCGGTGACGGACCGCATCTGTGGGCCCTCGGGGCGGACGATCGACTCGAGGTTGCGCCTGGCGCCCTCGACACCGATCTCGTGCATCGGTCGGGCGCCCGCGTCGATGACCCGTCTGACGACGACTGCGACGTCCGGGTCCCAGACAGAGGTGTAGCGGTTGGTGGGTTCTGTGGCAGGCAAGTCGTGTTCTCCTCGGTCGACCGGAGTCCGATCCGGTGTGGGGAACGTGACGGCGGGCCAGGTCAGGTGTCGTTGCGGGTCGTGTTGCGCAGCAACATGCCCGTACCGGCCTCTCCGCCACGTCGATGTTCGTTCATGAGCTCGATCAGACGCTCGTTGTCGTGGTCGGCGAGCGCCTCGATCATCGCTTCGTGTTCTGCCACCACCCGCCGCCGCACTTCGGCGTCGAACAGGTAGGCGGCGTGATACGGCATGGCCAGCTTCCACAGCCGGCGGATCTCCGTCACGACGAGGGCAAGGGGGGAGCGGTCGAAGATGGCGAAGTGGAACTCGTGGTTCGCCAGACGCATCTCGAGGACGTCGCCGCGCTCCGCGGCGAGGGTGACGCGGTCGCTGAGGTCCCGGATCTCGCCGAGTGCGTCCTCGTCGAACGGGGGAAGGGTCGCGAGCACCTCGCGTTCGAGGGCGCCGCGCATCAGGTAGATCTGGTCGAACTCGGACTGCTCCAGCCGCGCGACCGCATAGCCGACGTTGCGGCGGTGCTCGACGAGCCCCTGTGACGCGAGCTGGCGCAGCCCCTCTCGGATCGGAAGCCTGCTGACCCCGAGCCGTTCGGCCATCAGTTCCTGTCGGACGGGTTGACCGGGCAGCAGGTCGCCGGTGACGATCATGCGTTCGATCTCGTTTGCCACCCAGTCGGCGCCGCGAACCACCCCGGCCGTGCCGGGCGCCGAATCGCCCTGCGCCGCTGTCGTCCCTCGGCTCACCGCTGTCCTCCTCGTGCCTCTGTCCTCCCAGTACCGACCCTTTCGTGCCGGTGGCGCACCGCGGCGGAACCGTCACTCCCCGCCGAATGCCCCTGCCGACCGCAGGGCCTCGACCTCGTCGGGGTGGTATCCCATCGCACCGAGAACCTCTTCGGTGTCGGTTCCACGGGGCACGGCCCGGCGGGGCGTCCGCGTGGGCGTCCGGCTGAGCTTGATCGGTACGCCAACGCCACGATAGTCGACGGTGTCCAGGAACAGGCCGCGGTGACGGGTCTGCGGTGCGGTGAGCGCCTGTTCGACGGTGTTGACGGGGCTGGCGGCGACCCCGGCCGCCTCCAGCTTGCCCGCGAGTTCCTGGGGGTCCCACTGCGCGATCAGATCCTTGAGCAGTGCCACGAGGGTGTCGCGATGCTCCGACCGCACCCCGTTGGTGACGAAGCGTGGATCGTCCGCGAGTTCGGGGACCCCGAGAACGGTGACCAGCGATCGGAACTGGCGGTCGTTGGCGGCGCTGACGAAGAAGTCGCCGTCGCGCGCGGCGAACACCTGATACGGCACGACGGTCGGGTGGAAGTCGCCGGTGCGCCGCGGCACCGCACCGCTGGACGCCCAGTTCGCGGCGTGCGGATGAAGCAACGAGATCACGGCATCGAGGAGCGTCACATCGACGAGTTGACCACGTCCGCTGATGCCGCGTTCGGCCAGGGCGAGCAGGATGCCGCTCACCGCGAGGTGCGAGGCGACGACGTCGACGATCGGTACGCCCACCCGCAGCGGGTTGCCGTCGGGGTAGCCGTTGACGCTCATCAACCCGCCGAAGGACTGCAGGACGGCGTCGTAGCCGGGCAGGCCCCCCATAGGGCCGTCCACGCCGAATCCGGTGACGCGGCAGTACACGAGGCGCGGATTGGCCTCGGCGAGCATCGTGTCGTAGTCGAAGCCCCAGCGGGACATGGTGCCGGCCTTGAAGTTCTCGATCACCACGTCGGCACCCGCCAGCAGGTTCCGCAGCACGTCGCGTCCCGCTTCGGTGCGCAGGTCCAGGCAGATGTTGTCCTTGCTGTGGTTGAGGCTGCCGTAGTAGGCGCTGCTGGCCCCCTCCTCCTCGAAAGGCGGTCCCCAGCCTCGGGTTTCGTCGCCGGACGGCGCCTCGACCTTGATGACCTCGGCGCCGTGGTCGGCGAGGGTCTGCGCGGTGTACGGGCCGGCGAGGACGCGGCTGAGGTCGAGCACACGGAGACCGGCGAGGGCGCCGACCCCGGTGCTGGTGGCGGCCGCGCGCCAGGCCGTGCGTCCGTCGATGGTCGTGGTGGGAGCGTTCATCGCGAACTCCTCTCATTGGTCGTGTCGCCGGTGCCGACGACGAGATCCCACACGTCCACACCCTCGTCGAGGACGCGCCGTGCCAGTTCATCGGCCCAGAATCGCTCCGAGCCGTGACGGTCCCGCCAACTCCACAGTGAGGTGGTGAACCGGCCGAGCCGGTGCTCGGACGTCGTGCCGATGGCGCCGTGGATCTGGTGGGCAGCGGCGGCGATCGGGTGCGCCGAATCCGATGCGACGACCTTCGCGGCCGCGATCGCGTCGGGGGTCCCGGAGGCGATGGCTTCGCCCACCGCGATCTCCGTCATCGTCGTGAGCGCAGCCTGCTGAGCCAGACGTTGCTGTACGGCCTGGAACTTCGCCAGCGGGCGGCCGAACTGGATGCGTTCGGACGCATGACGCAACGTGTGGTCGTGCACGGAGCGGGCGGCGCCGGCGAGCGCGGCGGCGTAGGCGACGGCGCCGCGCCGGACGACCTCGTCAACGGTCAGAGTTGAAGGACCGTGGAAGGAAACGGGTACATCCTCGAAGGTGACGTCGGCCAGCGAGATGCCCGTCAGGTCGGTCCCCGACGAGACGGAGACACCGGGACCGGACACCGGCACGATCGCGACGGTGGACCCGTCGGCTCCGGAGTCGGGAGGAAGGACCACCACGATGGTGTCGACCTCCGCTGCGAAGGCAACCTCGGTGACGGCGCCGTCGAGCACGAGGCGGTCACCATCGGAACGGACGTTGCCCATCGTCGCCACGCCCGCCGTCGCCGCCGACGAGGTGAGGGTGTGGCCGGCGGACGCCGCGATCCACGCCGCGAGTACCCCGTGCTCGATCAGCGGGGTGAGGGCGCCGCGTTGTGCGGAGACCGACACCACCGCGAGGGCGTCGGCGAGGTCTCCGCCGCCCCCGCCCGCGTCCTCCGACACGGCAACGGTGGCGAAACCGCTGCTCTGCAACTGATCCCAGATCTCGTGGTCCCATCCCGACGCGGGGGTCCGGAGGTCGACACCGATGCGGTCGACGATCGACGTGGTGGCCGAGGTCAGCTCGGCGGCAATCTCGCTCATCGGATTCCCAATCCGCGGGCCACGATGCCGCGCAAGATCTCGTTGGTTCCACCTCGCAGGGTGAACACCGGTGTGTGCAGGACGCTCTGGGCGAGCATCAGGGCGAGTGGGTCCGCCGCCCTCTGGCGCGCGACGATTCCGCTGGAGGCGCGCACCGCCTGGACCAGGTCACCCTCGTACGTGGACCCGAGGTCCTTGACCATCGCCGCGAGAACGTCCGGTTTGCGGCCTGCGGTGAGTTCGGACGCCACCTTCAGTGACATGCGGCGCAGCGCCCAGGCCTTGGCCGTCAGAGTGCCGAGCGTGCGACGCTGGTCGGGCGTGGCGCCGACCTCGGCGAGGTGTGCCGACCACGCCCGCAGCAATGGCATGGTGCTCAGGTAGCGTTCGGGTCCCGAACGCTCGTAGGCGAGTTCGCTCATCACCTGGGCCCAGCCGTTGCCTCGGGTGCCGAGCAGTGCCGTCGCCGGCACTCGCGCATCGTGGAAGATCACCTCGTTGAAGTGGGCCTGGCCGTCGAGGCTCGGGATCGGACGGATCTCGATGTGGGGATTCGGCAGGTCGACGAGGAACTGTGACAATCCCTCCTGGCGATCCTGGGGTCCGCCGTCGGTGCGGGCGAGCACCACCATCGCGTGGGCGATGTGTGCGCCGGTGGTCCACACCTTGGTCCCGCTGAGGACCCAGGTGTCGCCGGCGAGAGTGGCACGGGTCCGGACCGAAGCCAGGTCGGAGCCGGCGTCGGGCTCGCTCATCCCGATCGAGATGAACGTGGTGCCGGAGGCGATACCCGGGAGATAGTGCGCCTTCTGCTCATTCGAGCCGTGCGCCAGGATGCTCGGTGCCATCTGGCGGTCGGCGATCCAGTGCGCTGCGACGGGTGCTCCGTGCGCGAGCAGTTCCTCGGTGACGACGAAACGTTCGAGGGGTGTGCGGGCGTGACCGCCGTACTCGGTGGGGATCGTCATGCCGAGCCAGCCGCGTGCTGCCAGACGGGCACTGAAGCCGGGGTCGAAGCCGGCGTTCCAACTGTCGGCTTCGGGTGTGAATCGTCCCTCGGCGAGTTCGTCGGAGAGGAAACGCCGGACGTCGTTTCGAAGGGCGTCCAGTCCGGCGGAGCCGGTGGGCGTCGGGTGGGTCACGGTGGTTGTCATGATCGTGCCGGACCTCGGGAGGACCAGGCGGACTTGCCCTTCCGCGACATCGACCACATCTGCACGCCGCGTTCGATCTCCAGGGCGGACGCCCAGCTGACGGCGGGCGGACCGAGTTCCAGGCGCGCACTGGACATGATTCGCCGGGTCAGTTCGGGGTCGGCCGCAGGGATGCGGACGAGTCCGTCCACGACACCGGGGATCTGCTCGGCCGGGACCGCGGTGTGTGCGAGTCCACGAGCGACGGCCTCGCTCCCGGTGAGCGACTGCCCGCATGCTGCGAGCGCGACGGCACCGGACCAGCCGAGTGCTCGACCGAGCAGTGAGATGTGGCCGCCGCCGGGGTGGATGCTGCGGGCGGAGAAGCCGCTGTCGAGCACGGTGTCCGGCGTGACGACCATGATGTCGGCGGCCAGCGCGAGGTTCAGTCCGGCGCCCACGGCGCCGCCGGTGACGACGGCGACGGTGGGTACGGGCAGTGAGCCGATGCGCACGAACGCGCCGTAGACGGCGGATGTGCGCTCGACCGCTTCGGGAGAGGCCGGGTCCGCCGAGGAGGAGGCCAGGTCGCGGGTGTCGGCGCCGCTGCAGAAGTAGCTGCCGTTGGCGTCGACCACGACCGCGCCGATCGAGAGGTCGGATTCCACACGCTCGCAGAACCGTTCGATGTCGGCGGCCATCGCGAGGGTGATGGCGTTCTTTCGGCCGGGATTGTTGAGGGTGAGGCGGGCGACGCCGTCGTGGACGGACGTGAGGACCGGCGGCTCCGGGGGAGCCGCACCCAGGTCCGTGTCGGGTGTGGTCTGGGTCATGCGCCGACCGTAGCAGATTGTGCACCCAAATTGGATCCAATAATGATTGACAAAAGTGGTTGCGCTGCTGTGCACTGGCCCACACCAGAAGTCGCCGCATCAGGGTGGCGGCCGGGAAGGAGTACCTGTGTTCAGCTTGGCGGGACGGATCGCGCTGGTCAGCGGAGCCGGCCAGAGTGTCGGCGAAGGAATCGCGAAAGTTCTCGCGCGCCAGGGTGCGTCGGTCATCGTCAACGACCTGCACCCCGACCGCGCGGAGAAGGTCGCGGCCGCCCTCGTCGAGGAGGGCAACACCGCGGTCGCCGCAGCCTTCGATGTCACCGACTACGCCGCCGTCGAGGAGCATGTGCGCGCGGCCGAGGCCGAACTCGGCGGGCACGTCGACATCGTCGTCAACAACGCGGGTGTCGCCGAGGGCCGCGTGATCAAGCCGTTCCGCGAGCTCTCCCCCGAGGAGTGGCGGGCGCCGATCGACCTCAACATCTTCGGGGCGATGAATTGCATCAAGGTGGCGCTCGACGGGATGTGCGACGCGGGCTGGGGGCGCGTCGTGCAGATCTCCTCCGGCTCCGCGCGCACCGGGCAGAACATCAACCAGAGCATGTATGCCACCGGAAAGAGCGGCATCGAGGGCTTCATTCGCCACCTCGCCGCGGAGACCGGGCAGTACGGGGTGACCGCGAACATCGTCGCGCTCGGTCATCAGAAGAACCTCGAGGAGAAGATGAGCCCCGAGATGATCGAACAGATTCTCCGCACCATCCCCATCGGCAGGCTCGGTGACGCCATCGAGGTCGGTGCGTTCTGCGCCTACCTGGCGTCGGACGAGGCCGGAGGCATTACCGGGCAGACGATGGACTTCAACGGTGGGTCTCAGACTCGATGAGCGCGCCGGAGTCCGGTCGTACCGGGCCGGCAACCACGCTGTCGCTCACCGCTGTCCGCGTGTCCGACCTCGCCCGGTCCGTCGCGTTCTACGTGGATGGCTGTGGTTTCGCGCACGAACGTGACCTCGAGACGCCCACGTTCAGGGCGTCCATCCTCAGGGCAGGCGCCGCCGGACTCGAACTTCTGGTGCCGGCGGAGCCCGAGCCGCTCGAGTACGGGAACGTACTGGTCAAAATCGTCCTGGGCACCGACGACGTAGTCGCATGTATGACCGCGGCGTGCGCACACGGTGGAACCGAGGAGACGCCGCCAACCCTCCTCGAGGCGTACGGGATGGTGATCGGCACCGTCCGTGATCCCGACGGGCATCTCGTCGAGTTCGTACAGCGCAACGGCGTGAAAGAAGCCTGACCGGCACGGTCGTGCGACGCGCCGCAGTCGTCGGTATCGGCCAATGTGGCTGGAATCAATTGTCTTGCAGTGCCCTTCGATTTCCTGGCGGGGGCAGACGACGAGTTCTGTTGGGGAAAGGGTCCCTTCGGTCGGTTCTTTGTTGGAGCGTTCACGGCGCCGGCCGGGCACCATCGGGTGCCCGGCCGGTGTTGTGTTCCGTCAGTGAGTCGCGAGGTCGGCCGCGACGCACCTGTTCCAGATGTCGCCGGCCACCACGCGCAGCGGCGCGATCATCTTCTGGTGGTCGAACGCGCCGACCGGTGCGCAGATGGACAGTCCCGCGAGATTGCCGTACATGTGCTCGGCCGGGCCGATCGACACACCCACGCAAGCGATGCCGGGGAACGCCTCTCCGCGGTCGAAGGCGGCACCGCGATCACGAACCTGGTTCATCTCTTCGTCGAACCGGCTCGATGCAGGGCGGGTGGGAGGGCTGCCCTCGCCGGCCCCGAGCCCGCGGGGGGACGGGGCCGGAGACACCGCGGAGTAGGCCATGATGACCTTCCCCACCGCAGTCAGATGCGCCGGCACTCGTTGTCCGACCGCGGTCGGTGTAGGTCCGGACGTGCGTCCGTTCACCTTGGCGAGGTAGACGGTGTCGCCCCGGTCGACGACACCGAGTTGGATGGTGAACCCGGTGCGCTGTGCGAATGCGTGCATGACAGGACGTGCGTGGTTGAGGAGGCGGTTCTGGTTGAGCGCGGCCTGCCCCATCTCGTAGGCCTTGACGCCGAGCTCGTAGGTCTGCTCCGGTGAGCGGGCCAGCCAGCCCGCGTTCGAGAGCTGTTCGAGGAGTCGGTGCGCCGACGACCTGGGAATGCCGGTTCGGGCCGTGACCTTGGCCAACGTCATCGGGCCTGCACTCAGGGCCTCCAGGACCAGCGACACCCGGTCAACGACGGAAACCGGGATCCCATCGGTGCGTGACGTATTCAACCCATCCTCCTTGCACCACGTGCGGTGTGACGTGGATCACGGTACCTGTGGTGTGCGGTATGCATCAATCCACGCCGTGACCGTTCGCTGTGTGTGGCACCCGCCAGCGCGAAAACGGCAGGTCGGGGCGTATTCGGCGGTGTTTCTCCGCCGACGACGACGGCGGCAGCGGAACTACCCTCCCGTTCTACGGGAGACCGACGTCACAGGGCAACTCCCGTTGCCAAGCTGGCGACAGCGCGACGGGTGAGTTGTCGCGATCAGCCGATCAGGAGACACCGTGAATTCCACTGACACCGAGGACCAGATTCGCGTCATCGACACCGGCACTCCGCCGACCCGCTACGCGCGCGGATGGCACTGCCTTGGGCTGGTGCGTGACTTCGCCGACGGAAAGCCGCATCAGGTCAGTGCATTCGGGACCGAGCTCGTGGTGTTCGCGGGCGAGGACGGAGAGCTCAACGTCCTCGACGCATTCTGCAGGCACATGGGCGGCAACCTTGCGCAGGGCACGGTGAAGGGCGACTCGATCGCGTGCCCGTTCCACGACTGGCGCTGGCGGGGGGACGGCAAGTGCTCGGGAATCCCGTACGCACGCCGCGTTCCGCCACTGGCCCGCACCCGAGCCTGGCAGACCTCCGTGGTGAGCGGGCAACTGTTCGTGTGGCACGACCCGCAGGGCGCCAAGCCGTCCGGCGAGTTGGCGATTCCCGAAATCCCCACGTATGGGAACCCGGGATGGACGGACTGGGTGTGGAACTCGATCGAGGTGACCGGATCCCACTGCCGAGAGATCGTCGACAACATCGTCGACATGGCGCACTTCTTCTACGTGCACTACGGGATGCCAACCTTCTTCCGCAACGTCTTCGAGGGGCACACCGCAACCCAGCTGATGCGGTCGAGGCCCCGGGCCGACGCGGTCGGGGTGAGTCAGTCCACCAATTACAGCGTCGAGAGTCAGTCGGATGCAACGTATTACGGTCCTTCCTACATGGTCGACAAGCTGTGGAGTGGTGGACGCGACCCTGAATCCGCACCGAACATCTACCTGATCAACTGCCACTACCCGATCACGCCCACATCGTTCCGGCTGCAGTACGGAGTCATGGTGGAGAAGCCGGCCGGTCTCCCCGACGAGCAGGCGGATCAGATCGCGCAGGCCGTTGCCAAGGGTGTCGCGATCGGGTTCGAGCAGGACGTGCACATCTGGAAGAACAAGTCCCGCATCGACAACCCGCTGCTCTGCGAGGAGGACGGCCCCGTCTACCAGCTTCGTCGCTGGTACGAGCAGTTCTACGTCGATGCCGACGATGTCCGGCCCGAGATGGTGAACCGCTTCGAGTACGAGATCGACACCGAGCGGGCACTGGGCAGCTGGCAGGCCGAGGTCGACGAGAACCTCGCCGCCGGACGCAGTGCCTTCGCCCCGAATCTCACCACCGCCCGCGAGGCAGCGCCCGCCCAGTCCGGTTCCTGAACCCCTCGCCACACCTCACACCTTTTGGAGACACGACCATGAGCTACCAAGTGCTCGACAACATCGTCGCGATGACCGACGAGATCCGGGCCGGAGCCGACGCCTCCGACGAGCTCGGCCGGCTGACCGATGACATGGCCAAGAACCTCAAGCAGGCCGGCATCATCCGGCTGCTGCAGCGTAGGAAGTACGACGGCTACGAGGCACACCCCCGTGAGTTCGCCGAGACCGTGATGAAGACCGCGAGCCTCTACGGTTCCGCGGGATGGGTCGGCGGCATCGTCGGGGTCCACCCGTGGCAGCTCGCGTTCGCGGACCCGAAGGTGCAGGACGAGGTGCTCGGCGCCGACTCCGACACGTGGCAGGCGTCCCCGTACATGCCGGGCGGCATCGCCACCCCGGTCGACGGCGGCTACCGGATGTCCGGCCGGTGGCAGTTCTCGTCCGGTACCGACCACTGCGACTGGATCTTCCTCGGTGCGATGGTCGGCGGCGAGGACGGCACACCGCTCATGCCGCCCGTCGGGCTGCACGTGATCCTGCCGCGATCCGACTACGAGATCGTCGAGGACTCGTGGAACGTCGTCGGTCTGCGCGGCACCGGCAGCAAGGACATCGTCGTCACGGACGCCTTCATCCCCGACTACCGGGTGATGAAGTCCCAGGACGTGATCGACGGGACCGCGGCCAAGGAATACGGCGTCACCGAGACGCTGTACCGGATGCCGTGGTCGACGATGTTCCCGCTGGGCATCACGTCCGCAACGATCGGGATCTGCGAGGGCGTCCTCGCTGCCGGCGTCGACTACCAGCGCGGGCGGGTCGGCGCAGCCGGCACCGCGATCAAGGATGACCCGTACGTCCTGCACGCACTGGGGGAGGCCGCCGCGGAGATCGATGCGGCACGCCAGCAGCTGCTCGCGAACGTGGACCGCATCTGGGATCTCGTCGATGCGGGCAGGGAAGTGGACTTCGAAACCCGGGCCTCGTCCCGCCGCAATCAGGTGCGGTCCGCGTGGCGGGCCGTCCGCGCCGCTGACGAGATCTTCGACCGCTCCGGCGGCAACGCGCTACGGGTCGACAACCCGCTGCAGCGGTTCTGGCGCGACGCGCACGCCGGACTGCACCACGCCATCCACGTCACGAGCACGACGTACCACGCATCAGCAATGGCGTCATTGGGAATCGACGTCCCGAACGGCCCTCTGCGCGTGATGATCTGACGCCCCATCGGCGTCCAGGAAGGAACACAGTGACCGAGATCAAGGGACTCGGGTACGTCCGCGTGCACGCCACCGACATGGTGCGATGGCGCGAGCTCGGATTCGACGTGCTCGGCTTCGCGCCCGGAACCGGACCCGAGGAAGACGCCCTGCACTTCCGCATGGACGAACGGCCGTCGCGGATCACCGTCGAACACGGTGACGTCGACCGCGTCACCGCCGTCGGCTGGGAGGTTCGCGACGGCGCTGCACTGCGCCGGCTTGCCCAGCGGCTCGACGCGGCGGGCTGCGAGTACGCGCCCATGCCGTTCGACGTGTGCGAGTTGCGTCGCGTCGAGGCCTGCCTGGTCACGAAGGACCCCGGCGGCACACCGCTCGAGTTCTTCTTCGGGCCGGCACTCGACCACAGCCCGGTGATCACCGGCTATGGGCAGACGTTCGTCACCGGGTCGCAGGGCCTCGGTCACGTGGTGATGCCGACCGCGAACTTCGACGATTCGTACCGCTTCTACACCGAGGTGCTCGAATTCCTGCCGCGTGGCGCGTTCCGGATGCCGACGCCTCCGGGTACCCCGCCGCAGCGGATCCGGTTCCTCGGCGTCAATCAGCGCCACCACAGCCTGGCGATCATGCCGGTGCCGGAGGGTCGCGACCCCGGGCTCATCCACGTGATGGTGGAGGTGGACTCCCTCGACGCCGTCGGCCGAGCCCTCGATCAGGTCGAGGCACGGAACTTCCCGCTGTCGTCGACGCTGGGCAGGCACACCAACGACAAGATGATCTCCTTCTACGTCCGCGTGCCCGGCGGCTGGGACATCGAATACGGAACCGGCGGAAAGCTGGTCGACGAAACGTACTACACCGCAGAGGAAATCACCGCGGACAGCTACTGGGGCCACGAATGGATGTGGGCTCGGCAGGCGAAAGCCGAGAGGGAAGCGGTCCAGAGCGCATGAAGAAGGACGTGAACACAGTGGACACACACGACGTCGACGCGATCGTCATCGGCGCAGGCATCTCCGGACTGTACGCGGCGTACAAGCTGCGGGAACGCGGCATGACCGTGCACGGCTTCGAATCCGCGGCCGGAGTCGGCGGCACCTGGTTCCACAACCGCTACCCGGGCGCGCGGTGCGATGTCGAGAGCATCGACTACTCGTACTCGTTCGACGAGAACCTGCAGCAGGAGTGGACGTGGACGGAGCGATTCGCGACGCAGGAGGAGATCCTCGCGTATCTCGAGCACGTCGCGGACCGCTTCGACCTGCGCGGCGCATACGACTTCCTGACCCGGGTGACCTCCACCGTGTGGAACGAGGAGTCGGCGCGGTGGACCGTCACCACCGACACCGGGAAGACGATGACCGCACGGTACTGCATCATGGCCACCGGCGTGCTGTCGGCGACGAACCGACCCGACATCGCCGGCCGCGACTCGTTCACCGGCGAGACCTACCACACCGGTGAATGGCCCCACGAGAAAGTCGATTTCACCGGCAAGCGCGTCGGTGTCATCGGAACGGGTTCGTCGGGAATGCAGTCCATCCCGCTGATCGCGCAGGACGCGGCGCACGTCTTCGTCTACCAGCGCAGCGCCAACTACTCGATCCCGGCGGGCAACCGGCCGCTCACCCCGGAGCAGATCGCCGAGGTGAAGGCGACCTACCCGGAGCGGCGTCGGCTGGCCCGACTCAGCGGAGGCGGCACCCCGTTCACCCCGTACCCGAAGGGTGCGATGGAGGTCGACGAGGCCGAGCGCCGGCGTGTGTACGACGAGTGGTGGCAGCGGGGCGGATACCTGTTCGCGAAGGCCTTCCCGGATCAGACCGTGAACCTGGAGTCCAACGACACCGCCCGTGAGTACGTCGAATCGAAGATCCGCGAGATGGTGAACGACCCCGCGATCGCCGACCAGCTCATTCCCACCGACCATCCGATCGGAACCAAGCGGATCGTCACGGACAGCGGCTATTTCGAAACCTACAACCGGGACAACGTCACCCTGGTCAATCTGCGGCGAACCCCGATCGTCGAGGTCACCGAGACCGGGATCCGCACCAGCGAGGGTCACCACCAGCTGGACACGCTCGTGTTCGCCACCGGGTTCGATGCGATGACCGGCGCATTGTCGCGGATCGACATCCGCGGGCGCGATGGCCGCACCCTGCGCGACGAATGGGCCGCGGGACCGCGCACGTACCTCGGGCTCGCCTCCAACGGCTTCCCGAACATGTTCTTCATGGTCGGCGCGGGCAGCCCCAGCGTGCTGGCCAACATGGTGCTGATGGCCGAGCAGCAGGTGGACTGGATCTCCGCCTGTCTCGATCACCTCGACGAGGTGGGTGCCCGGACGATCGAAGCCGGCGCACAGGCGGTCGACGACTGGGTTGCCGAATGCAACGAGAAGGCCGCAGGCACCCTGTTCCCGTCCGCGAACTCGTGGTACATGGGCGCCAACATTCCCGGCAAGCCACGCGTGTTCATGCCGTACATCGGCGGTTTCGCCAACTACTGCACCATCTGCGCCGAGGTCGCCGAGTCCGGCTACAAGGGCTTCGACCTGGTCGGGTCGGAGAGCGCCTGAGATGACCGCAGCACATTCATCAACCACACATTCATCGACGAGAGGCCGATCATGACCGACACGATGCCCGTCGCCTCCAGGGCCGACACCGAGGAATTCGAATCGCAGTTGGCCGCCGCGATCGACGTGTGCGACCCGGCGCCACTGCTCATGTCACTCGTTCACGTGACCGGAGACACCGGACTCCTCGACGAGTTCGGTCCGCGGCTGACGATCAGCGAACCGGGTAATCACTATCGGACCGGCACTCGCCCGACCACGCCGCCGGGGCAGTACCCCGAGGACGTGGTCGCCGACATCCGGGCCCGCGCGCACAAGTTGCTCACCGCCGATATGGCCGATCGCCTCGGCGTTCCCGACCCCGAACTGTTCGTTCGCATGGCGACGGTGGGGACGTCGGAGCGCGTCGACGAGGAGTTCGTCCAGATCCTGCGCGAACAGTCCGGGTTCGTCCTGGGGGAGCGCCGCGTCCCGGTGACCGTCGCGCCCCCGGCCGACTTCTCGGTCATCGTCATCGGCGCGGGGATCGTCGGTATCAACGCCGCGATCAAGTTGCAGGATGCCGGCTTCGCCTACCGTGTGTTCGAGGCGCGACACGAAATCGGCGGAACCTGGTCGCGCAACACGTATCCGGGTGCCGCCGTCGACACTCCCAGCCACTACTACTCGTACTCCTTCGAGCTGAACCCCGGCTGGTCGAAGTACTACCCCTCGGGAACCGAGTACCAGCGATACCTCGAGGGCGTCGTCGACACCTACGGGATCGCCGAGAACATTTCCTTCCGCACCCGCGTGCTGTCCGCGACCTGGCTCGACGACCAGCACGTCTGGGAGGTGACCACCGAATCCGCCGACGGCACCCGTGAGGTGCACCGCGCGAACGCGGTGGTGACCGCGCTCGGCATGCTCAACTCGCCGAACATCCCCGACGTCGAGGGCATGGACACGTTCGCCGGAACCGTTGTCCACACCGCCGACTGGGACGCCGGCCTCGACCTGACCGGCAAGCGCGTCGTGGTGCTCGGAACCGGCTGTACGTCCGTGCAGGTCGTCGCCAGCATCGTCGACCAGGTGAAGTCACTCGACGTCGTGGTCCGGTCACCGCACTGGATCGTGCCGGAAAAGGCCGTCGTGAACGACGTTCCGGACGGCGAGAAATGGGCGCTCGCCCACATCCCGCGCTACCACGAGTGGTTCCGGCTGCGCTCGTACTGGTTCGCGTCCGACAATCTGTACACGTTGCCGCGGATCGATGCCGAATGGGCGAAGACGCACTTCTCCGCCTCGCCGGCCAACGAGATGGTGCTGAACACGGCACGGAACTACCTGCAGACCAGCTTCGCCGACCGCCCCGACCTGGTGGAGAAGCTGACGCCCGACTTCCGTCCGTACGGCAAGCGGATCGTCAAGGATCCCGGTTTCTTCAAGGCGCTCACGCGAGAGCACGTGACCCTGCACCGGGCGTCGTTCCAGCGGGTGACATCGGACGGTGTGATCACCACCGAGGGCGACTTCGTGCCCGCCGATGTCATCATCCTGGCGACCGGCTTCGCACTGGAGTTCACCACGTCCATCGAGATCACCGGACGCGACGGGCGAATGCTCGCCGACCAGTGGAAGCGTGGTGACGACCCCCGCGCCTATCTCGGCATCCAGGTGTCCGGCTTCCCGAACCTGTTCGTCACGGCGGGACCGAATTCGGCACCGAACCACGGTGCCGGCCACAACATTCTGAGCGAGGAGCACGTTCACTACGTCATCGAGTGCCTGCAGTACCTCCTCGAGAACGGGCACGATGCGATGGACGTGCGGCAGGAAGTGCAGGGCGACTACAACCGCAGGGTGGACGAGGCGCTGGACAAGACGGTGTGGGTGCATCCGGGCGCGAAGGTCAACGGCTACTACCGCAACAGCGCCGGACGGGCAGTGGTGCCGTGTCCGTGGCGTCTGGTCGACTTCTGGACGATGCTGCGGGAACCGAACCCGGAGGCTCTCGAGTTCATCGACCCCACCACCCGAGGCGGCGACCGATGAGTCCCGAACCCGCAATCGTCGACGGGTGTGTGGAAGTCGACCTGCTCGTCGTCGGATCCGGCACCGGTCTGGCCGCTGCGCTGGCCGCATCGGAGGCCGGACTGTCGACGCTGGTCGTGGAGAAATCCGAGTACGTGGGGGGGTCGCTGGCCCGTTCGGGTGGAGCGTTCTGGGTTCCCGGAAACCCGGTGCTGGCGGCACTCGCGCCGTCCGACACCCTCTCGGACGCCCGCACCTACGTCCGCGCGGTGGTGGACGGTAGCGCGCCCGACGAGCGGGGTGAGGCGTTCCTCGACCACGGTGGCGCCGCCATCGCGATGCTCGAGCGCATGACACCGATGAAATTCATGTGGGCGAAAGGGTATTCGGACTATCACCCGGAGAGGCCGGGTGGATCGGCGCTGGGCCGGACCTGCGAGTGCAAGCCGTTCGACATGTCCGTGCTCGGCTCCGAGCAGGCCAGGCTCAGGCCCGGTCTGCTCGACGCGCCGCTGCCGATGCCGGTCACCGGTGCCGACTACAAGTGGCTCAACCTCCTCACCCGGACGCCGCGCAGGTCGCTGGCGCGGGCAATGCGGGCGTTCGCCATCGGGGTCGGCGGCCTCGCACTGCGACGGCGGTACGTGGCCGGCGGTCAGGCTCTGGCCGCAGGGCTGTTCGCGGGGGCGGTCCGAGCGGGCATCCCGATCTGGACCGACTCGCCGCTGGTCGAGTTGACCGAGCGGGACGGGCGGATCGTCGGTGCGGTGGTGGAGCGGGCAGGTCGTCGCACCACCGTCGTGGCCCGGCGCGGGGTGGTGCTCGCCGCGGGAGGCTTCGACCACGACATGGAGATGCGGCACAAGTTCCAGTCCGCACGGCTGGCTGAGAACGTCAGCCTGGGATGCACCGCGAACACCGGCGACGCCATCAGGCTGGCCCAGGATCACGGTGCCGCGGTCGGCCTCATGGATCAGGCGTGGTGGTTTCCGGCGGTGGCGCCGCTGCCCGGCGGACAGCCGAGGGTCCTGCTCGCCGAACGCTCGCTCCCCGGATCGTTCATCGTCGATCAGAGCGGCCGCCGTTTCCTCAACGAGGCGATGGACTACATGTCGTTCGGACAGCGCGTGCTGGCCCGCGAGCGCGAGGGCGACCCGATCGAAAAGATGTGGCTCGTCTTCGACCAGCGCTATCGCAACAGTTACCTGTTTGCCGGGGAGTTCTACGCTCGGCAGCCGCTTCCGGACTCCTGGTACGAGCACGGGGTCGCACACCGGGCCGGCGGGGCGCGGGAACTCGCCGCCAAGATGGGTGTGCCCGGCCCCGAGTTCGCGGCGACCATGCGGACGTTCAACAACGCCGCGGCGAAGGGTATCGATCACGACTTCGGTCGCGGGTCCAGCGCCTACGACCGCTACTACGGCGATCCGACGGTGACCCCGAACCCGAACCTGCGTGCGCTGCAGGAGGAGTCGATCTTCGCTGTCGAGGTGGTCCTCAGTGACCTGGGAACATGCGGTGGCCTGCGCGCGGACGCGAACGCGCGGGTGCTCCGCGAGGACGGCACCATCATGGACGGCCTCTACGCGATCGGGAACACCGCCGCGAACGCGTTCGGGGCGACGTATCCCGGTGCCGGGGCGACCATCGGTCAGGGACTCGTGTACGGCTTCGTCGCGGCGCGCACGGCGGCCGGGGCGCCGCTGCCGGCCGGGATCCCGGGATGACGATGCAGGCGCTGAACTGCGAGACGTGTGGGCGGGGCGTGCTCGTCGAGAAGTTCAGCCCCGCCCACACGTCGATCCAGTGGACGTCCGACGCGTCGGGGTGCCCGCTGATCGCGGCGGGGACGCACTCGCTCGGTGACCGTGACCGGGGCTGCGGCGCGCTGCGTCGCACCATCGACCGCGCGGTGGCGCGTCACGGACTGGGCGAATCGCGTATCGAGCTGCCGTCGGGCCCGAATCTGCCACGCCTGCACTGACGAAAACGGAAGCGGCCATGGATTTCCATGGCCGCTTCCGCTTTCGTCGTGTCAGTCCGCGGTGCCGACGACGAGTGGGCAGCGCGTGCCCGTGAAGATGCTCGCCGCGCACTTGTTGCAGTGAATGCACAGTGAACGCGTCTCGCGGTCACGTTGGATACGCGCGATGAGGTCGGGCTCACGCAGCAGGGCTCGCGCCATGGCGACGAACTCGAACCCCTCACGCATGGCGACCTCCATGGCGTCGAGGTCGGTGACACCGCCGAGGAGTACGAGTGGGAGCGACAATTCGTCACGGAACTGCCGCGCGTACTCCAGGAAGTACAGCGGCTCGTACGGGTAGTGCTTGAACACTGCCTTGCCGAACACCTTCATCCCGAACTGCACGATCGGGACCTGCGTCTCCGCCATCTCCTGCAGCGGCACGTCGCCGCGGAACAGGTACATAGGATTCAGCAGGGATGAACCGCCGGTCAGCTCCAGCGCGTCCAGGTGCCCGTCCGATTCGAGCATCTTTGCGAACGGCAGGGATTCGTCGAGCCAGAATCCGCCGGGCACGCCGTCGGCCATGTTCATCTTCGCGAGGACCGTGATCTCCCCGTCCGCTGCTTCGGCGACGGCGGCGAGGATGCGGCGCGCGAACTCGGCCCGGTTGGCGAGGGATCCGCCCCAGCGGTCCTTGCGGTGGTTGACCTTCGGGCTCAGGAACGAGCTGGCGAGGTAGTTGTGACCGAGGTGGACCTCGACGGCGTCGAATCCAACCTCGCGCGCGTAGCGGGTGGCCTGTCCGTGGGCGTCGATGATCCGCTGGATGTCCTCGTCGCCGGCCTTGCGGTCGATGCTCATCGACAGCGGGTTCGGCCGGGCGGACGGCGCGAGCGAGGGCAGTCCGTTCGATCGGGAGTTGGCGACGGGGCCGGCGTGCCCGATCTGTGCGGACACCTTCGCGCCGGTCGCGTGGACGGAATCGGTGAGGAGCCGAAGTCCGTCCAGGGCCTCCGGGCGCCAATAGATCTGATCGCGTTCGGTGCGCCCTTCGGGGGCGACGGCGAGGTATGCGACCGTCGTCATGCCGACGCCTCCCGCGCCGACCGCAACGTGGAAGTCCACGAGGCGGTCACTGACGAGGGCATTCGGTGTCGCGCCCTCGAACGTCGCGGACTTGATGACGCGGTTGCGCAGCGTGATCGGTCCGAGGCGCGCGGGAGCGAGTGGGTCGGGTACGGAGGTCTCGGCCGGGGTGGTGGGTGGTGTTGTCATGCGATCTCCGTTTTCTCGGGCTGTGAGAGGAGTCAGTCGTTTTCGGGTGATACGTGGGTCGCGATGTCCATCCAGCGCAGCATCGCGTCGACGGCGTCGGCGGAATCCCCATGTGCGCCGGCTTCGGCCCATTCGGTCAGTGCGGCAAACGCCGCGGCCTGATAGGCGGTGGCCAACGCGCGGGCGATCGCCGGTGGTGCGTCGGGGATCCGCCGGGTGAGGTAGTCGGCCAACACGGTGATCCACGGCCGATATGCCTCGGTCGCCATCCCGGCCAGCTCCGGCTCGCTCGAGATCAGACGGAGCCAGTCGGGGCTGACTCGTTGGACTCGCGGCCGGCGTGAGACCGAATCCACCACAGCGGTTCGAACCGCTTCACCAACCGGAGTGGACTCCGGTATGGCGGACAGGGATTCGCGCAACCGGTCGGTGGCCGAGGCTACACCGATCCACGCGATGGCGGACTTCACGGAGAAGTGCCGGATGAGGGTGCGGGTGCTGATGCCGGTCGCCGCGGCGAGATCGCTCCAGCTGGTCGCGGCGTAACCCTGACGCGACCACAGTGTGAAGGCGACCTCCGCGACTGCTTCGGGTTCGAGGACGGTGGGCCGTCCGCGTCCCCGTCCGCTCGCGGGTCGAGTGGACGGCTCTGAGGGTGAGGATTCTTCGCGACTCACGGTCCGAGAACACCATTATTGGCGTAATGTGTCAAATATCGACTGCCGGACACGGCGGTGTCGGTTCGATGAGCGAAAGGTGAAGGGCGTGGGCGTGTATGCGGTGACCGGATCGGCCTCGGGTATGGGTCGTGCGGTCGCGGAGAGGCTCCGGGGAGCCGGGCACACGGTCATCGGTGTCGACATCAGGGAGGCCGATGTCGTGGCGGACCTGTCGACCGCCCAGGGCAGGCGACAGGCTGTGCGGGACGTGCTGGCGGCCGCGGGCGACCGACTGGACGGCGCCGTCCTGGCCGCGGGACTCGGACCGGCGCCGGGACGAGACCGCCCCAGGCTGATCGCCGAGGTCAACTACTTCGGTGTCGTCGACCTGCTGGAGGGGTGGCGGGATGCGCTCGCCGCGGCGGGAAACGCCAAGGTGGTCGTCTTCTCCAGCAACTCGACCACGACAACTCCGGCCGTCCCTCGGCGCACGATCAAGGCGTTCCTCGATGGCGACGCGCACCGGGCAGTGCGGTCGGTCCGCGTGTTCGGAAAGGCCGCTCCCGCAATCGCCTACGCGGGATCGAAGATCGCGGTCAGCAGGTGGGTGCGCCGCACAGCGGTGCGATCGGAGTGGGCGGGCGCCGGCATCCGCCTGAACGCACTCGCCCCCGGTGCGATCATGACGCCGCTGCTCGAGAAGCAGCTCTCCACTCCGTCGGAGGCGAAGGCCATCCGCTCGTTCCCGGTCCCCGTCGGAGGATTCGGCGACGCCGGCCAACTCGGCGACTGGGTGGTGTTCATGTTGTCCGACGCCGCCGATTTCCTCTGTGGGAGTGTCGTCTTCGTCGACGGTGGCTCCGACGCGTACTTCCGGCCAGACGACTGGCCGCGGTCCGTCCCGGTTCGGCGGATTGTCTCTTATCTCCGCCGATTCCGGGGATTCGGACGGTGACTCAGCGAGGCGCGGGTTCCCTGCACTCGTAGAACCGTGGGGTCGTGTCGACCCGGAGGCGGGTCAGTGCGCGTCGGCTGATGAGCCAACGCCCGTCCTCCTTGCGGTACTCCTCGTGGTAGTGGCCGTAGCCGTGGAGGTGCTCCTCCTGGTCGCCGTTCGTCCACCACAGGTGGTCCTCCATCGCCCAGATTCCACGGGCGGTCGTGTCGGAGGTCAGTTCGATCTCGGGGGTGTGACCGTGGTGCACCGAGGTGATCGGGTGCCGGCCGTCCAGGACCCGCTTGATGGATGCCGTCACGGCGTCCGGTCCGACCACGCTGTGGTCGCCGAATGTCAGGCTGACGACGTCGTCCGTGTGCAGTGTCGGATAGATGTGCCACTCCTTGTTGTCCATGCACCGCAGCCGCGCCGCGAAGGTTCGCTTGATCTCCTCGATGGCCAGGAACTGTTCAGCGGGGCTGAGTGAATTTTCGATCGTCATGGTGAAACTGTCGGTCATCGTGTGGTCGAGCGCAACAGGTGCTTCGGCTCAGTGGCTGACGAAAACTGTTGCTGCTCTGTGCCGCACGGTCCTGTGTGGTTTGCCGACGGTAATGCCGAGAAGGCGCGGGAGAACAGCGCCCCCGACCGCGCGAGGCTGACTCTCGCCGCCCACGAGGCGATGCAGTTGCAGACAACTCACCGGTGCGAGGTCGGCGAGCTGTACGGATCCGACGTGATCTCCCGCACAACGGGAGACGGTGATCCGTCGGCGCCTTTGCGGTCCTAGCGTGAGCGAATGGCCGACCAGAGGATCTACATAGTCGATCGCGTGACGACCGAACCCGGGCGCGGGCGAGCTTTCGTCGACGCGTACATGTCGGACTACGTGCCGCAGGCCACGCGCATCGGGATGACGCTCGACCGGGTGCTGGTGAGCCCTCCGGTGTGGTTCGAGGACGACGGGAACACGGTGACCGCGACCTGGACGGTCTCCGGCCACGAGCAGTGGTGGCAGACCGCGATCGCCCGCCGATTCGACGCCGGCTTCGTCGACTTCTGGAATCGCGTCGAGCCGATGGTGGCACAGCGTTCACGCTCGATGGCGGCCGAAGCAGAGAGTGTGGAGGGAATGTGCCGTGTTTAGCGTGACCCGTCTCGTTCACCTGACCGAACCGAGTGACGTGGCCGCCGTCGTCGACCGGATCCGTACCGCCGTGGAGGCGACGCCCCGCCGGTACGCGCTGGTGCGGCCGACGCTCGATGGCGTCCGCAACGGCGGCGACGTCCTCGTCCATCTCCGATTCGCGACACAGGCGGAGTGGGAGCGCTGTCGGTCGGCCGTGGAGTCGGCGATCGGCGGACCGGACGTCCGGCACGTCGACGGCGCAGACTACGTCGCCGGCAGCGGGCGGGAGTCGTGGAGCGGGTCACGCACCGGCGCAGTGGAACCCACGGTGTACCGGACACTGCTCCTGCGGGTGGACGACTCCGCCGCACGCGACCTCGTGGAGAGGTTCGAACAGGAGATGCTCAGGATGCCGCGGCATGTCACGTCGATGCTGTCGTGGCAGCTCAGTCGCGTCACCTCCGCGATCGGCGCGAGCGAGTGGACCCACGTCTGGGAGCAGTCCTTCACCGATGTCGACGGACTCCTCGGTGAGTACATGGCCCACCCGGTGCACTGGGGGTACGTCGACAAGTGGTTCGACCCGGAAGCCGCTGAGTACATCGTGAAGAACCGTGTCTGCCACAGCTTTTGCGCTCTTTCCAACGAGATTCCGCTGAATCGGAATCCGCTCGACAAGAAGGAGGACGGCGTGCGCCGATCCGATCTGCACCCCGACGTCGAGGCGATGCTCGCCGGCCTGGAGGCCGGGTTCCCCGACGTGACGCAGTACCCCGCCGCCGAGCTTCGGCAGGTCATCGTCTCGCGGCGCGCGCCGCTGACCCGGACCCCGGACATGCGGGTCGCGCAGGATGTGGTGATCGACGGACCGGGTGGCGATCTGGCGCTGCGGGTGTACGTCCCGCACGGCGACACCGCATCCCCGCGCCCTGTGATCGTGTTCGCCCACGGCGGCGGCTTCGTGTTCTGCGATCTCGACAGCCACGACGAGTTCTGCCGGTCGATGGCCGAGGCCGTCGACGCCGTCGTCGTGTCGGTGGACTACCGGCTGGCGCCGGAGCATCCGGCGCCGGCGGCGATGGAGGACGTGTACGCGGCGGTGTGCTGGACCGTGGCGAACGCCGCGTCCTACGGGGGCGACCCGGCGCGCGTCGCGGTCGCGGGTGACAGTGCGGGAGGCAATCTTTCGGCGGCGGTGTCGGTGGCGGCGCGGGAGCGCGGCGGCCCGTCGATCGCGGCGCAGATCCTGCTGTACCCGGTGATCGGGGACGACTTCGAGACGGAGTCCTACCAGCGGTACGGCGTCGGCTACTACAACACCACGAAGGCGATGCGCTGGTACTGGGAGCAGTACGCGCCGCACAGCCGGGACAGCGAACTCGTCGTCCCGAGCCGTGCTACGACACTGACGGGGCTGCCACCGGCGTTGGTGGCCACCGCGGAGCTGGACCCGCCGTGCACGGAGGGCGAGGCGTACGCCGAGCGGCTCGCCGCGGACGGCGTTCCGGTGATCGCGCACCGCTTCGACGGCCTGTTCCACGGATTTCTCACCTTCCCGCAGCTGTCGCTGACCGGGCCGGCGAGGCAGGAGCTGTGGCAGCTGATCCGCCGGATCCTCGACCCCGGCTTCGGTGCGTCGAACGTCGAGGAATCGCACGCGCACACCACGACACGACACTGACGATTCGGGGTGCGAACCCCAACACGCGCAGACACGACAGGGAACACATGACACAACGATTGACGGGCCGCACCGCACTGGTGACGGGAAGCAGCCGGGGGATCGGGCGGGCGATCGCGCAGCGCCTTGCAGCGGAGGGCGCCACGGTGGTGGTCACCGCGCGCTCGACGACGCCGTCGCGGTCGGTTCGGGAGGGTCGCGAGCACGTGCTCGAGGGCACCCTCGCCGAGACCGTGGAGCTGATCGAGCGCGCCGGAGGCCGGGCCGTGGCGATCGCGGCGGACCTGGAGGATCCGGTGCAGCGTGCCGGACTGGTCGATGCCGCGGTCGACGCCGTCGGAGGCGTCGACATCCTCGTCAACAATGCCGGTTTCGCCGACTACTCATCGATCGAGTCGATGGGGGAGGACACCTTCGACCGCACTGTCGGGCACTACCTGAAGGTTCCGTTCCTGTTGTCGCAGGCGGTGATTCCCCGTATGCGCAAGGCGGGAGCCGGCTGGATCGTGAACATCGGCTCCTCCACCGGACTCCCGCCGATCCGACCGTTCCGCCAGTACAACAAGACGTCCGGCGACGTGATCTACGCGTCCGCCAAGGCGGCGCTGCACCGGTTCACGCAGGGACTGGCGGCGGAGGTACAGGACGACAACATCGCCGTCAACGTGGTCGGGCCGTCGACGGCGATCATGACGCCCGGTGCGGCGTCGTTGCTGCCGGACGGCTACGAGGCCGAACCAGTGGAGTACCTCGCGCAGACCGTGCTGGAGATGTGCACCCTGCCCGCGGCGGAGCGCACCGGACTGGTCGCGTTCAGCCTGCACTTTCCGTGGTCGCAGGGCATCGCGGTGACCAGTCTGGACGGCGGGCGTGAACTTCCGCGCCTCGAGCCGCCTGCGTGGGCGAACCCGAACATCGTCGCGGACGGATTGGGGGCGTGACGGTGCAGGTGGGTGGGGCGCGGGAACGCTTCTCTCACGGGGTCGCGGTGGTGACGGGGGCGGCCGCCGGGATCGGTGAGGGCATCGCACGGCATCTCGCGTCACTGGGGATGACGGTGGTGGTCGCGGACGTCGACACCGAGCGGGCACGGACGGTGGCCGATGACATCGTGGCGGGCGGCGGCCGCGCCGAGTCGCACACTGTCGATGTCGCCGACCCGGAGTCCGTCGAGGCGATGGCGGCGGACGTGTTCGATCGCCACGGCAGCGTCGAACTGCTCGTGAACAACGCGGGCGTGGAGACCGCCGGCCTGCTGTGGGAGATCGACCGGGAGCGGTGGCGCCGGCTGATGCAGATCAACGTCGACGGCATCTTCTACTGCCTGAGGTCCTTCGTGCCGCGGATGATCGCGACGGGGACGCCGTCGTGCATCGCGAACCTGTCGTCGGTGGGCGGGCTGAACTCGGTTGCCGTCCAGTCGCCGTACATCGTCAGCAAGCACGCCGTGCTGGCGATGACCGAGTGCCTGCACCAGGACCTGTCGGTCGTCGGCGCACCCATCCAGGTCAGTGCGGTCATCCCGCATTCGATTCGCAGCGAGATCTTCCTGTCGGCGCAACGTGAGGCGCCGACGGCCAACGCCACCGCGAACGCGGTGTTCGCCGCCATGCAGCGCGACAACGTCGAGAGGGGGCTCGATCCGCTCGTCGCCGCGGAGCACATGATCGAGCAGATCGCCCGGGGGGAGTTCTGGATCCACTCGGACGACGAGCTGTGCATCGCCGCCGCCCACCGCCGTGGCCGGCAACTCTTGGAGCTGAACCCGCCCGATGATCCGCACGCCATGCTCACCCGTATGGGGGTGACGGTCGACCGGTCGCGGTGAGGGTGCGTGTTCGCCGAGACGGCGGGCGGCGTGGGCCCGAGATCGTGGCCGGCTCGGAACTCCGTGGAGGTGCGGCGCGTCAGTTCTGTGTCTGATCGTCCGGCGGGTCCAGGTGGGCACGCTGGCCGTCGCGGTCGAGGATCGACAGCACCTCCGCGGGAGCGTCGTAGGCGGTGATGCCGTGCGGCGTCATCGTGGAGAACTGGGCCGCCTGGCCCGCCTCGACGCGGATCGTGCGTTCGCCGAGCTGGAGCCGCACGGTTCCGGACAACACGGTGAACCACTCGAGGCCCGGATGGATGCCGAGCTTGTCGGCGGGCACCGGGGTCTCGTCGGTGATGCGCAACTTGGCGACGGTCACCCCAGGCAGGCTGCCCTCGCGGGACAACAGCCACGTCGTGACACCGCGACGCTGCTGCGGTTCGGGCCGGATCACGACATCGGCGTCGTCGGGCGACTCGACCAGTTCGTCCAGGGTGGTGTCGAGTGCGCGCGCGATGGGCACCAGCTGGTCGAGAGCGATCCGGCGGTGTCCGGTCTCGATGCGGCTCAGCGTGGACGGGCTCATGTGGCAGCGGGCGGCGAGGGCGTCCAGTGACCAGCCGCGGGCCAGCCGCAGGCTGCGGATGCGACGGCGGACCACGTCCTCCAGGACCACTTCTTGCGTCATAGGCAAGATTGTATGCCCCAAGCGCATGAAGGGGTTAGCGTGGCGTCATGGCTCAGCACGCACACACCCATCATCCCGACGGTCACGGTCACGGTCACGGCCACGGCCACGGTCACGGCCACGGCCACGGCCACGGCCACGGTCACGGGCATGGCCACGGCCACGACGAGACCGGGCTCGCGGACATGCTCGACCTCGACGCCGAGGTGCACGGCCCGCTCCTCGACGAGCTCACCGGGTGGGTGGCCGGACATGCACCGACCGAGGTTCGCACCGTTGCCGACATCGGAGCGGGCACAGGCACCGGCACGCTGGCCCTGGCGCGGCGGTTCCCGGACGCCGACCTGATCGCGATCGACCGCTCTGACGTGATGCTCGACCGCGTGCGCGCGGCAGCGCAGGCGCAGGATCTGGACGGACGGGTGCGGCTCGTACGGGCCGATCTCGACGTCGAGTGGCCGGCCGTCGACTCGGTCGACGTCGCGTGGGCGGCGCTGGCGCTGCATGAGGTCGCCGACCCGGACCGTCTGCTCGGCGACGTCCACGGCGCACTGAATCCCGGCGGCGTGCTTGCGGTCGTCGAGATGGACGGGTTCCCCCGGTTCCTGCCCGACGAGATCGGGTTCGGCAGGCCCGGACTGGAGGCCCGCTGTCACGAGGCCCTCCTCGGTGCGGGCTGGAACACCCATCCGAACTGGCGCGAGCACCTCGTTCGGGCCGGTTTCGAGGTCGCCGACCAGCGCACCTTCCCCGTGCGGCACCCCGCGACCGAGAACACGGGCCGCTACGTGCAGACCTTCCTGGGGCGGGCGCGTGACTTCCTCGCCGACCGGATCGACGCCGACGATCTCGCGGCCCTCGACCGGCTGCTCGGTGACGGTCCCGACGCCGTCACGAGGCGCGGCGACCTCGTCGTCGGTGGCAGCCGCACCGCGTGGGCGGCCCGCCGGCCCGCCGATCGGTGACGGCCGTACGGTTGTTCGGAGGTCGCCGGACCCGACGACCGGACCGGCACGCGACGAAGGAGTAAGCGCCCCATGACATCCGCCCGTCCCCGACACACCCGCGCCGTCGACCGTGAGGTGGTGCGCTGGCGCAACGGTCAGGGCACCACGCAGGTCGTCGCGGAAACCGATCTGTGGCGGGTGAGCATCGCGGACGAGCCGACGAGGTCCACGTTCTCGGTCATCGAGGGCTACGACCGGCTGCTGATGCCGACCGGATCGGTGACGATGGAGATGAGTGGACCGCCGTACGAGACGTCCGGGGAGGTGCAGTCGACGGGCGAAGTGCACCGGGTGGCGCCGCCCAGGCAGGTCTTCGCGTTTCCGGGCGAGTGGGCCCCGAGTTGCCGAGCGGCCGACCGCACCCGGGCACTGAACGTGATGGGCCGGCGGGGCCGCGTCGAGATGTCACTGCGGATCGCCGACGTGACCGCACCGGTGGACGTCGATGCGGTGCGGATCTACGTCGATCTCGACACCGAGGACGCGGTGATCGTGTCGCCCGGCGACGACACGACGCCCGACTGGGCCGGCGAGTGCGCGGTGGTCTCGATCCGGACTAGGTGAGGATGATCAGCTCCGTCGGGGAGGCGATCTCGACCGTCAGGCCCGCCTTGGCGGCGACCCGGGCGACACCCTTCACATCGGAGGGCTCCGCCCGGGAGACGACGAGGGCGCGCGCCAGCAAGCCCTTGTGATGCTTGTTGAAGTGGCTTACGACCGACCTGCTGCCGTCCGGCTTCTCGGTGAGGACGGTCGCGGTCACCGCCCCGGAGAGCGGGCCGAGCTGCTGGTAGGTGCCGGAGCGGAGGTCCACCACCAGTCCCTCGTCCTCCGCTTCGAGCGCCGGGGTCAGCTCCGGCTTCCACAGTGACTGCAACGTACCCATCCCGGGCAGCTTCGATCCGCCGGACAGGCGGTACGCGGGGATCGCGTCGCCGGCCCGCACCACACCGAACAGCGCCGACCCGATCGCCAGCCGGGACAGTGCCTTCGCCTTCTGTGCGCGGGTGAACGACTTCGCGTCGAGCGCGTCGAACAGCACCCCGGTGTAGCGCTCGAGTGCGGGACGGGTGGGGGACGTCCACAAGGCGGCGTTGCGGGCGACCTCGTCGGCCTGGCCGGCGCTGAGGCCCAGCGCCCGGCTGGACGCCTCGACGTCCGCGGACAACTCGACGAGCGTGTCGACGAGCATCTCGCGGGTCGCGGTCAGCTTCGGAAGCGAGAGTTCCCCGAGATCGAGCGGGGCGCCCTTGCCGCCGTCGGACTTGGTCTCGGATGGGGGCAGCAGTACCAGCACGGGCGGTAACGGTACCGGGCCGCGGACCCGGGCCGGAGGGCCGACTGTCCTGGTACGCCGGTGTGCCGACTATCCTGGTATCCCGTGATCACCCGCCTGTCTCAGCTGTTCCTGCGTACGCTCCGCGACGACCCGGCCGACGCCGAGGTTCCGAGCCACAAGCTGCTCGTTCGTGCCGGCTACGTCCGCCGCATCGCGCCGGGCGTCTACTCGTGGCTGCCGCTGGGCCTGCGGGTGCTGCGCGAGGTCGAGCGCGTTGTCCGTGAGGAGATGGATGCCATTGGCGCCCAGGAGATCTCGCTGCCGGCGCTGCTGCCGCGCGACCCCTACGAGACGTCGAACCGGTGGACCGAGTACGGCCAGGGTCTGTTCCGGTTGCAGGACCGCAAGGGTAACGACTACCTCCTCGGTCCCACCCACGAGGAGATGTTCGCGCTCACCGTCAAGGGCGAATACAACTCCTACAAGGACTTCCCGGTCACGCTCTACCAGGTGCAGACCAAGTACCGCGACGAGGAGCGGCCGCGGGCCGGCATCCTGCGCGGCCGCGAGTTCATCATGAAGGACTCGTACTCCTTCGACCTGACCGACGAGGGCCTGGCCACGTCCTACCGCGCGCACCGCGACGCGTACGAGCGCATCCTGCAGCGGCTGGCTGTCAAGTACGTCATCGTCTCCGCGACGTCCGGCGCCATGGGTGGCAGCGCGTCCGAGGAGTTCCTGGCCGAGTCCGAGGTCGGCGAGGACACGTTTGTCCGCTGCCTCGAGTCCGGATACGCGGCGAACGTCGAGGCCGTGACCACGCCGGCGCCCGCGCCGATCCCGTTCGACGGGCTGCCGGCCGCGGTCGTCCACGACACCCCCGACGCCCCGACCATCGCCACGCTCGTGCACTGGGCGAACTCGGCCGGCGTCACGGTCGCCGAAGGTCGTCCGGTTGCCGCCGCCGACACCCTGAAGAACATCGTCGTCAAGACGCGGCGCCCGGGCGGGGAGTGGGAACTGCTCGGCATCGGCCTCCCGGGTGACCGCGAGGTGGACGACAAGCGGCTCGAGGCATCCCTCGAGCCTGCCGAGGTCGAGCTCCTCACGGAGGCCGACTTCGCCGCGAACCCGTTCCTTGTGAAGGGTTACATCGGTCCGAAGGCGCTGCTGGACAACGGTGTTCGCTACCTCGTCGACCCGCGCGTCGCCGACGGCACGTCCTGGATCACCGGGGCCGACGAGCAGGGCAAGCACGTCGTCGGACTGGTCGCCGGCCGCGATTTCACCCCTGACGGCACCATCGAGGCCGCCGAGGTCCGCGACGGCGACCCGTCCCCGGACGGCGCGGGCAAGCTGGTCTCCGCCCGCGGCATCGAGGTCGGGCACGTCTTCCAGCTCGGCCGCAAGTACACCGACGCGTTCGAGGTGAACGTCCTCGGCGAGAACGGCAAGCCCGTTCGCCCGACGATGGGCTCGTACGGCATCGGCGTCTCCCGCCTCGTCGCCGTGATCGCCGAGCAGCAGCACGACGACAAGGGCCTGCGGTGGCCCGCCGAGGTGTCCCCGGCGAACGTGCACCTGGTGATCGCCAACAAGGACGACGCCGCCCGCGAGGGCGCCGAGGCGCTCGCCGCGCAGCTCGACAAGGCCGGCCTGTCGGTGATCCTCGACGACCGCAAGGCCTCGCCCGGCGTGAAGTTCAAGGACTCGGAGCTGCTCGGCGTCCCGCTGATCGTGGTCGTCGGCCGCGGCTACGCCGACGGCAACGTCGAACTGCGGGACCGCTTCACCGGCGAGGCACGGGAGGTGCCCGCCGACACCGCGCTCGACGAGGTCCTGGCCATCGTCCGGGGCTAGTAGCACCCGAGCAGGGACCGGGGCCCCGACGCGCAGGCGTCGGGGCCCCGTCGTCACTTCCGGGGGTGCGATCGGCGTCAGACGCCGATCCGCCAGCTCGCGGTGAAGCCGCTCGCCAGATCTCCGGTCACGGTGGCGAGGTTGTCGGCGACGCCGTCGCCCTCCTTCACGAAGACCTGGTCGGTGGCATTGGTGGTCGGGTTGGTGCCCGGGTATCCGGTGCTGTGGTTGACCAGTCCGTTGGTGGTCTCGTCGAAGGCGGCCTGGGTGGTCTTCTTCACGGTGTTGCCGTCCTTGTGCACCTTGAAGTGGATGTGCGTGGTGCGGCCCGAGTACCAGCCCGGGTAGACGGTGTCGAAGGTGACCGCGCCCTGCGCGTCGGTGATCTGGAAGCCGCGCAGGTAGGTGGTGCCGGTGCCGTTGTATCCGCCTGGCTGACCGGCGTATTCGGAGTAGTGGCCGGACGGGTCACAGTGCCAGATCTCGACCGTGTACCCCTCGAGCGGGGCGCACTCGGTGGACGCGTCGGTGACGATCACGGTCATCGCCAGTGGCACGGCCGCCGGGTACAGGCCCTCGGTGATGTCGCGCCGGTAGTACTTCTCGTCGGCCATCATGCCCACCTTGTCCGGGTAGGGGCCCGCGGTCGTGTCGTCGGCCGCGCCGCACCCGGAGCCGTCGTCCGGGGTGGTCGTGGTGGTGTCGTCCGACCCGGAGGTGAGGTCGGACGAGCCGGACCCGAACAGGTCCAGCAGATTGCTGCTCGCGGCGGTGGTGCCGGCGACGGCGAGAAACTTGAGCGCGGAACGGCGATCGAGTGGGGACACGAACTCTCCTGACGGCGGGACCGGTCGTGTGGACCGGCGCGGGCGGACCGGTGGCCGCCCGTGGGCGACATCTCCGGCGAATCGCCACGGACGCTAGCCGCCGGCGATCCGGTCCCGTCGGGGATTCTCCATGGGAGTTTGCTGTCAGTTCGGATCTGTGTTCTCGCTGGTCAACGCCTGTGAATCGGCTGCGAGTGGAGCGATTCGGCGCTCGTACGAGGCCCGGTCGGACGTCACGTCGAGGAACACCCGGTCGAGCCCGAACCCGCGGCGCAGCACGCGGGCGGCGGGCCGGGGGAACAGTTGCCACAGCGCGCTTCCGGTCGACAGCCGGCCCGGGACGACCGCGTGCCTACTGCCGCGCCGCAACACCCGGACGACGGTCGCGGCGACCTGTTCGGGCGGGATCGGGCGGGTCAGCGGGCCCGGTGTGGTGCCGGCGATCAGTTCGGTGTTCGTGAACGAGGGCAGCACGGTCGAGACCCGCACCCCGCGGCCTGCGAGTTCGGCGTCGAGCGCCTCGCCGAATCCGACCACCGCGAACTTCGTGCCGGTGTAGACGGCCATCCCGGGCGCGGGCATGCGGCCGGCGATGGACGCCACGTTCACGATCCGGCCACCGCCGCGGGTGACCATGCGGCGGGCGGCGGCGCGGGCGCCGTTGATCACGCCGAGGACGTTGATGTCGATCGCGCGGCGGATCAGCGCGTCGTCCTGGTCGAGCACCGGACCGATCGGCATGATGCCGGCGTTGTTCACCCACACGGTGATCGGTCCGAGAGCCGACTCCACCTCGTCGGCGAACGCAGCGACGGAGCCGGGATCGGTGACGTCCAGCCGGTATCCGTGCACCCCGAGTTCCGCGCAGGTCTCCTCCAGTCGCGCCCTGTCGACATCGCCGACGGCCACCTTCGCCCCCGCGTCGCGCAGCGCGATCGCGATGGTCCGTCCGATGCCGCGGGCACCGCCCGTGACGACCGCCACCCGGCCGGTCGGATCGATTCCCCTCATGCGCGCTGCTCCTTCAGGTCGGTCCTCGCATCGGTGTCGGTACTGGCGTCGAGATCGTCGAGGGTGCGGCGCAGCACCTTTCCCGACGATCCCCGGGACAGGGTGTCGACGAAAAGGACGTCTCGCGGCATCCGTGACCGCGGCAGATGCGCGGTCACGTGGGCCCGCACGGCCTCCTCGTCGAGGTCACCGGTTTCGGGCCGCGTCGCGGCGCGCACGACGTAGGCGCGCAGGCGTTGCCCGAACTCCACGTCGTCGACCGGCGTGACGGCGGCGTCGTCGATGCCCGGGTGCGTGAGCAGGACGAGCTCGACCTCCTCCGGATAGACGTTCTCGCCGCCCGACACGATCATCGAGTCGGAGCGACCGGACACATGCAACCGTCCGAGCGGATCGAGGTGACCGCGGTCGCCGGTGTCGAGGAAACCGTAGGTGTCGCTGCGGCTGGTGCCGTCGGTGTACGCCTCGATCTGGGCAGGTGTGCGCACCAGGATGCGGCCCTCGGTGCCTGCGGTTTCGGACCTGCCGCGGGCGTCGACGATGCGCACCACCGTGCCCAGCGTCGGCCGACCCGCGCAGTTCGGGGCGTCTGCGAGATCCTGCGGCGTAGCGATGCTGATGTAGGCGGCCTCCGTCGACCCGTAGAGGTTGTGCAGCACCGGCCCGAACACCTCGGTCGCCTGGGTGACCAGGGCGCCCTCCAGCCGCGCGCCGCCACTGGCAACGATGCGCAGGCTCGACAGGTCCGCGGCCCGGACCTGCTCGCCGAGGTCGAGTACCCGCCGGATCATCGTCGGCACCGCGATGAAGGCGGCGCACCGCTGCCGTGTGAGGTCGGCCAGTGCCCGAGACGCATCGAAGCGGCGGTGCAGGATCAGTGTCGACCCGAGCATCAGGGTGAGGACCGCGACAAGCAGCCCCCAGCCGTGGAACACGGGCGCGGACAACAGCACTCGCTCGCCTCCGCGCAGCGGTATCCGTTCGAGCAGGCCTGCGGTGAGCATCAGGGTGCGCGGTTCGGCGCGGGGTGCGCCCTTCGGCGTTCCACTGGAACCGCTGGTGAGGATCACCAGCGATGCCGCGTGCTTCGGGCGCGGCGGCGGTGTCGCGGACTGCGGTTCGAGCAGGAGGGACAGTGCGTCCGGGGGGATCTCGCCGTCGTACCAGGCACACCACCGGTGGCCGTCGAAATCGGCAACGGCCCCGGCGAACTCCTGGTCGTAGACGATCGCGTCGAGACGCTCCCGGGCGGCGACCACCGCCACCTGCGCGGGCCCGAAGTCGGCGCCGAGCAGAACCACCCGGGCGCCCGCCGCGGCCGCCGCGCACAGCGTCACCAGCGCATCCGCGTGGTTGCGGCACAGGATCCCGATGCTCGGCTGGGTGTCGCCCACCGGCAGTGTGGCGCGCAGCGCGTTGGCGAGCCGATGGGTGCGGGAGGCGAACTCGTCGAACGTCAGGGCACCGCGGTCGTCGACGATCGCGACCGCGCCGCGGTGCACCGCCGCGCAGTAGGCGGGGAGCCCGCCGAACGGGCCGAGGCGGGCCACGGCCCTGACGCCGGCGGCCAGCGCGCGCGGCCTGCCGGACACCATGCCGGCCCGCCACAGGATTCGGGCGGCGACGGCTTCGTTGCGGACTCGGGTTCGCAGGGCATGAGCGTTCATCGTCGTCCTCGGAATCGTTGCGGAAAGCCGTCTTTCACGGGCAGGGCCAGTTTCACGCGGCTGGTCGAGTTCATGACGCGCAGCAGTCCGGCGCGCAGCCGGTCGGGGTAGGCGGTAGGGACGCGTTGGGTGGTGACGGTCTGCGGTTCGGTGTAGCGGACGATGCCCTCGCGGCCGTGCCTGCGCCCGACGCCACTGGTCCGCATGCCGCCCATCGGCGCATCGAGCGCGGCGATCGCGGACAGGTAGCCGTCATTGACGTTGACCGCTCCCGCGACGATCCGCGCAGAGAGTTCGCGGCCCCGCCGCACGTCCTTCGTCCACACACTCGCGCTCAACCCGTACTCGCCCTCGTTGGCGAGCCGGACCGCCTCCTCCTCCGACGTGACGCGGTACACCGACACCACGGGGCCGAAGGTCTCCTCGGCGTACACGCTCATGTCGGCGGTGACGTCGGTCAGCACCGTCGGGTCGTGGAACAGTGGCCCGACGTCCGGGCGGGGGCACCCGCCGGTCTGCACTGTCGCGCCCTTGGCGACGGCGTCCTCGATGTGCCGGACGGTGGCCGCGAGCTGACGCCCGGACGTCAGCGATCCCATGTCGACGGCATACGTGTAGCCGGATCCGAGCCGAAGCCTGCGGGTGCGGTCGACGAGGGCGTCCACGAACTGCCCGTAGACCCGCTCGTGGACGTAAATCCGTTCGATGCCGATGCACATCTGGCCCGCGTTGGAGAAGCATGCCTGGACCGCGCCGGTCGCCGCGGCACCGATGTCGGCGTCGGCGCACACGATCATCGGGTTCTTCCCCCCGAGTTCGAGCGACGCCCCGATCAGCCGGTCGGCGCACTGCCGCGCGATGGCGCGCCCGGTCGCGGTGGACCCGGTGAAGCACAGGTGGTCGACGGCGCCGATCAGCGCGGAACCGATCTCGGCTCCCGGTCCCGCGACCACCTGCCAGACCCGTGGCGGCAGACCGGATTCGACCGCGAGCTTGCGTGCAAGCAGCAGTGTCCACGGGGCCTGGGAATCGGCCTTGCTCAGCACGGCGTTCCCGGCGACGAGCGCCGGGATCACGTCGCCGACGGCGAGGAAGAGCGGATAGTTCCACGGCGCGATCACCCCGACCAGGCCCTTGGGCCGGAACCCGACCCGGGCGGCCACGACCCCGGGAACAGCGGTGCTCGCCCGCCGGCTCCGCAGGTGCGAGGAACCGGTGCGGCCGTAATACGTGGCCACCGAGATCACGCCCTGCACCTCGACCGCGGCGTGCACCCGCGCCTTGCCCGTCTCCCACTGCATCAGGTCGCAGAGCAGGTCGTGATGGTCGATCAGGGCCCGCGCGAAACGGCGGACGACTCGCTCGCGGTCTCGGATCGGGGTGTCCGCCCACGCGGTCTGGGCTTCGCGCGCGGAGCGAGCCGCGTCGGCCACCGCGGCCGGATCGGCCTGGGGCACACCGGGCAGCGGCTCGCCGGTGAACGGGGCCGTCGCCCGGCGCAGTGGACCCGCGTGGGGGAGCTGCGCGCGGAGCGCGCGGATCAGGGCCGGAGCGACCGCGCGGGGATGATCGGCGGCGGGTGGGTCACCGATGTCGGGTGAGCTGACGGATGTCACGTGTTGTTGTCTCCTCGCTCGGAGGGATGGGGTGACGGCCCGGCCGCCGAGGGGTGGGGTGACGGCGCGGCCGCCGAGGGGTGGGGTGACGGCGCTGCCGCCGGGGGGACGGGCTGCGTAACAGTGTGGGGCGGCCGGGGTGCCGGTGTGCCTGTGTGGTCAGCGGTGACGGCGTCGGACGCCGGTCACCACACCAGGCGGACCAGGTAGCGCTCGGCGTACTGCCGAACCGCTTCCTGATTCGAGATGTCCAGTTGGCCTTGAGGATTCAGCATCAGGGACACCGCGATCCGGACAAGGATCTCGGAGACTGCGGTCAGATCCTCGTCCGACATGGTCACCCCGCTGCGGCGGAGGGTGACGGCGACCTGCGCGGCGGCCTGGGTGATCGGCGCGCCATCGGTTCGGTTGGTCAGTCCGAGGATCAGTTCCGGTTCGCTCTCGAGTATCCGCGCGACCAGCGGCATCTCCTGGGCGAGCCGGACACCACGGGTGAAGCACTCCACGACGGCGCTGCGCGGGTCGCGGTTCGCCGCCACCCGGTCCAGTTCCGCGAAGAACGCCGCGGTGTCGTGGAGAACGAGCGTCTCGACCAGTGCGTCCTTGTTCGGGAACCGGCGATAGAGGGTGCTGCGGGAGATGCCGGCCCGGCGGGCGATGTCGTCCATGTTGGTGCGCCGGATTCCGTACCGCTCGAACTCGTCCCGCGCGGCGTCGAGCATCGCCATCTCCGGCGACGCGGACCGCGCGGTGGGTTCGACTGGTGTGGGCATCGGGGTGAGCATATCGGTCGCCGCCTTCCGGCACCGTGGGCGATCCTGGTGCGCCTCGCACGTCGGTACTCGCCTACAGTGCGCGAAGGCGCACCGGCAGGCGGTCCTTCGGTACCGGCAGGGTGGAGTTGTCGAGTTCCCAGCGATAGTCCTCCGGTACCGACCACTCGTACCTGAGCAGCATGTTGTGCATGATCGTCTTGATCTCCATCTGAGCGAAGTACAGACCGATGCACTTGTGCACCCCGCCACCGAAGGGCATCCAGGCGTAGCGGTGCACCTTGTCCTCGGCGCGTTCCTTGGTGAAACGGTCGGGGTCGAAGCGCTCGGGGTCGTTCCACAGCGCGGGATTGTGGTGGTTGACCATGCCGATCGCCGAGACGTAGGTGCCCTCGGGGATGTGGTGTCCGCAGATCTCGGTGTCCTTGATCGCCCGCCGGGGCAGGCCGGGGACCGGGGAGTTCAGCCGCAGCGACTCCTTCATGATCCGGTCCAGGACGGTGAACTCGTCGAGGGTGTCGTATGAGATCTCGGGGGGCAGGTTCCGCGATTGTTCGCGGGCCTTCTCCTGCCACTCGGGGTGCCGGGCCATGTAGTACGCCATCGTGGTCAGGGTGATGGTCGACGTGTCGTGCGCGGCCATCAGCACGAAAATCATGTGGTTGACCACGTCTTCGTCGGTGAAGGTGTGGCCCTCCTCGTCCTGGGCGTGACACAGCACGGAGAACAGGTCGGGGGTCGCCGTGGCGCGTTTGGCGGGCAGGTGCTCGTAGAAGAAGGCCTCGAGCAGCTTGCGGCCGGCCAGACCGCGCGCCCAGCGCGTGCCGGGGATGTTCTTGCGGATGATCGACAGACCGGCACCGACGCAGTCGACGAACGCCTTGTTGATCCGGTCGGCCTCGGCCCGCGGCAGGTCCAAGCCGAGGAAGATCTCCAGCGCCAGGTCGAGAGTGATCTGTTTGAACTCGTCGAGCAGTCGCACGTCGTCACCGAGTGGCAGGTGGGCGACCCGCTCCGCGAGCATCGGCTGCATGTCCTGCAGGTAGCCCTTGAGATGGGTGTTGCTGAAGGCCTGCTGCATGATTCGCCGGTGGTGACGGTGCTCCTCGAAGTCCATCAGCATGATGCCGCGGCGGAAGAAGGGGCCGATCAGGAATCCCCACGCCGGTTCGTTGGCGAAGGCCTTGTCACGGTTCATCGCGACGGCCTCGCTGCCGTCGGCGTCGAGGGGGATCACGAACTTGAGGCCGAACGAGTTGATGTACGTGATGTCGCCGTACGCGGCGCGACGCTTGGCGACCATGGTGATCGGATCCCGGAAGAACCGGAGGACCTCGATCACGCCCGGATCGCCTGTTCCGTGAATCGGTTTGAGGCCACTGCCCGCCGGAACGGTGGCCAACTGCTTGCGACGCATGGGAACTCCTGAAGGTCGTTCGAAGATGGTCAGGCCGCGGTGTTGTGCAGGCGCCGAGGATCGACGCCGACGCGCCGCCAGGCGTCGCGGGCCCACGGCAGGTACAGAGCCCCGACGGGGAGCCGGTTGAACACCGGGTTCAGTGCCCGCATGACGCGCGCGAACCGTTGAAAGCGCTTCTCCTTCTTGTCGTCCCATTCGAGGCGGCAGACCTCGCGCATCTGTGGGGGCACGGTGCCGACGACGACGGTCCGGGCGAAGGCGTTCAGCGGTGCGGACAGCACCTTCCAGATCGGCGCGGGGATCTGCCGGGGGCCGGGTATGCCCTTCCGGATGTACCCGGTCGCGTAGACGATCGTCTTGGTCGGCACGAACCGGTCCAGCATTCCGTCCCAGTACTCGACGAACTCGGCATAGGTCTGCGGCTGGCCGCGGTCACTGACCCCGTACAGCCGGTACCAGGCCTTGCTCTCCTCGAAGATCTGTTCCTTCTCGGCCTCGGACAGGCGACGAATGAACGTGTCTGTGATGTAGAGAACCTGGTCGACGAATGTCGCGTGTGCCCAGTAGAACAACTCGGGATTGAGTGCGTGGTAGCGCGATCCGTCGGCGATGGTGCCCTTGATGGGCTTGTGGAAGTCGCGGACCGTTCGGCCCCACGCGTGCGGGTCCGCGCTGTAGACGGTCTTCATGATGGGTGGTGCGCTGCGCTTCGCCCGGCCGATCGTGTCGGCGAAGATCACCGAGTGGTCCTCGACGGCCTTGCCGAGCTGTTCGATGCAGTTCTCGGTGCCCGCGAGCCGCTGGAACCCGAGCAGGCCGCGCACGTCGCCGTAGAACTTCCACACCAGTGAGTCCGGACCGAGGGGCACCACCAGGTCGGCGGTGTCGTCGTCGACGGGCATCGGCAGTGCCTCGCGGATGCCCTCGTCGAATCCGGGCCGTACGGGCTCGCCGGTCGCGGTGTCGCCGACGGACTCGTGGGTTGACGTCATGCGAACTCCTGTCGCCGGGGACATCGAAGGATCGGGAAATGGAAGGAGCGAGACGTTGGAACAAATCTGTGTCTGTGTGTCACACGGTAGCAACGTGGCCCCGCTCACACAAGGGGTTCGGGCATGCAAGTCCGGCCCGACCGGTCACTGCTCGGTCGGGCCGGACGGTTCGTGCAGGGTTAGGGCGTGGCCTGGTCGCTCGGCGGCAACCATGTACGGGCGGCGGTCACCAACGCGGTCACGCCGATCGGCAGAGTCGGCTCGATGACCGGGGCGTAGTGGGGGGAGTGGTTGGACGGCACGGTGAGCAGTGCGGGGTCCGTCATGTCTCCCGTGGTGAACAGGGAAGGATCCGCCCCGCCGAGCAGCCAGTAGGACAGCGGCGCCCCGGAGCTGGTCGCGAGGATGCCGACGTCCTCGCTGCCTGCTCCTGCGCCCGGATCGAGAATGTTGTCCCGGCCGAGCCATGTGGCGAACGCGTCGAGGCTCTTCTTCAATGCCTCAGGGGTGTTCATGACGACCGGAAACCGTTCGATTTCCGTTATCGTCGGCTCCTCCGGTGCTCCGGCGGTCTCCGCTTCACCGCGAACGATGCGCTCGACACTGTCGAGGATGCGGCGTCGCACGGTGGTGTCGTAGCTGCGAATGTTCAACTGGATCTCGGCGTGACCGGGAATCACGTTGGCGGCGTCACCTGCGTGGATCGACCCGACGGTGAGCACGGCCGTCGCGGTGCTCGGGACCTCGCGGGAAATGACGGTCTGCAGGCGCAATACCGTTGCCGACGCCAGCACGATGGGATCGACCGAGGCCTCCGGCATCGACCCGTGTGCACCCTTGCCGACGAGCCGCACGCGCAGTGAATCCGACCCCGCGTAGGACGCACCCGGATGCCCGGCGATCTTCCCTGCGGGCAGGGGTGCCACGTGCTGGCCGAGCACGACGTCCGGCTTGGGGAACCTGTCGAACAATCCGTCGTCGACCATCGCCTGCGCACCCGCACCCAGCTCTTCGGCCGGCTGGAACACGAGCAGCAGTGTGCCGTTCCAGCGGGACCGGTCGGCGGCGAGGATCTGCGCCGCGCCGAGCAGGCAGGTGGTGTGCAGGTCATGGCCGCACGCATGGGCGACCGGGACCGTGCCTCCGTGCTCATCGGTGACCGTCACGGTGCTGGCATAGTCGAGTCCGGTTTCCTCCCGGATGGGCAGCGCATCCATGTCCGCCCGGAGCAGCGCTGTCGGGCCCGTGCCGTTCTTCAGGACACCGACCACCCCGGTCTTCCCGACTCCGGTCGTGACCTCGAACCCTGCTGCCGTCAGTCGTTCGGCGACGAGGGCGGCGGTGCGGTGTTCCTGGAATCCGAGTTCGGGATGTCGGTGAATGTCCTTGTACAGGTCGGCGAGCGCCGGATTGATCACGATGTCGCTGGGTGCTGTCATGGTTTTCCCTTCGACGAAGGTCGTCTGCTGGGCAGGCGACCCGATTTTCAGGTTTCCATGTGCCTTGTGTCCGCCGCCTCGAACGGGGCGCACGTGGGTGCCATTCTTTCAGTTCTCATCCGAACGAGCGCGGTGCGCCAAACGGGTGCGCGAGGCGACCCCGAACTCGCGCGCGCTCCGGGATCCCCAGATGGCGCCCGAAGTGGGTCCCCAATCAAGTTACTGGCTGGTAATTTGGGCTGGGACTCCGACGAAAGGCCGAGCCGTGACCGAGCTGCTGTTCAACCCGAAAACCTACGACCCGCAGGAATTCGATCCGGAGACCCGGCGACTGTTGCGCGCGACGATCGACTGGTTCGAGAACCGTGGCAAGGAGCGCCTGCTCGCCGACGACCTCGACGCGGTGTGGGTCGCGGACTTTCTCGAGTTCGTGAAGGACGAGAAGCTGTTCGCCACCTTTCAGACGCCTGCCGAGTTCGGCGGCGGCGACCCGAACCGGCGCTGGGACGCGGCCCGCAACGCCGCCCTGAGCGAGATCCTCGGGTTCTACGGCCTGGCGTACTGGTACGCCTGGCAGGTCACCATCCTCGGCCTCGGGCCGATCTGGATGAGCGAGAACGACAAGGCCCGCCAGCGTGCCGCCGACGAACTGTCCGCGGGCGGTGTGATGGCCTTCGGCCTGTCCGAGCGCACGCACGGCGCCGACGTGTACTCCACCGACATGCTTCTCACCCCGGTCGCCGGAGAGAATGCGTCGGGAGAGGGCGGGGTCGCGTTCCGGGCGACGGGGGACAAGTACTACATCGGCAACGGCAACGTCGCCGGCATGGTCTCGGTGTTCGGTCGACGCACCGACATCGACGGCCCCGAGGGCTACGTCTTCTTCGTCGCGGACAGCCGACACTCGAACTACCAGCTGATCGACAACGTCATCCACGGCCAGATGTACGTCAGCACCTTCCGGCTCGAGGACTACCCGGTCCGCGAGGAGGACATCCTGCACACCGGGGTGCAGGCATTCGAGGCCGCACTCAACACCGTCAACGTCGGCAAGTTCAATCTGTGCACCGGCTCGATCGGCATCAGCGAGCACGCCTTCTACGAGGCGATCACCCACGCGCACAACAGGATCCTCTACGGAAACCCGGTCACCGACTTCACCCATGTGCGCGCCGCTTTCGTGGACGCATACAGCCGGCTCGTCGCGATGAAGCAGTTCAGTGCCCGTGCGGTGGACTACTTCCGCAGCGCCGGTCTCGACGACCGCCGCTACCTGCTCTTCAACCCGATGACCAAGGCCAAGGTCACCTCCGAGGGCGAGCGGGTGATCGCGCTGCTGCACGACGTCATCGCCGCCAAGGGCTACGAGAAGAACACCTACTTCCGCGAGGCCGTCGAGGTGATCGGCACCCTCCCCAAGCTCGAGGGCACCGTGCACGTGAACGTCGGGCTGATCCTCAAGTTCATGCCGAACTACCTGTTCGCCCCGGCGGAGTACCCGGAGATCGGCACCCGGCTCGACGCCGCCGACGACGAGTTCTTCTGGCACCAGGGCCCCACCAGGGGTGCGGCCAAGGTGCAGTTCCACGACTGGGTTCCGGTCTACGAGCGGCACGCCGACCTCCCCAACGTGGCGCTGTTCCTCGAGCAGGCGCGGGCCCTGCAGGAGCTGCTCACCACCGCGGGCCCGGACGCCGCGCAGCAGAAGGATCTGGACTTCCTGCTCAACGTCGGTCACCTGTTCTCGCTGGTCGTCTACGGCCAGCTGATCCTCGAACAGGCCGAGCTCACCGGCCTCGACCGCGATCTGCTCGACCAGATCTTCGACTTCCAGGTCCGCGACTTCTCCGCGTATGCCGTGGCACTGCACGGCAAGCCCTCCTCGACGCAGGCCCAGCAGGCGTGGGCGCTGGGGGTGATCCGCAAGCCGGTGGTCGACGGCCAGCGGTTCGCGAGGGTCTGGGACCAGGTGGTGGCCTACGATGGCGCCTACGAGATGACGCCGTAGCGTCGGCTGGGGGGAACACGATGAAACTTGTTCGTGCGGTGGTGGTGTCGGCAGTCGTTGCGGCATCGATGACGGGCGGCACCGCCGCGGCGTCGACCGGCTCGTCGGCCGACCCGGCGGGGATCTCGCCCACGTACACGCTCGGCGGCGGGGCGCTCGGGTGCGTCGGGACCGTGGATGCGCACTACGATCCGAACGCCCTTTTCTACGGGCAGAACCCGACGATCTGGGTGCGACCGGAGTTCACCTTCGTCCCCGGTCTGTTCCAGAACCCGTACTGCGGCGTCGAGGCCACGCTGCGCTGGAAGAACCTGGACACCGGCGCGAGCGGAGTCTTCCCGGGGCCGCCGGTCCCACTCGGCGACGACACGCCGCTGTCGCCGACGGACGGCCCGTGGGTGCCGATGACCGCACCCACCGGGGCCGGACGGATCGAGGTCCAGATCGACACCAATTTCCCGCACGTTCCGGGTCGCGGCACCATCGTCGTCGGTTAGCCATTCGCGACTCGGGTGGGAGACGGCGAACCCTGACGGTGTCGGGGCTCTGATCATGGTCGAGGGCGTCGCGGCCGGTGGCGATTCCGCCGGCCGTCGCGCCCTTTCCCGTGTGACGCGGACGTCGTCGCAGAGGGGTTCGGGTAGGCAGGAACATGTGTCATAGCGGCAGCGGTGATCGGTTCTAGATTGCTGGTCCAACGCTGGCAGGATTCGGTGAACGAGTTCCAGAATCTGATCGACACCGGTCGACTGGACACCTTGATAAACAGGTGTCCAGCAAATAGTGTCGGGGACGAGCGACGAGTTGTTCGTCACAGTGCGAGGAGGCTTTGGTGGAGTTTGGCATCACGCTGTTCACGAGCGACCGCGGTATCACCCCCGCGGCCGCGGCGCGGGCGGTGGAACGGTTCGGATTCGATTCGTTCTACGTCCCCGAGCACACGCACATCCCCGTCCGGCGCGACGCCGCGCACCCGCAGACCGGCGACGAATCGCTGCCCGACGACCGGTACATGCGCACCCTGGACCCGTGGGTCTCGCTCGGGACCGCCGCGTCGGTGACCGAGCGGATCCGGCTCGGCACCGCCGTCGCGTTGCCCGTCGAACACGACCCGATCACCCTGGCGAAGACCATCGCCTCCCTCGACCACCTGTCCGGTGGCCGCGTCACCCTCGGCGTCGGCTACGGCTGGAACCTCGACGAACTCACCGACCACGGTGTCCCGACCGGCAAGCGCCGCACCATGCTGCGCGAGTACCTCGAAGGCATGCAGGCGCTGTGGTCGCAGGAGGAGGCGTCCTACGAGGGCGAGTTCCTCAGCTTCGGTCCGAGCTGGGCGTGGCCGAAAACCATTCAGCAGCCGAGGGTTCCAATCATCGTCGGGGCGGCGGGCAACGAGAAGAACTTCAAGTGGATCGCCCGGTCCGCGGACGGCTGGATGACCACCCCGATCGAGCAGGACATCGACGACAACGTCCTGCTGCTGCGCAAGACGTGGGAGGCCGCCGGCCGGGAGGGTTCGCCGCGGATCGTCGTCCTCGATCGCAAGCCGGTCCCCGAAACGCTCTCGCGTTGGGAAGACCTCGGGGTCGACGAGGTGGTGTACGGGATGCCGGACGCCGACGAAGCGACCGTCGTCGCGTACCTCGAGAAGCTGGCGGGCAAGCTCGACCGCTCGCCCGCTGCGAACTGAGCGGGGTCGAACACGCTGCGCCCGGACGGGTTTCCCGCCCGGGCGCCTTCGTCTCAGGTGGAGGAGGTGTGCGGTGGCGCATTTCGTGACGCGATACGATTTCCGGGCTCCGGGATACTCGCCCGATGCCCGGCGGCGCCTGTTCGCGGTCGCGCTGGAGCAGGCGTCCTATGTGGATGCGAAGGGGCACACGGCGATCACGCTGTCCGAGCATCACGGCTCGGACGACGGCTACCTGCCCAGTCCGCTGCTCGTGGCGTCCGCGTTCGCGGCACGCACGACGCGGATCCCGATCTCCGTCGCCGCGCTGGTGGTGAACCTCTACGACCCGATCCGTCTCGCCGAGGACATCGCCGTGCTCGACCACCTCAGTGGCGGGCGCGTCACCTACACCGTCGGACTCGGGTACCGGCCCGAGGAGTACGCGCTGTTCGGGCGTCCGTGGAAAACCCGCGCGCGAGACCTGGAGACGGCGATCGGTCGGATATTCGACGCCTGGGCGAGCGGCGAGGTGACACCGGCGCCGTTGACCGTGCCGCACCCGGTGATGTTCTACGGCGGCGGGGTGCCGGCGGCCGCGACGCGGGCGGCACGGCTTGGGTTGCACTTCCAGCCGGAGGTGGTCGACCGGGAGCTGAAGCGGCTCTATGTCGACGAGTGCCGTGCGCTCGGCCGCGACCCGGGGCTCGTGATGTTCCCGCCGCCGGGTCCCGCGACGGTGTTCTGTGCTGACGACCCCGACGCGTTCTGGGCGAAGTTCGGCCACCACCTGCTCGCCGATGCACTGGCCTACCGGTCCTGGATCGGCGAGCGGGACTCGCACGTGAAGGACTCCTCGGCCACCGTCGATGAACTGCGCGAGGCCGGCGTCTACCGGGTGTACACGCCGGAGGATCTGATCGAGGCATGCCGGTCCGGCGTGGTCCCCGTGGTCACCAGCCACCCGCTGTGCGGCGGTATGCCCGAGGAGCCGTCGTGGGAGAGTCTGCGGCTCATCAGCGAAGTGGTCATGCCCGCAGCGTGATCAGCGTGGCCTCCCGCCGTCCGCCTGAGGGAGCCCGCAACTCCAACGAGGTTGCTTCCGCAGGTCCAGGGGTTGTGCGCGCGGCTGAAGCAGCGGCCAGACCCGGCCTGAACAATTGCGCCAGTGGTTCGCGTTGCACGGCGGCGGATGCAACGAGTACCCAGTCCCGCTGGTCGTCTTTCCCAGCAACGGACGGCTTTCCGTCGCTCGTGCCGTCGTGACCCATGAGAAGTCGGCTCGGGGGAGGCAGGAGATGACCGACGGCCTCGGCGCACTCGGCAATATCTATGTGTGCTGTCAAGCCCAGGATCCTTCGAACACCGGCCCCATGATCTCGCTGCGGGTCGACGAGGGAAGCGTCGACCCGCACCGATTGTCTTTTCCCACTTGGCATGTCCGTAGAATCTGGATATGCGTTGCGCGGTCGAAGGAGAAGACCTGGATGGGGCATATCTCCAGGTCGACGAGCGCGAGGTCGTCGATATGTCCGCCGCGCGGAGCGTAGGGGTGCGATGTGGCTGAGATTGCGAATCGGAGGCGCTCGCAACCACCGCCCCCTCGTGTCGTCTACGAGGCCTTGGTAAACCCGGATCGCGATCCCGCTCGCCCATGGCTGATTCTGCGTGAGGATGAGCAATATCCCTCGATCGAGAAGAGCATTGAGCCGAACCTCGTGGTTTGGACTTCGATCTGGCGATGGCGGCCGGATGCTCGTATCCGCTTCGATGTATGCACCACTGCTGGCAGCAGCACCGAACTCCGTTGGACTCTCGTCGTCGACGAGCCGCTTCCGGACGAGGAGACAACGACTCGTATGCGCAAGCGCATCAACGAGCTTGTCAACGCGAACCTTCGCGAGACGTTCGGCCAGTAAGCACTGACCGGCCAAGGGCCCTGGCCGTCGAGGGCCGTGGGTGAGGAAGCATCGATGCACAACGTCTAAGCGGATTGCGACAAGACAGCGGTTGGTCTGTCGCTCTGGTCGTCCCTCATGGTGCGCCACAGCCGCTTCGCAACCTGTCGTTTGAGGCATCGCATAGCCTCTCGTGGGTCTTGCCTTCGGCCATCTTGCGTTGGTGGTAGGCGTATCCGTCGCTGCTGGGTGTTCTGGCTTGGGTGACTGCGACGATGTGGATGGCCGAGTTCAGGGTGCGGTCGCCGGACCGGACTCGATCGTGGCCATGCTCGACTCCATCGCGACGGCGCTCGAGGAGGGGACGGACTGCGAGGGGTGGGTGCCTGTCATCGAGGACGGTCTACTCAGTTGGGACTTTCAGCCATCGGGCCCCGATCAGGCAATGAGTTGATCCTTCACGTGGAGTCGCTGGTCCTCGCGCATGGTTCGCCAGAGTTCCTTGGCCGGTGGGGCGCGAAGTTCTGGTGGTCGGCGCTCATCGTGATGCTTCCCATCTTCGGTGCACTCTCGTGGTTCGCATTTGGGGCCCGCCGTCGCCAACTCGTTCGCTAACGATCCAACCGCCGCCCCGGCTCTTTGGTGCACGCCGACGAGGTGGTCGCCAGCCGTTGTCACCCCATTTTCGTGTCAGTCGGAAGCGGCCGGATCGCCCTGAACTGGTTCGAGGCATTGTCGGTGTCGAACTTGCGCTCCACACGAGGTCACTCCGAGGTGCAAGTCGGATGCCGATGGCCATTCCTTGTGTGTGGCACAGCAACGCCCCGGGTCGCGACCCGTCGTGAGGTCGTGGCCCGGGCGGTGCTGTTCGGTTGTGCTTGTTCAGCTGGTGAAGATGAGATCTCTTCGGTTGTGGGCGGGCACGGGTCTTCGCTGCGGGTCCATCCAGCGCGGAGGCACGAACCACGGGTGACCGTCGTCCGTGCTGACGAACACTTCCCATTCACCCTTGTGGATGAGGCCGTGGTGGAAGCGGCATAGCAGCACCAGGTTCGAGAGTTTCGTGGGTCCGCCGTTGGACCAGTGGTGGATATGGTGGCCGTCGGTCCAGGCGGCGGGGCGGCCGCAGCCTGG